>NZ_JBVHWM010000047.1:0-76128 GCF_055564375.1 Streptomyces sp. NPDC029138
GACGCGGACCGCGGAAGCACGACACTGACCGAGAAGCGAGCGGCCCAACGGTCACTTGCCGCCAACGCCCACACGCCCAACCTCCCCGGCCCCGGTACCGTCACCGACCCCGACCCCGGTCTCCCTCATCCCCGCCCGCGTCCGCGCTCGCGGGCCCTGGAAGGCGTACGACAGGGCGAAGCCCGTGCCGACCGCCACCGCGCCGCCGACCGCGTCCAGGACCCAGTGGTTGCCGGTCGCGACGATGGCCGAGACGGTGAAGAGCGGGTGCAGGAGGCCCAGCGCCTTCATCCACCACTTGGGGGCGATCACCGCGATCACCACCCCGCACCACAGGGACCAGCCGAAGTGCAGCGAGGGCATCGCCGCGTACTGGTTGGTGAGGGCGGTCAGGGTGCCGTAGTCCGGCTTGGAGAAGTCCTGGACGCCGTGGACGGTGTCGATGATGCCGAGCGTGGGCATCAGGCGCGGCGGGGCCAGCGGGAAGAGCCAGAAGCCGATCAGGGCGAGCAGCGTGGCGAAGCCGAGGGACGCGCGGGCCCAGCGGTAGTCGACCGGGCGGCGCCAGTACAGGACGCCGAGGACGGTCAGCGGGACGACGAAGTGGAACGACTCGTAGTAGAAGTCGAAGAAGTCCCGCAGCCAGTCGATCTTCACCACGGCGTGGTTGACCGCGTGTTCGATGTCGATGTGGAGGAAGCGTTCGGCGTCGAGGATCAGATGGCCGTGCTGCTCGGCCGTGGCCCGGCCCTCGGAGTTGCTGCCGCCGGTCGCCGCCAGCCGTACCTGCTGGTAGGCCGCGTACGTGACGCGGATGAGGAGCAGTTCCAGGAGGAGGTTGGGGCGGGTGAGCACCCGGCGCAGGAAGGGCAGGAGGGGGATGCGGCGGAAGCGGGCCGGGGCCTGCGGGGCGTACTCCGTCGGTATCGGGGTCTGGTAGTACGGGGATGTGCGGGAAACGAAGGGCACCGCCGTGGCGGCGGCCAGGGCCGCGAGCAGGACCAGGTTGTCCCGCAGCGGGTACACCACCGGCATGTTCGGCAGCATCATCTTCGCCGGGAGCGTGGTGACGAGGACGACGGCGACCGGCCAGACGTAACGGTCGGAGGCCCGCCTGCCGACCCGGCCGACCACCGCGAGCAGCACCCACAGCAGCTGGTGCTGCCAGGTGGTCGGGGACACGGCGACGGCGGCGCAGCCGGTGAGGGCGACGGCGAGGAGGAGCTGGCCGTCGTGGGCGTAGCGGACCGCGCGGCGCAGGGCGAGCGCGGCGACGCCGGCACCGAGGAGCAGGAAGAGCGCGATCTCCGAGGGGCCCGTGAAGCCGAGGCGGAGGAGGGCCCCGTGCAGGGACTGGTTGGCGAGAGCGTCGGCCTTGCCGCCGAGGCCGACGCCGGCCATGTGGTGCACCCAGTAGGTGTGGGAGTCGTGCGGCAGCGCGGCCCAGGCGAGCGCGGTGCAGGCGGCGAAGGTGCCGGCCGTGGTGAGGGCGGCCCTGCGGCGGCCGGTGAACCACAGCAGCGGGGCGATGAGCAGGACGGTCGGCTGGAGGGCGGCGGCCAGGCCTATGCACAGGCCGCTCGCGCGTTCCCCGCGTACGGTGAAGCAGCCGAGCAGGACGAGCAGGACCGGGATGATGCTGGTCTGCCCGAGCCACAGGGTGTTGCGGACGGGCAGCGACAGCATGAGCAGGCTGATGGCGACGGGCGCGGCCAGCAGCGATGTGCGCCGGCTGATCGGCTGGGGCAGCGCGCGGGCGGCCACCAGCCCGAGGGCGACGACGAGCAGCAGGGTGCCGAAGGTCCAGCCCCAGCCGAGGGCGGCCTCGGCCGAACGCGTGAGCGGTTTGAGGACCAGGCCGCCGAAGGGGGTGCCGGTGAACCGCGTCGAGTCGTAGATCGAGCCGTTCACGTGCAGGACGCCCTCGGGGCCGACCCAGGTCTCCAGGTCGGTGAGCCGTTCGCCGCTCGGGGTGGTCAGGACGACGGTCATCTGCCGTACGGCGAGGATCGCGGCCACCGCCCACAGCGCGAGCCGGGTCGCGCGCAGCCGCGCCCCGACCGCCGATCTTCCGAAGACGTCCGCCGGTCGCCCGCTGTGCTCCACGTTCGCCACGCCTCGTCGGCCTCCCACCCCGTCGTCCCGGCCGCGGCTGCGCGCCGGGTTCCCCTCTGCGCTCCTTCTGAGACTCGCAGACCCCCGGGAGAGGGACGCAGGCAACCCCCGATTCACCTGACGTCGGTCTCCTTTTGTCCGAAAGACCTTAGTCCGGGGTACACCCGGTTGCGCGCCGGGGGCGCGACAAGGATCACAGTGAGCTGCTGGAACGGCACCGCGTGAGCGGGCAGACGTACCTGCGTATGCGCCCTTTAGCTGCACTGTGCATCGATACGCGTACAAGACGTAAGGGGCGGATCTCCGCCTATGGTCGATTTTCGGCCCGTCGTACGTCACCGTCGCCGTCCGGGTCCCGTCCCTGTCCCCGTCGAAAGGTAGGCGAGCCCCGTTTTGGCGACCGCTACCACCGCCACAGCCGTCACCCCGCCCGTCAAGTCGCGGCGGGCCGCCCAGGCCCGTGCCGCCCGCGACGTCACCGTCACCGACCCCGCGCTCGTCAAGCGCGCCGTGAAGGCGGCGGCGCTCGGCAACGCGATGGAGTGGTTCGACTTCGGTGTCTACAGCTACATCGCCGTCACCCTGGGCAAGGTCTTCTTCCCGTCCGGCAACCCGACCGCGCAGCTGCTGTCGACGTTCGGCGCCTTCGCGGCGGCCTTCCTGGTCCGCCCGCTCGGCGGCATGGTCTTCGGCCCGCTGGGCGACCGCGTGGGCCGGCAGAAGGTCCTCGCGGTCACGATGATCATGATGGCGGCGGGTACGTTCGCCATCGGCCTGATCCCGTCGTACACGACGATCGGCGTCGGCGCGCCGCTCCTGCTGCTCGCCGCCCGCCTGGTGCAGGGCTTCTCCACCGGCGGTGAGTACGCGGGCGCGTCCACCTTCATCGCCGAGTACGCGCCGGACAAGAAGCGCGGCTTCTTCGGCAGCTGGCTGGAGTTCGGCACGCTCGCCGGCTACATCGGCGGCGCGGGCCTGGTCACGCTCATGACCGCCCTGCTGTCCTCGGACGACCTCACCTCGTGGGGCTGGCGCATCCCGTTCCTGATCGCGGGCCCGATGGGCATCATCGGCCTGTATCTGCGGATGCGGCTGGAGGAGACCCCGGCGTTCGCGGCGGAGGTCGAGAAGGCGGAGGCGGCCCGGCCGAAGGTGCCGCTGCGCGAGATGATCGCCGGCCAGTGGAAGTCCCTGCTGCTGTGCATGGGCCTGGTCCTGGTCTTCAACGTCACCGACTACATGCTGCTGTCGTACATGCCGAGCTACCTCACCAGTGAGCTGAAGTACGACGAGACGCACGGGCTGCTGGTCGTGCTCGGTGTGATGGCCCTGATGATGATCGTCCAGCCGTTCGTGGGCGCGCTGACCGACCGGGTCGGTCGCCGACCCGTGATCGCGGCGGGCTGCGCGGGCTTCCTGTTCCTGTCCATCCCGGCCCTGCTGCTGATCCGCGAGGGCAGCCTGCTGGCCGTGGGACTGGGCATGGGCGCGCTGGGTCTGCTGCTGGTGTGCTTCACGGCGGCCATGCCGGCCGCGCTGCCCGCCCTGTTCCCGACGCGCGTGCGGTACGGGTCCCTGTCGATCGGGTTCAACGTGTCCGTGTCGCTGTTCGGCGGTACGACTCCGCTGGTCGTGACCGCGCTGATCGGGGCGACCGGGAACATGATGATGCCCGCCTACTACATGATGGCCGCGGCTGTCGTGGGCGGTGTCGCGGTGTGGCGGATGTCGGAGTCGGCGGGGCGGCCGCTGCCGGGTTCCGCGCCGTCCGTGGAGGGTCGCTGAGCGCCGCAGGGGTGCGGGCCGTGTGCCGGGTGCGGGTCCGTCGTGCCCTTTCGGGCAGTTCCCCGCGCCCCTGGGGAGCTTGCACACCGTCGGTTTAGGGCGCCGCCCCAGCCTGCGAACAGTCGCCCGCAGACGCCGTTCTCCTGAGATCATCGGAGCAGGACACTCGGGAAAGGCAGCAGACGCTATGAGCGGGTCGCAGGTCTGGGACGACGTCGACGACTACTTCATCAACACGCTGTCACCGGACGACGAGGCACTGCGCGCGGCCCTGCGGGACAGTGATGCCGCCGGGCTGCCCGCCATCGCCGTCACGGCGACGCAGGGCAAGTTCCTCCAGTTGCTCGCCGAGTTGCAGGGCGCCCGGCACATCCTGGAGATCGGCACACTCGCCGGGTACAGCACGATCTGGCTGGCCCGCGCCCTGCCCGAGGACGGGAGGCTGATCTCGCTGGAGTACAGCGCCAAGCACGCGGAGGTGGCCGTGCGGAACATCGCCCGCGCGGGCCTGGACCGGATCGCGGAGGTGCGGGTGGGCCCGGCCCTGGAGTCGCTGCCCAAGCTCGCCGACGAGAACCCGGCCCCCTTCGACCTGGTCTTCATCGACGCGGACAAGGCCAACAACCCGCACTACGTGGAGTGGGCGCTGCGGCTCACCCGGGCGGGCAGCCTGATCGTCCTGGACAACGTGGTGCGCGGCGGCCGGGTGGCCGACGCGAGCAGCACCGAACCGGACGTGGTCGGCACCCGTGCCGCGATCGAACTGATCGCCACTCACCCCCGGTTGACCGGTACGGCGATCCAGACGGTCGGCAGCAAGGGGTACGACGGGTTCGCGCTGGCCCGGGTGCTCGGCTGAGGTCACTCGGGCCAGTGCTCGTGTCGGCTCAGACCTCGTGGTAGAAGCCGACGTTGACGCTGCGCGGCGCGGTGCGGTCCTGGATGACGATCTCGCCGGACCCGCCGTGCGGCAGCGGGACGGTCCCGCCGTAGCCGACGGGCTGCGCGTACTCCCCGACGGTGAGCCGGACCTCGGAGGCCGGGTCGGGCTGGGAGCCCCGCAGCCAGGTCAGCTGCCAGGCGCCGTCCGGGCCGCACAGGAACTCCAGGTGGACGCGGGACACGAACAGCCAGTCGTCGGGGGTGACCAGCCGGCACACCGCCCCGTCCCGGCCGATCCGCAGCACGGCGCCGGGCTCGCTGGGCGCCTCGGCCATCGTCATGCCGGCGGTGGCGCCCGCGTCCGCCCCGGAGACGGTGGCCATGGTGAGTTCGAGCACGAGGTTCCCCCTGAAAAACGTCCTGTGCGGTGGCTTCGGCGCGGCGGGCGGGGTGCCGTACCGCCGCCGCATGATAAAACGCCCGGCGGGGTCGCGTCCGGCACAATGGGTTCATGACCGAGCGAAAGCCACCGGGGGTCCCGTTCGAGTCCTGGGTGGACAAGCAGATCCGCGACGCGCAGGGGCGCGGGGAGTTCGACCGGTTGCCGGGTGCGGGGGCGCCGCTGCCCACGGAGGTCGACTCCACCTACGACGAACTGTGGTGGGTCAAGCGGAAGTTGGTCCGTGAGGGGCTGGCCGTGCTGCCGCCCGCGCTGGCGCTGCGCAAGGAGGCGGAGGACGCGCTGGAGGCGGCGTACGCGGCGCCCTCGGAGCGGATCGCCCGGAAGATCATCGAAGACGTCAACGTCCGGATCAAGGACATGATGTTCAAGCCGCCGCCCGGTCCGCCGCTGGGGAAGAAGCCGTACGACGTCGAGGAGGTCGTACGCGAATGGCGGCAGCGCAGGGCTGCCGCCAGGGGTGACGGGGGCGTGGCGGGCTCAGCCGTGTAGCAGCCGCCCGGCCAGCTCCCGGTAGTCGCGCAGGGCGAGTCGCAGCTGTTCGGTGTCGGTCTCGGCGCCGGGGCCGCGTCCCTCGGTGCCCTCCCAGGACATCCGCAGGGTACGGCGGCGACGTGTGACGGCCTCGGTGAACCGCGCGGCGATCTCCTCCACCGTGCGGTCGGCCTGCTCGACGGCCTCCCTGGGCTCGTCCACGAACCCGGCCACCACCTCCCGCAGCCGTCGCTCCCACTGCTCGGTCTCCTCGTGCGGCAGCAGCGGGGCGCCGGTGCCGGAGGGGGCGGTGGCGGTCGCCCCGACGGCGCCGGTGGCGCTGCGGCCGGGTGCTGCGGGGCTGCCCGGCGCCGTCGGCCAGGTGTCCGCCGCCCGCGCCTCGGTCATCCGGGCCTCGCGCCCGCTGACCTCACCGACGGACGGAGCCCCGAGCCCGTTGTCCGGCATCACGCCTTCCTCCTCCCCGGCCCACTCGGGACCACCGGTGCTCGTACCGACGGTGCGGCTGTCCCGCCCGCCGTACATCCGCGACCCTCGCCCCTCCGCACCGGGTGTCTCCGGCCCCAGCTCCTCCGTGCCGGGCCGCAGTCCCTCGGAGCCGTGGCGCGCGGGGCCCGTGGCGTCTCCGGACACTCCGGAGGTGGGGCTCCCGGCGGCGCCCCGGCGGGACTCCGTGTCCTCGGACACGTCGGAGGTGGGGCTTCCCACCGGGCCCGGGGTCGGCTCGGCATCCCCGGACACTCCGGACTCCGGCATGCCCGCAGGGCCCGGGGGCGGCTGCGGCGTGTCCTCCGGGGTGCGGTCGTCCCCGGTCAGCCCTTCCCGGCCGGGGCCGGCCGAGCCGGGGAGCTGTCCGCTCTCCCCCTCGCCCGGGGTCCGGCCGCGCGTGTCCTCCTCCGGGGTCCGGCCGGCCGCATCCGCGCCGCGGAGCCAGCCGCTCGCGCCCTCGCTCGACGGCCGGCCGCCTCCGCCGGACCCCGCGCCCGGAGCCCGGCCACCCTGGCTGGGCCCCGTGCCCGGAGCCCGGCCGCCTCCGCTCTCCCGTGCTCCCGGTTCGCCGGGCAGGCGTTCCTCCGGGCGGGGCCTTCTCGGGGTTCGACGGCCGGGGGCCGCGTCGCCCGGTGCCCACTCGTCTCTCTGTTCCGACTCCTGCTCCGGCGTCCACTCGTCCCCACGCGAGAGGCGCTCCGGGCGGTGCCGGTCGCCGCCGGAGCCGCTCATCCTGTCCGTCATGGCGTTCAGCTCTCCTTCGGTCGGCTCCGGTGCAGAGCCCACGGCATGTGGGAGCGGGCGTGGGAGCGGGTCGTGGCGGGAGGCGTCGGGCGGCCCGTGCCGGCGGGGGCCCGGTGCCGGCCGGGCTCGGCGCTGGTCAGGTCGTCGAAGAGGGCCCGGGCGCCGAGCAGCGCCGACCGCAGCTCCTCGGTTCCCGCGCCGGTCCCGCCCGGTCCGGCGCCGGTGGCCGCGCGGGCCACCCGGTGCACCTGCCGGTAGCCGTCGACGTGGTCGGCGTGGTGCACGGACAGCGCGGCGAGCTGCTCCTCGTACCGCCCGCCGTCGGGGTAGCCCCGAGCGGCGGCGAGTTCTCCGATGAGGAGGTCGGCCTCGGCCACCGCCTGCCGGGGCGAGTCGACGAAGTGTTCCTGCACGGCCGTCCAACGGTCCGCGTACCGCTGCCGCTCGGCGCCGTCCAGCGGCCGTTCCCTCAGGTCACCGTGGCGCTCGAGGCGCTCGGTCAGCTCCCGTTCGGCGGCCTTGGTGTCCCCGTCGTGCAGGGCCACGGTCCGCTCGTACTCGGGCCCGAAGCGCCGCTTCAGGTGGGGCCCGCCGCGCCGGGCGCGGCCACGCACGGTCAGGGCGGCTGCGCCGAGGACCACGACCGCCGCGATCACGATCAACAGAATGATCAGGCCTGTGGACATGGTTGCCTTCCGATCGGACCGGCCCCGCTGGCCGGTTCTCCCTTCGGGTGACCCGGAAGCCCGCCCACAAACGGCTCCCCGACCCGGTTCGGCCCCGACATATCCGGTTGCGGAGGGGGTGGGACGGCTCCCGACAATGGCCGGCATGACGTGGACGATCGCCCCGGAACCGTACGACTCCCCGGCCGCCGCCGCGCTGTGGCGGGCGTACTACACGGAGGTCAGCGACCGCTGGTACCTGCTGCACGAGGGGCACCGCACCGACCCGGACGAGCTGGAGCGGGAGGTCGCGGCCCGCAGCGGTGCCGACCTCGCGCCGCCGCGCGGGCAGTTGCTCGTCGGGCGGTACGACGGCACGCCGGCCGGTTCGGCGGGCGTACGGCTGCTGGGCCCGGACACGGCCGAGCTGACCCGGGTGTTCGTGCTGCCGGAGCTGCGCGGCCGGGGCGGGGCCCCGCTCCTCGTCGCCGCCGCCGAGGAGGCCGCCCGTGCCCTCGGCGCCCGGCGGATCGTCCTCGACACCCGTGGCGACCTGGTCGAGGCCCGCGCCCTGTACGCCCGCCTCGGCTACACGGAGACCGGCCCGCACAACACCGACCCGTACGCCGAACACTGGTTCCGCAAGGCACTGCTGCCGGCGGGGGCCGTCAACTGACCTTCGTCACCGTGCCGTTGTGCGGTCGTTCGCGTTCGGCGCCGCAGAGTTCGCCGGTGAGGTCGCGGACCAGCTGGGTGAGGTCGGTCGAGCGGCCGGGCTGCCACCAGTCGCCGAGCAGTTCGGCCAGGGACTCCTCGCGGGCCGTGGCGAGCCGTTCGGCGACCTCGCGGCCGGCGTCGGTCAGGACGAGGTCCAGGCCCCGGCGTTCGGCGAGCCGCCGTTCCTCGACCTGGCGGGCGGCGGCCATGACCGCCTGGAGCGGGACCGGGCTGCGCTCGGCCAGCACCGCCGGTTCGACGGAGCCGTAGCGGCGGACGCGCAGCAGCATCCAGCTGGCGGCGGGCAGCAGGTCGTATCCGGCCCGTTCGGTGATCTTCTGGTAGATCTCGCGGCGGCCCTCCCGGGTGCCGAGCAGGGACAGGGCGCGGCACACCTCGTCGTAGGAGGAGCGCTCGACCGGGTTGGGCGGGATGGTCTCGGAGACGTCGGGCGCGGTGACGGAGCCGCGCAGCCGGTCCTCCTTCAGGAGCCAGGCCAGCAGGAAGCCGAGGAGGGCGACGGGCGCGGCGTAGAGGAAGACGTCGGTGATGGCGGACGCGTACGCGTGCAGGGCCGCCGGGCGCAGCGGGGGCGGCAGGGCGGCGATGCCCCGGGGATCGGCCTTCAGCGCGTCGGGGGTGGCGCCGGGCGGCAGGCGCACGCCCCGGAAGGCGTCGGTGAGCTTGTCGCCGAGGCGGCTCGCGAAGACCGTGCCGAAGATGGCCACGCCGAAGGAGGCGCCGATGGAGCGGAAGAAAGTGGCGCCGGAGGTGGCGACGCCGAGGTCCTCGTAGGAGACGGCGTTCTGCACGATGAGCACCAGGACCTGCATGACGAGCCCGAGGCCGACGCCGAAGACGAAGAAGTAGACGCTCATCACGGCGGTCGCGCTGTGCTCGTCGAGCCGGTGCAGGAGCAGCAGGCCGAGGGTGGTGACGGCGGTGCCGGCGATCGGGAACACCTTCCAGCGGCCGGTGCGGCTGACGATCTGCCCGGAGAGGGTGGACGACAGCAGCAGGCCGAACACCATCGGCAGCATGTGGACGCCGGACAGGGTCGGGGAGATGCCGTGCACGACCTGGAGGAAGGTCGGCAGGTAGGTCAGCGCGCCGAACATGGCGAAGCCGACGATGAAGCTGATGACGGCGGCCAGGGTGAAGGTGCGGATGCGGAACAGCTTGAGCGGCAGGACCGGTTCGGCGGCCCGGCGCTCGACGGCGACGAACGCCACGGCGAGGACGACGCCCAGCACGGCGAGCCCGATGATCTGCGCCGAGTTCCAGGGCCAGGTGGTGCCGCCGAGCGAGGCGACCAGCACCAGGCAGGTGGCGACGGCGGCGATCAGGAACGTCCCCAGGTAGTCGATGACGTGGCGGGCGGTGCGGCGCGGGATGCGCAGGGCGGCGGCGATCACGGCGAGCGCGATCACGCCGATGGGCAGGTTGACGTAGAAGACCCAGCGCCAGCTGAGGTGTTCGGTGAACAGCCCGCCGAGCAGCGGCCCGAGCACGCTGGTCGTGCCGAACACGGCGCCGAACAGACCCTGGTACCGCCCGCGTTCCCGCGGCGGCACGAGGTCGCCGACGATCGCCATGGACAGCACCAGCAGCCCGCCGCCGCCGAGGCCCTGCACCGCCCGGAAGGCGATGAGCTGGGGCATGTCCCGCGCCGTGCCGCACAGCGCCGACCCGATCAGGAAGATCACGATGGCCGTCTGGAACAGCCGCTTGCGGCCGTACTGGTCACCGAGCTTGCCCCACAGCGGGGTGGCGGCGGTCGAGGCCAGCAGATAGGCGGTGACGACCCAGGAGAGGTGCTCCAGGCCGCCGAGGTCGCTCACGATCGTCGGCAGCGCCGTCGACACGATGGTCTGGTCGAGCGCGGCGAGCAGCAGCCCGAGCAGCAGCGCGCCGATCGGCACCAGCACACTGCCCGGAACGTGTTCGCCGCTGCCCACGTCCTTCGCCGCGCCATGCGTGTCCAGCGCCATGGAGACCTCCCGGGCTCGGGTGCACCTCTTCCATCGTGATCGGTGTCACCACTTATGGCCTGTCCAGTCCTGCGGATGTGGAGGGAATACGCATAATCTCTGAAGTTCCCGAGGGGAGGGGACACACGCGTGACGGGAGAGCGGGGCACCCTGTGCCCGGAGTGCGGGACGCCGAGGGGGCCGGACAACACGCCGTCGTGCGACTGCACGGCGCGCGCGTCCGAGGCCCTGCGCGAGACCCGCACGGCCGAGGCGGCAGCGGCGGAGGACTTCGACCCGCTGCGGATACGGCCGTACGTGGAGATGCGCCCGGCCCCGGAGGAGCCCGCGCCCCCACGACCCGCCGAGGCCGTACCGCCACCGCACCCGGAGACGCCCGCGCCGTTTGCCCCGACAGCGGAGCCGGACGCGCCCACGGCCGGGCCCGAGGACGACCGGCCCCGGCGGCGCTCCCGTCGTACGGTGCTGCTGGCCGCCGGGGGCGCGGGCGTGGCCGTCGTCGCGGTGGCCGGTTTCGCGCTGTTCTCCTACCAGGCGCCGGCCCGGGACCGGGCGGCTCAGGAGGTCAGGGAGAGCATTCCGGAGACGACGACACGGGCACCGTCCTCGGCGACGGCACCGGCACCCCCGGCCGCACCCCGCGCACCTCTCCCCTCCCCCTCGGCGACGACCGGCCCGAGCCCGTCCCCGGGCTCCGCCTCGCCGACCCCGTCCCCCACACCCTCCGACAGCACCTCCCGCACCGCCTCACCGACGCCGTCGACGACACCCTCGGGCACCCCGCCGACCACACCGGCCGCACCACCGGTCCTCCGACGCGGCGACACGGGCCCGGAGGTCACCGAGCTCCAGCAGCGCCTACGCCGGCTGAACCTCTACGGCGACCGGATCAACGGCACCTTCACCCGCCCGGTCGAGGACGCGGTACGCAACTACCAGCTGGCCCGAGGCATCAGGGGCGACGACCTGGGAACGTACGGCCCGGCCACCCGGAAGAGCCTGGAGGCGGAGACGACGGAGCCTTGAGAACGCCGGGGCGCCATCAACCCAGGGGGCGCGGGGCTGTATCGATATGCGGGGCCGCCGCGTGGACGCGTGGACGCGAACAACCAGACCGCACCCGAACCCGCGCCCGCTCCCCCACAACGCGCCCGGAACCCCGCGTCAGCCGATGTGCAGCCGAATCCCCCCACCGGCCACCGCCTCGACCCGCACCTCCGTAAGGTCCCGCACCACCACGTCCGGCTCATGAAACACCGCACGTGAACCGACGCCCACCACCCGCATCCCCGCGGAGCGCCCCGCCGCGATCCCCGCGCCGGAGTCCTCGAAGACGACGCAGTCGGCCGGGTCGACGCCCAGTTCGGCGGCGCCCTTCAGGAACCCCTCGGGGTCCGGCTTGCTCGCGCCGACCGACTCGGCGGTGATGCGGACGGCCGGCAGGGGCAGCCCGGCGGCGTTCATGCGGGCGGTGGACAGGGCGACGTCGGCGGAGGTCACCAGGGCGTGCGGCAGCCCCTCCAGCGAGGAGAGGAACGTGCGCGCGCCGGGGATCTCGATCACGCCGTCGGTGTCGGCGGTCTCCTCGGCGAGCATGCGGGCGTTGTCGGCGAGGTTCTGCTCGACCGGCCGGTCGGGGAGGAGGACGGCCATGGAGGCGTGGCCCTGCCGGCCGTGCACGACCTTCATCACCTCGTCACCGTCCAGCCCGTGCCGCTCGGCCCAGCGCCGCCAGATGCGCTCGACCACGGCGTCCGAGTTGACGAGGGTGCCGTCCATGTCGAGCAGGAGGGCGCGGGCGGTGAGGACGGTGGGCGTGGCGGTGGCCGGCATCGGCAGCTCCAGGAACGAAAGGCCCCGGGTCGGGTGGGACGTCGGGAGGGACAAGGCGGCCCCGCCCGCCGGTCAGGGAAAACGGGCGGGAGCCACTTTGTTCCCCCACGGTACAAAACCTGGCCCCGTTCCCGCCACCACCCCGGCGAGCATTCACCTGACGTTCAGCTCCGCTGGACAGCACGGCCGAGCCGTCCCGGTCAGCCGCTCACCGCCTCCCACAGGCTCCACACGCCGAGCGCCAGCATCAGCAGCGCCGCGATCTGCGTGATCAGCCGCAGCGGCACCCGCTTCATCAGGGCCTTTCCGCCGACGATGCCGAGCCCGGCGACGGCCCACAGGCCGAGCACCGCGCCGAGACCGACGGAGATCGGGTCGTCGTAGCGGGCGGCCAGGTTGGCGGTCATGATCTGGGTGAGATCGCCGAACTCGGCGACCAGGATGAGCATGAAGCCGGTCCCCGCGACCTTCCAGAACGACTGGTCGGCGGGCTTCTTGACCTCTTCCTCCTCCTCGCCCTTCTTCAGCAGGAGCATCGCGGCCCCGCCGAGGAAGAGGACGCCGGTGAGGGCGTGCACGATCTGCTGCGGCAGCAGGGTCAGCACGCTGCCGGCCGCGACGGCGAGCACGACGTGCAGCAGGAAGGCGGCGGCGACGCCCGCGAAGACGTACGAGGCGCGGTAACGGGTGCCGAGGACGAGGCCGGCGAGCGCGGTCTTGTCCGGCAGTTCGGCGAGGAAGATGACGCCGAAGACGAGCGCCGTCACGGTGATGCTGATCAAAGTTCCTCAATCGGTCGGGCTGCCCCACCGAGAGTGTGGTACGTCACGCGATGACACCTCGGCACGGCAGCGCACTCGGAGCCCGCGCCGGAAGGCACGGGCGTGCACTGCTGCCGAAGGTCTCGCTGGCGGACCTCGATGGAACTCGGTGGTCCGCCTCCGGGCGCCGGCTCAGGCTCGCTGAGCAGTATGTCGACGGTCCGGCGAAGAGCTACTCCCCTTCTGCGCTCCCCATCGTACGGGATGTGAAAGTTCCGTCGTCAACCTTGTCGTGACATGTGCACGTCACTAACTTCTTACCGAGCGCTCACCCTCCGGCAACACCGCCCCGCGAGCATTCCCTCGCTCGCGCTCCAACACCGCCATCCCACAAGGGAGTTCACGCATGCCGAAGTTCTACGCGCGTCGACGGACGAGCATACTCGCGGCCCTCACCGGTCTGATAGCCTCCGTCGCCCTGTTCAACTCCCCGAACGCCTCCGCGGCCCTCCCCACGCCGGTCAGCGGCGCCACCGCCCGCAGCTACCTCTCCCAGCTCACCGTGGCCACCGAGAACCGCACCGGCTACAGCCGCGATCTCTTCCCGCACTGGATCACCATCAGCGGCAGCTGCAACACCCGCGAGACGGTCCTCAAGCGCGACGGCTCGAACGTCGTGACCGACTCCTCCTGCGCCGCCACCAGCGGCAGCTGGTACTCCCCGTACGACGGCGCCACCTGGACCGCCGCCGCCGACCTCGACATCGACCACCTCGTGCCGCTGGCCGAGGCGTGGGACTCCGGGGCGAGCAAGTGGACGACGGCGCAGCGGCAGGCGTTCGCGAACGACCTGACCCGGCCGCAGCTGATCGCCGTGACCGACAACGTCAACCAGGCCAAGGGTGACCAGGACCCGGCCACGTGGGTGCCGTCCCGGTCGGCGTACCTGTGCACGTACGTGCGGGCGTGGGTGCAGGTGAAGTACTACTACAACCTGTCGGTGGACTCGGCGGAGAAGAGCGCGCTGACGAACGATCTGGCCGGCTGCTGAGATCCGCCGCCGCGCCGTGGGGCTACCGGCCCCTCGGCGACTGCGGGACTGTTGTGGCTGGCCGCGCCGTTCCCCGCGCCCCTTCGGGGCGCTCAGGAAACCGGGCGGCGCATCAGGAAACCCGCTGCCGCGCCCGCGCCGAACAGGGCCGCCACCGAGACGCCCGTGGCCAGCCAGGTCGCGCCCAGCCACTGGGCGCCGTAGTAGCCGAGGGCCACGCTGTACGCGGCCCAGGACAGGCCGGCCAGGGCGGACCAGGGCAGGAAGTCGCGGACGCGGCGGTGCGCGGCGCCGGCGCAGAAGGAGACGACCGAGCGGCCGGCGGGGGCGAAGCGGGCGAGGACGACCAGCGCGCCGCCGCCCCGGGCGAGGGCGTCGCCGAGACGTTCCTGCGCGGTGGTCAGCCGCCGGGAGCGGGCTATCGCCCGGTCCAGCCGCTCCCCGCCGCGCCAGGCCAGCCGGTACGCCACCAGGTCGCCGAGGACGGAGGCGGTCGCGGCGGACAGGATCAGGGCCAGGATGTCCGGCACCTCGTGCGGGACCTGGCCCGCCGCCGCGCCCGAGCCGGCCGCCGCTGCCGTGCCGGCCGTGATGACGAGCACACCGCTGGGCAGGACCGGCAGGAACACGTCGAGCAGCACCGACAGGGCCACCACGGCATAGATCCACGGCCCGGCCGCCAGCGACCCCACGCTCTCGAACACGACGACTCCCGTCACTCCCCCGTTGACAGCCATACAGCGTACGCCGGGGGTGTGACAGGAGCTTCGCCGGGGGTTCCTGGGGCGATTACAGAGTGTTCACAGGTCGGGCTCTCCGACGCCCGGGTCAGGCGGCCACCGGGGACTGCTCCGGCGCGGGCTCGCCGTCCTGAGCCGTGCGGCGGACGAGGAACCGGTCCAGGCCGAAGGCGCCGGAACCGGTGAAGACGAGCAGGAAGAACGCCCAGCAGAACAGCGCCGACAGCTCGCCGCCGTTCTGTATGGGCCACAGGGCGGCCTGCTGGTGGACGTCGAAGTAGGCGTACGCCATCGAGCCCGAGGCGATCAGCGCGGCGCCGCGGGTGCCGAGGCCGAGCAGCACCAGGCCGCCGGCGACCAGCTGGATCAGGGCCGCGTACCAGCCGGGCCAGGTACCGGCCGCGACGGTGCCGCCGTCGGTGCCGGCGGCGCCGCCGAGGACGCCGAACAGGGAGGCGGCGCCGTGCACGGCGAAGAGCAGGCCGAGGACGATGCGGAAGAGCCCGATCACATAGGGCTGAGCGGAGTTGAGACGTGCGGACATGAGGGGTTTCTCCTCTTCGGTGTCGGTCGGACCGGCCGGGGACTGAGGAGGCCGGTCGTGGGGGCGGCGGTACCGAACGAGGGCCCAGGTTAGGGGTACCTAATCAATGCTTGCAAGTTCAACATTCGGCCATGGCGGCGTCTCCGTTCGCGGCTCCGCGCAGGACACCGCCACCCGCAGCACGGCCCGCGCCACCGCGTCGGCGTCCGACAGCGTGACCGAGTCCACCCCTGGCCGGGCCCCCGCCGCGGTCACCCAGTGCACCCCTTCCGTGGGCACACCGAACGCGAACCGCCTTCCGTGCACGGCACCTTGACGGTCTATCAAGTAGTACGGCCGCCGCGTCACGTCCAGCCCACCTGTCTCATAACCGTCCACGGTGTGCGGCCGGCAGCCGCCGTCCGCGAGCAGCGCGGCGAGCAACTCGTCGGCCGTGCGCCGCAGATCGGGTTCCGGGAGCCGCGCCTCTATGAGGGCGGTCACACGGACGGCCGAGCCCGGCACGTCCGGCGAGCACGCCACCCAGCCCCCGTCCTCGGCCCGCACCTCCAGCCCCGGGCCGAGCACCTCCACCACGCCCGCCTCGACCAGCGCGGCCAGTTCCTCGATCCGGCGCCGGGGCGGCCCGATGGAGAGGAAGGCGTTGAGCGGGGTGTACCAGCGGTCCAGGTGCGCACGGCGGGAGGCGCCGCTCAGTCCGCCGTGGTCGACCACCAGCCGGATCTCGTTGCGCAGATCGCGCAGCACGTCGAGTGCCGCCTTGCGCGGTCCCCGTACGTTCCCGAGCGCGGCCTGCGCGGCGTCCTCCCGCAGGTGCGCCAGCAGCCACGCCCGCCACTGCCCCGGACCCGAGAACTCCCGCTCCCCGTACGGCCGGGCGATCCGCCGCCAGCACCACCGGTCGGCCGCCGCGACCCCGCACTCGTCCAGGACGCGGGCCTCTCGCGGGTCGCCGTGCGGTACGGCGAGGAAGCGGGCGGTGACGTCGGGCCGCCGGGTCAGGGCGGAGTAGTAGACCGTCTCCACCTCCTTCGCCACCAGCGGCCATATCTCCGCGAGGAAGTCGGGCGCCTCGCCGGAGTCGGCGCGCTCGCGGAACCCCGCGATCACCTCCGGGGTGAGGACCAGCGGGGTGTGCCGGCCGTACGGGCCCTTGGCGTTGTCACCGCGCGCCTGGTACGGCACCCCGCGCCGCGAGCCGGCGTACAGGCGCGGCTCCCGGCCGGAGGGCAGATAGCGCAGGCCGCCGTCGGGCCGGCGGGTGAAGCGCCCGCCCCGGCCGGTGGTCAGCAGGGCGGTGTGGTCGAAGAAGTTGAGGCCGAGGCCGCGCAGCAGTACCGGTTCGCCGGGGCGGAGCCCGGTGAGGTCGACGTCGGCCGGGTTGGCGGGCGGGATGTGGCGCAGGCCGTGCCGGGCGGCGTACGCGGTGGTGGCGAGCCGCTCGTCGTCCGGGGCGACGGGCAGGTGGCCCTGGGCCAGGACGACGGCGGCCAGGCCGGAGAGGGTACGGCCGTCGTCCAGGGTGAGCCGCTGGCGGCCGTCGGGCTGGTCGGTCAGCCGTACGGCCCGGGCGCGGTGGGTCTCGACGCGCACGGCGGCGGGGGCCGTGCGGAGGGTGCGCGCGAAGACCCAGCGGAGGTAGCGGCCGTAGTGCGCGCGGGTCGGGTAGTCGTCCGGGCCCAGCTCGCCGTCCGCCCACTCGTACAGGCTGGGGCCCGGCCGGATCGGGCCCGAGCAGTCCACGCCGGCGTCGGTGAACAGCGTCACCTGGCTCGCCACGGTGTTCATCAGCAGCTCGGCTGACTGCGCGGTGCGCCAGACCCGGCCGGGTCCCGGTGGCGCCGGGTCGATCACGTGGACCGTCAGCCGGGCGCCGGGCGGAAGGAGTTCGGGTGCGGAGACGCAGAGGCGTTCCAGGACACTGGTTCCACGGGGGCCGGCGCCGACCAGAGCGAGGGGGATTGCGGCGGGCAAAGGGGGGCTCCAGGGCGTTGGGGGCGCGTTCGGCGTCCGCCGGGGTGGGGCGGACGGCGGGGTTCATCATGCCCTGGGTATGCCAACGGCCTTGTGTGTGGCCCGAGTTGTCTGCGGCGCCGGATTGTGAGGGTGGTGCGGGTGATCGTCGGACCGCGGGTCCGTCGCACCGGTCGCGCGCACGCGGCGGAGCCGCCGATCGGCACAGCCCCGCGCCGCTTCGGCGCGCTACCCTCCTCGCCGCACCGACTGCCCCCGCACCTCCAACCCCCCGAGCAGCTCGGCCGTGGCCTCCGCCACCGCTGCCACCGCCTTGTCGAAGACCTCGCGGTTGTGGGCGGCGGGCGCCCGGAAGCCCGAGATCTTCCGTACGTACTGCAACGCGGCCGCGTGGATGTCCTCGTCCGTGGCCTCGGCGGCCAGCACGGGCGGACGCAGCGTCTTGATGCTCCGGCACATGTCCCCAGTCTCGCGCATCCGGCCGCCCCCTGCGATGATCTCCGCGAAGGCGGCCACCGACACCCCGGGGCCGACCGTCGAAAGGACAACGTCATGACGCACCCGCTCACCGTGGCGGTCCTCGGCCCCGGCGGCACCGGCGGCCTGCTCGCCGCCCTGCTGTCCCGCTCCGGACACCGGGTGATCTGCCTGGCCCGGGAGGCCACGGCCGACACCCTGCGCCGTACCGGCATCACCGTCCGCAGCCCGCAGTTCGGCGACTTCACGGCCGCCGTGGACGCGGACACCGAGCTGCGCGAGCCGGTGGACGCCTGTCTGATCACCGTGAAGCACACCGCGCTCGACGCCGCCCTGACCCGGGTCCCGCCCGCCGCCCTCGGCGACGCCCTGGTCGTACCGCTCCTGAACGGCGTCGAACACCCCGCCGCCCTGCGCGCCCGGTACCGCGCCGACCGGGTCGCGCCGGCCGTGATCCGGGTGGAGTCCACCCGGGTCGCCCCGGGCGTGATCGAACACGGCAGCCCGTTCACGGAGATCGACCTGGCCGGGGACGCCGTACCCCGCGCCCGCCTCGACGCGCTGGCCGCCCACCTCACGGCCTGCGGCACGACCGCCCGTGTGGCCGGGGACGAGACGGCGGCGCTGTGGGCCAAGATGGCGTTCCTCGCCCCGTTCGCCCTGCTCACCACCCGGTACGGCGTCCCGCTCGGCGTGGCCCGGACCCGTCACCGGGAAGAGCTGGAGGCGCTGGTCGCGGAGACCACCGCGGTCAGCCGCGCCTGCGGCGCCCCCGCCGACCCGGCCCAGGCCCTGGCCCGGTACGACGCCTTCCCGCCCGCCGCCAAGTCGTCCATGCAGCGTGACGCCGAGGCGGGCCGCCCGCTCGAACTGGACGCCATCGGCGGGGCGTTGCTGCGCGCGGCGGAGCGGCACGGGGTACCGGTGCCGGTGGCGGCACGGCTGGTGGGCGAGCTGGGCGACTCCGCTCGCTGACCCGACGCCACCCGTCACCTGTTCGGCTGAACCTCCCCCTGACCTCACGGACAGCCTCGCCCCTCTAAATCGAACAGGCGTAGCATTGCCGCGTGGCTACGACCTATGAATTCCCCAGTGACCTCCTCGCCGGTCAGGAGGAGCTGCATCAGGTCCGGGCCGAGCTGTCGGCCCTGCTCAAGCGGCTGCCCTGGTCGGTCGAGCCGATGGACGGCTTCAGTGACGACACCGGCTGGCGCAAGGTGGAGCGACCCGCGTCCCCCGGCTGGACGGAGGACGAGCAGGCCGAGGTGGAGAAGCTGCGGCGGCGCGAGCACGAACTCGCGGTCTTCATCAGCACGCACCGCTTCTGGGCCGAGGTCGCGGCGGCCGACCGCATGGAGGCCCGCTCCCGGCTGAAGCACGCCCACGAGAAGGCTGCGGAGGAGGAATAGCGCACGAAAACGGCCCCTCGGAGAATGCTCCGAGGGGCCGGACCGGTGGGCGCGGACGGTTTCGAACCGCCGACATCCTGCTTGTAAGGCAGGCGCTCTACCCCTGAGCTACGCACCCGGGACAGGTCGACAGCCTACATTGCCCGGGCCGCTCCCCCGCAAACCAGAGACAGGGGGGTTATCCCCACCCCCGTTCCGGGAGGTCGCCGGATCGTCCGCCGGGATCGCGGGCCTTAGCGTCGGCGGAGACCGAAGTACTCCGGCCGCCGGGCCCCGCGCGCCGGATCAGGGCCGGACAAGGCTGGTTCAAGCCAGTTCATGCCGGTTCACGCCGGTTCAGGGGGAGAAGTCGTATGGTCCGTTTCCTTTCGTCCCGCGCTGCCGGTCCGGCCGTGCTCGCCGGTGCGCTCCTCGCGGGACTCACCGCCTGTGGCGCCTCCGCCGGTGACGACACGCATCCGGATCACCGTTCCTTCGCGCTGCACGGCCGTACCCTCACCGTCGACTCCGACGACTCGGCGCTGGAGATCGTCGCCGCGCCGGGGCATAAGGCCGGCACGGTCGAGGTGACCCGCTGGTTCGAGGGGTCCGTGGTCGCCGGCGGCGAGCCCGAGGTGCGGTGGTCCATGGACGGCGACCGGCTCGTGCTGCGGGTGCACTGCTCCGGGGTCATCGCCGACTGCTCGGCCCGGCACCGGATCGAGGTGCCGCGCGGGGTCGGCGTCAGGGTCGTGAACGAGGACGGCGCCGTGCGGGCCTCCGGGTTCCGGGACGCGGTCAGCATCCACGTCAACGACGGCGCCGTGCGCGTCACCGACACCAGCGGTCCGCTGGACCTGCGGGCCGACGACGGATCTGTGCGCGCGGAGGTCTCCTCGCGCCGGGTGAAGGCCGCCACCAGCGACGGCTCCGTGGACGTCGAACTGACCGGCCCGCCCGACCTGGTCGACGTCCGCAGCGACGACGGATCGGTGACGGTGGGCCTGCCCAAGGGCGCGTACCGGGTGTCGGCGGGCGCCGACGACGGGGCGGTGTCGGTGTCCGTGCCCCGCGACGACAGCAGCCCGCACCGGGTGTCGGCGCACACCCAGGACGGGAAAGTCACGGTGCGCACGGCGAACTGACCGGCCCGTGTGTTCGTCTTCAACGGGTGGGAGAATGACACCACCCAGGGCGAACCACAGCACGGGAGAGGGATGTGACGGCGACACCGGGCACGCCAGCCAGCCAGCCGTACCCGCCGCCGTCCACCGCACGGGCCCGGCGCGGCCCCTCCCCGCTGCGGGACACCCTCACGCTGCTCGGCCTGCCGGTGCTGGCCGCGCTGGCGCTGCCCGTCGCGTTCGCCGGCGGAGGCACCCGGCGCTGGTTCGGCGGGCGGGCGGAGAGCCACCGGGCCGATGCGCAGGCCGCGAAGGACGCGGCGGCGACGGCGTTCTACGAACTCGACACCGCGCAGCGGGATCTGCGGATCTCGGTCGAGACCATCTCGGCGGTGGACGACTCCCCCGCCGCCCGGCGCGCCGTCTTTGACTTCGAGGCGCTCGGACGCCGGATCGACGAGGCCAGCCAGCGCTACATCCAGGCCGTCGACGCCCATGATCTGGACCGGGACGATCTGGAGGCCGGCACGGCGGCCCGGGCGCGGGCGGAGCTGACCGCGGCCAAGGACGAGCTGGTCCGGGTCCGGCAGGAGCTGGACCGGTTCGGCGGCTCGCTGGACCCGCTGCTGGGCAAGGCGGAGACACAGCTGGCCCGGCTGGCGCCCGCCGTCGAGCGGGCCCGGCAGTCGCTGCTGGCGGCGAGCAACGCCCTGGACGCCGTACGGGAGCAGAACCTGCGGGCCGACGAACTGGCCGCGCGGCTGGCGGCCCTGTCACCGGAGCTGACCAAGCTCAACCAGGGCGCCGGGCGGCACGGGGTGCGGGCGACGCTGGAGCGGGCCGAGCGGGTGCAGCGGGAGGCCGGGGCGATCCGGGCCGAGGCCGAGCGGCTGCCGGAGCGGGCCGCCGAGATCGACCACCGGCTGGTCAGCCTGCGCACCAGGGCCCAGGCGCTGACCACGCGGGCCGGGCAGGTGGAGCCGGTGCTGAGCGAGCTGCGCCGCCGGTTCGCCGCCGCCTGCTGGCAGGATCTCCAGCACGTGCCTGAGCAGGCCGCCGAGAACGTACGGCAGGCCGAGCTGAAGCTCCGGGAGGCGCAGACGGCGCGGGACGCGCAGCGCTGGCCGGACGCGACCTCGCTGCTGTCGACCGTACGCGCCCTGCTGAACGCCACCGACGAGGCGGTGTCGGCCGCCGGTGACCGGCTGACCAGGCTGAACGCGGTGCAGAAAGATCCGCAGGCGGAGATCGAGCGGACCCGGTTCGCGATCCGGGACGCCCAGCGGCTGGCCATGACGGGCCGTACGACCCCCGATCCGCGGCACGCCCGGCCGCTGGACGACGCGGTGGCCCGGCTGGAGCGGGCGATCGGCACGCTGGAGGGGCGGCACCCGGACTACTGGCACTTCCTCACCGAGACCGAGGGGGTGCGGCAGACGGTGGCGCGGGTGGTGACGCAGATCCGCGAGGAGCGTGGCGCCGGGCACTGACCTGTGCGTGTTGCCGGGGCTGCGGGGCAAGCGGATATTGAAGATGACGGATGGCCTCCGCTAGCGCCCGAGGGAGGCGGACATGGCCACACACGCAGTGCACACGAGGAAAGCCGAGGAACGGCAGCGGCCCCGGCTGGACGACCACCTGCCCGTGGACCACCGGCTGAACCAGGTCTACCGGATCGGTGCCGGCCTCATCGGCGCGTTCCTGGTCGCCTTCGGCATTCTCGGCCTGATCGACCAGATCGGCTTCTTCAGCACCGGCGGTAACACGGTCGCCGGGCTGAACAGCAACGGCGCGCTGAGTGTGCTGTCCATCTGCATCGGGGCGGTGCTGCTGGTCGGCATGGTGATCGGCGGGAACTTCGCGTCGACCCTGAACATGGTCCTCGGCGTGCTGTTCCTGCTGAACGGCTTCCTGTTCCTCGGCCTGCTGGACACCAACAGCAACTTCCTGGCGTTCAAGATCCAGAACGTGTTCTTCAGCTTCATCGTGGGCCTGCTGCTGATGACCTTCGGCATGTACGGCCGGGTCGGTCACAACCTGCCGCACGACAACCCCTACTGGCGGGCCCGCCACCCCGACGCCACCCCGCGGGAACAGCGGACGCCGCCCGAGCAGCTGACGCGGCAGGGGCAGCGCCCGCGGGACGAACAGCGGGAGAGGCAGGAGCGGCAGGGCCCGCGGCAGCCAGGACGGGGTCAGGTCCTGTAGGCGTAGAACGCCGCGTTCGGGTACGAGGCGACGAGGCTGGCCACCGACCGGTTGTACGTGTTGGTCGAGTGGTAGCTCACGTACGGCACGCCACGGTTGTCCCGGTACGTGACGATCATCGAGTGGTCCTTGGACCCGTCCCGGTTGAAGTCCATCTGAAGCACGTCGCCGAGGTCCATCTGGTAGACGTTGGCGAGGCTGGTGGCCCGCTTCGAGGACAGGGCGAACCAGGAGAACTCGTTGACGCCGACGAACGAGTCCGACTGGATGTCGGCGGTGCCGAACCACTTCTTCCAGTCGTACGTGTAGCCGGGCACGTGCTTCCAGCCGCCGGCCTTCAGGACCTGGCTGACGAAGTTGGTGCAGTCACCGCCGGCCCCCTGTCCGTTGAAGTCCGGGTAGGCCGGGTTGTACTTGTTCCAGTACTTCTGCGCGTACGCCACCATGGCCTTGTAGTCGTAGCCGGTCGCGGAGAAGTTCTTCGCGTTGGCCGGCGCGGGCCAGGTGGTGGCGGCGCGGGCCGCCGAGGGCGGGCCGTCGTCCGCGGTGGCGGTCTTCGCCGAGGTGACGGTGGGCTTGGCGACCTGGTTCACGGCGAGGTAGCCGTCGTCGGTGTCGCGGATGCCGGTGAGCTGCCAGGTGCCGTGCCGGTCGGCCTGGAAGGTCAGCTCGTGGTGGGCCTGGAAGCCGGTCGACTTCGGGCTCTTGGCGGTGGCCTTGTCGTAGGTCAGCGTCGTGGTCTCGGTGACGGCGACCTTGGCGTGCCGGCCCTTGACCTGGGTCGCGTCGAGCGTGACCTTGGTGCTCCCCGCGCGGTACGTCTCGCCCAGCCGGGCCAGCCGGCTGCGGCGGTCACGCAGCTCGTCCAGCGCGGACTTCTCCTGGCGGGTCTGCCCGCCGGACAGGCGCACGGAACCCGAGAAGCCGGACGTGTGCCGGGTCTCCGTCTTCCCCGCGCCCTCCACGAGGGCCTGCGTGCGGTCGGTGAAGACCGCGTCGGCCAGCCGCTGGAAGGTCGCCTTGGTCGCCGCGTCCACCGTCGGATCGTCGGTCACCGCCGCACCCGCGCTCCAGTTGGGCACCAGAGCCACGCCGGCGACCACCGAGGCGGCCGCGGCGGTGACTATGGCCGTGCGGCGCCGCCCACGGCTCAGTCTTCTAGATTTCAATGATGTTCCCCTCTACGCCGGTACACCTACCGGGCGAGGGGCATCTTCGCACGCCGTGTGCGTCGGTTGTGAAGGGGGTTGCACAAGTGGAATCCCCGGCGCGCGCCCGTCACTTGACGACCGCCGACCAGTCGGGCGACTGGGCCGGGTCGAGGCTGCGCAGGGCCGCCAGGGTCTGCGGCTTCTGCGCGTCGAGCCAGTCGGCCAGCTCCTTGAAGGACACGCACTTGACGCCCTTCTTGGTGCAGACGTTCCTGACCACCTGGTCGATGGCCTTCATGTAGATGCCGCCGTTCCAGTCCTCGAAGTGGTTGCCGATGAACAGCGGGGCGCGGCTGCCGTAGTACACCCGGTTGAAGCCGGCCATGTAGGAGTCGACGGTCTGCTGTTCCCACTGGGGGAACTTGGCCGCATCGCCCTGGGTCTCGCCGTCGGACTGGTTGTAGAGGAAGTTGAAGTCCATGGACAGGCCCTGGTACTTGCCGCTCTCGTACGGCAGCATCTGGAGCGGGAAGTCCCATATGCCGTTCTTCTTCGACGGCCATATCTGGAAGTCGCCCGGTGAACTGGCGTCGTAGCGCCAGCCGTAGCTCTTCATGGCCTTCAGCAGGTTCGGCTGGCCCTCCAGGCAGGGCGCCCGGCCGCCGGTGACCTCCTTCCTGAAGTCGAAGGGCAGCGGCGCGAGGTCCTTGAAGCCGGTGTTGGTCTTCCAGCGCTCCACGAAGGAGTAGAACTGGTCGATCTCGCTCTTCCACTCCTTCACGCTCCAGTCGCCGCCGCCCTTGGCCCCGCAGAAGTGGCCGTTGAAGTGGGTGCCGATCTCGTTCCCGTCCTCGTACGCCTTGGCGAGCTGCTCCACCGTGGTGCGGATGTGGTCGTCGGTGGCGTAGTCGATGGCGGCGTCGCCCGGGGAGTGCATGGGGCCGTGGTACAGGGACTTCTTGCTCTTGGGCAGCAGGTAGATGCCGGTGAGGAAGAAGGTCATGTGGGCGTTGTACTCCTTGGCCAGCTCCCGGTAGTGCGAGAACAGGTGGTCGCTGCCCTCCAGCGCGCCGTCCCAGGAGAAGACCACGAACTGGGGCGGCTTCTCACCGGGCTTGAGCGGCACCGGCTTCAACTGCCCCTTCTGCGGGCCGGTGTAGGAGGTGGAGCCGTCTCCGAGGACCTTCGTCCTGCCGTCCCACTCCGGGGTCGGGCTGGCCTTCGGCGCGCTCTTGGGTCTCTTCCCGGCCGCGGCGGCCGGCGTGCTGTTGCTGTCCGTGCCGGACAGCGCCAGGAACCCGGCGACCAGCGAGGCGACGACGAGGAGGGCGGCCAGCGTCAGGACCTGCGGCCGGGTGGCGCGGGGCGCACTGCGGCGACGGGGGGCTCGACGGCGGCCTGACGACGACATCTTGCGGGGCATGCGCGGCTCATTCTGCGGAAGGGGAGGATGTACGGGTCCCGGCTCAGCCGAGGCCCGTCGCTGCCGACCAGAGGGCATACGGAACGCTGTGTTCGGAGGTACCGGCCAGGCCCTTGAGCGGCAGTGGCTCCAGGGACTTGGCCAGGTCGATCCGGTAGACGACGATCGCGGTGGACACGGAGTCGGCCGTGCCGACGTACCAGGCGGCGGTGTCCTTCTCGGTGGTGCCGGCCTTCCCGGACACCCCGGACCGGCCGGCCGCCGCCTCGGGATGGGCGGTGCGGAAGGAGTCGGTGAGCGCCTCCGTCACCTCCTCGGCGACCTGGCTGCCGACCGCCCGCCGGGGGCGCGGGGTGGCCAGGGCGACCGGGGACCCGTTGCGGGTGATCCGGCGCACCGAGTACGGCTCGGTGTGGTTGCCGCCGGCGGCGAAGGTGGCGTAGCCGCTGGCCATCCGGATCGCGCTGGGCGTGGAGTTCCCCATCGACAGGGCCGGGACCTGGGGGCCGATGCTGGAGGACAGCAGCCCGGAGGCCTCGGCGGTCTGGCGCACCTTGTCCAGGCCGGTGTCCATGCCGAGCTGCATGAACGGGGTGTTCACGGACCGGGCCATGGCCTCGCGCAGACTGATGTCCCCGTACGACCTGCCGCCGTCGTTGTGCGCGGCGACCTTCTTGCCGCTGCGGTCCCAGTACGGCCCCTCGGGCGTGGTGACGGGCACGCCGTCGTCGCCGTCGTAGACGCTGTCCGGGGTGACGGGGGTGGCCGGTCCGCCGCGCGTCTTGTGCACGCCGTGCTGGAGCCCGGCGGCGTAGACGAACGGCGTGAACGCGGTGCCGGCCGGGACGGTGGTCGCGTTGGACTCGTTGTAGCCCTGGGTACGGTGGTCGGGGCCGCCGTAGACGGCGAGGACCCGGCCGTCCGCGGCCACCGAGGCGGCGCCGTAGTGGCCGTCCTTCGCCGCCGCCGGGTCGTCCCGCTTGGCCTGCTTGCGGGCCTTGGTGACGGCGTCGGTGAGCGCCTTCTCCCGCTTGCGGTCGAAGGTCGTGTAGATCTGGTAGCCGCCCAGGTCGAACTGCTTGTCCGTCAGGTGCCCGGCCTTCTTGGCGTACTGCGAGGCCAGCTCCACCAGGTAGTCGCTCTGCGCACCGGTGTTGTAGAGCGGGTTGCTCTTCAGCGGCTCGGGGAACTTGGTGTAGGTGGCCCGTTCCCGCGGCGACAGCTTGCCGATCCTGACCATGCGGTCGAGGATCCAGGACCACCGCTCCACGGCCCGCGCGTGGTTGGCCTTGCTGAGCGTCGGGTCGTACAGGCCGGCGCCCTTGAGCAGCGAGGCCAGCATGGCCGCCTCGGAGGCGTTGAGCTTGCCGACGTCCTTGCCGTAGTACGCCTGGGCCGCGCGCTGGATGCCGTAGCTGCCCCGGCCGAACCAGCTGGTGTTGAGATAGCCCTCCAGGATCTGGTCCTTGCTCATCCTGTTGTCGAGCTTGAGGGCGATCATCGCCTCGGTGAATTTACGGCTGATCGTCTGGTTCTGCGTCAGATACACATTTTTCACGTACTGCTGGGTGATGGTCGATCCGCCCTCGGTGTCCCCCTGTCCCAGCGTGCGGAACACCGCCCGGGTGATGCCTTTGGCGGATATGCCCGGGTCCGAGTAGAAACTCTCGTTCTCCGCCGCGAGCACCGCCCAGCGGACGTCCGGGGGAATGTCCTTCAACGGCATCGCCTGCCGCTGCACCCAGCCCGTACGCGCCATGGGCGTGCCGTCGGACCAGAAGTAGACGTTGTCCTGCTGGGTGGCGTACGAGTTGAGGTTGTCCGGTATATCCGTCATCGCGTACGCGGTGACGAGGAACGCGCTGAGCAGACCGAAGGAGGTCAGGGTGGCGCCGATCCACTGGCGCCAGGAGGGTATCCAGCGGCGCCAACCGGTGCGCCCGGGGCGTGGGTACACCGGCTTCAGGCGGCGCGCGTAGGGGGATATTCGGCGCGCGTACGGGGCCAGCGGGCCGAACAGCCGGACGACGGCGGCCAGGGCCGCGCTCGCGGGCACGGTGCGATCCCGCCCGGCGGCGTCCTCCCGCCCGGCGGAGCGCGCGCTGCGCCGGCGCTCGGCCCGGCCGCCGCCCGGAGCGGGCGGCTCCGGTGGCGCGGGCACGCGCAACTGCATGGTCTCGTCCGCCCTGAGGGCGTCGACTCTCAGATGCAGTGTCTCGTCGGCGTCCAACGGCTTCTCGCCACGGCCACCCCCCATGGGGCCGTCCTCCCCCTGCGACGCATTGGTCACGCCTGCGTCTCCCTCCGCACTCGGTCTTGCTCGCGCGGGTGAGCTGAGCATCCTCGCAACGGCGTTCACAAATTATCAGTAACGTTTTCGAATGCCCTGCACATATGCCGGATAGAAATCAACACTCATGAAACATTGAGACGCCCCCGGCCGGGTCTCGACGGCTAACCTGGGGCCATGCCTCGTTACGAGTACCGCTGCCGGACCTGCGGCGACACCTTCGAACTCAGCCGGCCCATGGCTCAGTCCGCCGCCCCCGCGTCGTGCCCCGCGGGGCACGACGACACGGTGAAGCTTCTGTCGACGGTGGCCGTGGGCGTGTCGAACAACACGTCCGCGCCCGCGCCGAGGAACGGCGGGGGCGGCGGGGGCGGCTGTTGTGGCGGGGGGTGCTGCGGGTAGTCGCCTACGGGGGTGCCGGGGAATGCCGTCTGGCGAGTGCGGCGCCGTTGTGCTCCTTCGCGCAGTTCCCCGCGCCCCTAGGGTGTCGCCGCGCCGGTCGCCCGCAGGAACTCCCGTAGGATTCGCTCCCCCGCCAGGACTCCCCGTTCCGGGAGGGTACTGATCTGCGGGGCCGTCCAGTTGGCGTCGGCCAGTTCTCCGTGGCCGGGGCGCCAGCCTCGGTCGGCGGCCAGCAGGAGGTCGGCGTCGAGCAGGGAGTCGCCGGCGGCCAGCGTCAGCTCCGCGCCGGTGCGCCGGGCCACCTCACGCACGGCCGCGCTCTTGGTGAGCGGCTTGGGGACGGCGTAGATCTTGCGGCCCTGTAGGGACACCGTCCAGCCCCGGTTCTCCGCCCACACCGCCAGCTCCTTCACCCAGTCCCCGGGCAGCAGCTCACGCTCCACCACCAGGTAGGCGAACAGGTCCTCGGCGATCCGGTGCTTGCGCACCCACACCGGGTCGGCGGACCGCAGCAGATGCTCGCTGACCTCCGCCAGCGGGGCGCACTCGTCGGCGAGCCGCGTCTGGACGCGCGCGTGCCAGTCGGCGTCGGTGACCCCGTCGACCAGCAGATGGCCGCCGTTGGCGCAGATCGCGTACGCCGGCGGCGGGCCCGGCAGGTTGATCCGCTGGTACTGCTTGCGCGTCCGGGTCGTCGTCGGCACGAAGACGGCCGTGTCGCCGAGGTCGGTCAGCAGCCGGGCCGCGGTCTCGGTCATGTAGGACAAGGGCTTGGCCTCGTGCACCTCCACGCACAGCAGCCGGGGCGCCCGCGGGTCCGGCATGGTCAGCGCGAGGGCCGCCGAGGAGTAGATCAGCGTACGGTCGAGGTCGCTCGCCACCAGCACCGGCATCAGACGTTCACCGCCTTGCCGTCGGCGCCCGTCGCGCCCCGCGTGTACTTGGGATGGATCAGCCCGACGCAGGTGTACGGCAACTCGTCGACCTCCTCGACCGGCACCCCGCGCTGCTCGGCGAGCAGCCGCACATGCTCCAGGTCGGCACCGGCCCCCGCCCGCGCGAGGATCTTCCACGGCACCCGGCGCAGCAGCACCCGGGTGGTCTCGCCGACGCCGGGCTTGACGAGGTTGACGTCGTGGACGCCGTACTCCTCGCTGATCCGCTCGACCGCCCGCCAGCCCGCCCAGGTCGGGGTGCGGTCCGTGGCCAGCAGCTCCTTCACCGCGCCGTCCACGCCGTCCGCCACCTCGGGGAAGCGGGCGGCGACGGCGTCGAGGAAGGCCGCGGAGACGTCCGCGCCCGCGAGTTCGCGGTAGAACTTGGCGCCGTGGAAGTCGTGCGGGCCGACCAGGTCGGCGCGCAGGACCGTACGCGAGATCAGCCCCGAGACGGTCGAGTTGAGGCACGCGGAGGGGATGAGGAAGTCCTCGCGGGTGCCGTAGGTGCGCACGCAGGAGCCGGGATCGGCGAGGACGGCGATCTCCGGATCGAACCCGCTGACGCCCTCCTGCTTCTCGAACTCCTCGACGGCCTGCGCCAGTTCCCGGGTGATCGCGCCCTTGCCGGTCCAGCCGTCGACGAAGACGACGTCCCGGGGGTCGTGGTGGGCGGCCAGCCAGCGCAGCGCGTTGGCGTCGATGCCCCGGCCGCGCACGATCGACACGGCGTAGTGCGGCAGGTCGAGGCCGTGCCGGAACCGGGCCCAGCGGCGCATCAGGATGCCGACCGGGGTGCCCGCGCGGGCCAGGGAGACCAGCACCGGGCGGGGCGACCGCTCGGTGACGACGGTCTCGGTCACGACACCGACGGCCCGCGCGATGCGGGCGGCGGAGGCGTCCAGGGCCGCGTGGAACAACTCCTGGTACCGGGCGCTGGGCTGGTACTCCACCGGCAGCGACTCGGCGTAGTGAGCGCCGCCGCTCTGGATGGCCTCCTCCCGCTCCTCCGTCGGCGCCTCCAGGGTCACGTCGGAGAGGTCCTGGAGCAGCCAGCCGACCTCCTCCGGCGCGTACGAGGAGAATGCGGGGCCACGGAGGGGCTCGGGCAGCATGGCCGGCCTTTCGGGAGCGTGCGGAACGTACGAGGGTACGACCGCGAGCAGGACGTGCGGGACGTGCGCGGCGAGGCGGGCCAGCAGACCGTCGGGCGCGTGCAGGGCGGGCGTGTCGCCGACGGAGTCGACCACGGCGACGACGGCGTCGAAGCCGGCGCCGGCCACGTTGTACGCGTACCGCTCGCCGGGTCCGTCGGCCGGGTCGTCGTGGGCCGGGAAGACCAGGCGGCTGCGAATGGCGTAGCCGGGGTCGTCGACCGCGAGGACGGGCGACCGGGTGGTGGTGGAGAACCGCACCTCGGCGTCCGTACCCCGCTCCACCTCCTGGGCGAGCCGCAGCGGGACGTACATCAGCTCCTCGAACCCGAGTACCAGCACCCGCCGGGCGCCGGCGGGCAGAGCCGCGCGTATTCGCCCGGCCATGGCGGGCAGCGCCGCTTCGAGCCGGGCGCGGTGGGCGGGGGTGAAACCGTGCCGGCCGCCGTCGGGGAGACCGGAGGGCCAGCGCACGTCGACCTCAGTGACTCGGCCCGGCCGGTGCGCCCCTTCGGAGGCGCGGGGCGGGGCATCGTGCGGCTCCGCCGCGCGGGCGCGAGCAACCACGTCGTTCCCGCACCCGGCGGCCTCGCATTCCGCGACCAGCCGCTGCCCCTTCTCCAGCACGCCCTCCGGCAGCTGTACGGCCCCGGACGCGGCGGCGATCACGTCGACCCGGGCCCCGATCTCCCCCGCGAACCGCTGGAGGCGAGCCGTGTCCTCAGCCGACCGCATGTCGACCAGCGCCACCACCACATACCGCCGCCGCGGATACCGGGCATGCAGATCACGAACGGTGTTCAGCACAGTGTTACCGGTGGAGAACTCGTCGTCCACCAGCACCAGCGGGCCCTCCCCCGCCAGCAGACCGGGGTCCTCTGGCAGCAGCAGATGCGACGTGGCATGCGAGTGCGACTCCTCGAAACCCCCCGCAGGGGCGACCCCGGGAACCACCCGCCGCGTGGAGTGCAGATACGGCACCGCACCCAGCCCGTCGGCGACGGCGTGCCCCAGCCCCGTCGCGGTCTCCGCGTAGCCGAGGACGACAGCACCGGCCCCCTCCTCGCCGAGCAGCGCCGCAACCCGTCGGCCCAGGCGGAAGCCGTACTCGTACACGACGGCCGGCGACTGGGGAACGTGCTTGCCGAGGACGTTCGAGACCAGCAGGTGCGCCCGCTTGGGGTTGCGCCGCAGCGCGAGCCCGAGCAGGGCCGGCAGGTCGTCGTCGCCCACGAGTCCGACCCCGAGTCGCTCGGCGACCCAGCTGCCGGACCAGACCCCGTCGTTCACTGCGTTGTTCATTCGTTCCTTGGAGAGGCGGAGGGGAGAGGGAGGTGGAGGTGGAGGTGGAGAAAGGTTCAGCCGGGTATGCCGGCGGCGAGCAGTTCCACGAAGCCGACGTCCTCGTTGGCGACGCCGAACGCCTCGGCGCGCAACAGGGTGCGCTCGGCCCACGCGCGATGCGGTTTCACTTCGTTCATCTTGTTCGTGTAGGCCGACCGGAGTACACCCCCGCCGCCGCGTTCCGGCCGCAGGATGTCCTGGGCGTCGCTGAACTCCTCGTGGCTGACCACGGAGAGGGCGTGCACGGGCAGGACGTGGGACGGGTGGATGCATGTCTTGCCGAGCAGGCCGTTGGCCTGGTCGAGGGAGATCTCCCGGAGCAGTCCGTCCATGGCGTGTTCGATCAGCTTCTCGCGCAGTGAGACGGCCTGCACCTCCAGGAAGGGGCTCTGCCGGAGCTGCGGCTTGAACATGCGTTCGGAAACGCGGAAGTACTCCCAGACCGGGCCGGTGACGGTGAAGCCGGTGCCGTCGGCGCGGCCCAGCATGTTCACGACGTCGGCGATCACGGAGGCGACGATCTGGACGTCGTACGCGGTCATGTCGGGGGCGCGGCGCAGGCCGTAGGAGGAGCAGAAGTCGGTCACGCCGAGGCGGAGGGCCAGCACCCGGTCCCGGTACTTGTCGACCGCGCGGGAGATGCCCTCCAGGGTCTCCACCCGGGACTCGCGGTAGAGCAGCTCGGGGGACTCCAGGACGGGCATGGCGAAGAGCCGCCGGCCGCTGCTGTTCTCGGCCGTGGTCAGGGCCTCCAGGAACGGGATGCCGCGTTCCTCGGTGAACTTGGGCAGCACGAACCCGGACAGCAGGCGCACGGCGGGACCGAGGCGGCGGACCAGGTCGGGTATCTGCTCCGGGGTGCGGACCCGGATGAACAGCAGCGGTGGCTCCGTGCCGGGCCGGGCGGCGAGGTCGGCGAACTGGCGGACGAGGTTCTCCTCGCCCGGCTCGACGTCCGCGTCGTCGATCGAGTCCTCCAGGCACAGCACCATCGAGACCACGCCGTTGCCGGCCTGCCTGACGATGTCGTCGGCGAGCCGGGGCCGGGTGGCCGGGCTGTACAGCGTGGCGCCCAGGGCCGCGGAGAGCAGCCGGGCCGGGGAGTCGGCGGTGAACGCGCACGGCTCCTGATGGAAGAGGCGCTGCCGCACCTCGGGGGCGATGTGCCCGAAATGACGCATAGGACTCCCTCAGGGTGCGAGCCGAGCCTCTGGGTTCGATAAAGGGTGGCCGGTAATAGTACGTAGGGATCCATGTCCGGGGTTCCCTGTCGGCATGAATTTCCGGTAACTCACCCATGTCGGCGCCGCCGCCCCCCGCATTGTCGTGACCAGGACCGAGAGGGCAGGATGACCGCATGACGCACGCGATGCTGAAGGGGTCGAACGTCCCGCTGGAGGCCACCACGGTGCGCGCCGTGCTGCGCTGGACGCCCGGGCAGGGGGTCCCGGACGTGGATGCGTCGGCGCTGCTGCTGGGCCCGGACGGCCGTGTGCGCTCCGACGAGGACTTCGTCTTCTACAACCAGCCCCGGCACCCCTCCGGGAAGGTGTGGCGGCTCGGCAAGAAGCGGATCGCCGAGGGGCTGACGGACACGATCCAGACCGACCTCTCCGGGGTGGAGCCGGGGGTCGGCCGCATCCTGCTGGTCGCCTCCGCGGACGGGGTCGCCTTCGACCAGGTACCGGCGCTGTGCATCCTGCTGTACGACGCGGCGGTGGCCGACGGGGAGCCGCTGGCCCGGTTCGAGATCAAGCCGGAGACCGGCGCGGAGACGGCGCTGATCTGCGGTGAGCTGTACCGGCGCGGGGAGGGCTGGAAGTTCCGGGCGCTGGGTGAGGGCTATTCGAACGGGCTGAAGGGGCTCGCCACGGACTTCGGTATCTCGGTGGACGAGTCGGAGGGCGCGGAGGACGGGCCGTCGTTCGAGCCGGCGTCCCAGCCGTTGCCTCCGGAGCAGCCGACGTCCGCGGTTCCGGCGCAGCCGCCCGCGTACGGCTATCCGCAGCCGATGCCGGCGCCGGCGGCTGTGGCGGGGGACCCGTACTTCCGGCTGCCGCCGCAGGGGCCGCAGTTCATCGGGCGGTAGGCCTGGCGTGTCTACCTGTCCACCTTCGTCTTGAAGCCCCTGCCCCACTGGAGGCCCCAGCCGTAGAGGCGGTCCAGTTCGCCCTGGAAGCCGTAGACGAACTTCACCTCGCGGCGGACGATCAGTTCGCCCTTGATGTTCTCGATCATGACCACGGCGCAGGAGCGGGCCTGGGGGTGGCGTTCGTCCAGGCCTATCTCGATGCGCGGGCCGTTGCTGGGGTAGAGGGTGACGATGGCGTGCGTACGGTCGAAGGCGGGGGTCTGGTCGTAGATGTAGACGAAGACCAGCAGTCGCTTGAGGGCGTCCCGGTGGTCGAGGTTGACGTACATCGTCTCGCCGGACGCCGAACCGAACCGGTCGTCGCCGCTGAGTTTGATGTACGGCGGTGCGTTGACGTCGCCCAGGTAGCCGCCGAGGGGCTGTACGACCCCCTTCGTGCCGTCGGTCAGCTCGTACAGGCAGCCGAGGTCGAGGTCGACGTTGACCATGCTCTGGCCGTGGCCGAGGACCTCCGGCGGCTTCAGGGCCTTGAAGGGGTGCCGGAACAGGCTGGTGCGCTGGGTTCCGTCGAAGTCGGAGGTCCGCATCCGCCAGGAGAGGTTGACGCGCAGGTGCCCGGTGGCCGCTTCCTGCTTGGTGAGGGACACCGTCTGGTGCCGCTTGGTCAGTTCTATGGCGTTGCTCGACGCGTTGCCCGAGTCGAAGTCGGCGGCACGCCCGCCCAGCAGTCCGTCGAAGAAACCCATTCCCGCCCCCAGCTACCTGTTGTGACGCCGGCGGGGCGGCCGACCGTGTCGGCCGCCCCGCTCAGAGCGTTCCTCACCGTCCGGGGCCTCACACCCCGGAGGAGACCTCGGCCTTCTCGTCGCTGCCCTCGCCCGCCGCGGCCAGGGCGCGGTTGCGGCGGACGGAGGAGAAGAAGGACGCCGCGATCAGGACGACACCGACGAGACCGGTGATGACCTCGTTGATCTCGTGCTGGATGGTGACCATGAGGATCACGGCGAGAGCGCCGATGGCGTAGTGGGCGCCGTGCTCCAGGTAGACGTAGTCGTCGAGGGTGCCCTGGCGGACCAGGTAGACCGTCAGCGACCGGACGTACATCGCGCCGATGCCGAGGCCGAGGGCCATCAGGACGATGTCGTTGGTGATGGCGAAGGCGCCGATCACGCCGTCGAAGGAGAAGGACGCGTCCAGGACCTCCAGGTAGAGGAACATGAAGAACGCGGCCTGACCGGCCAGGACGATCGCGGGTTTCTGCTTGCCGCTGCGGGCGGCCTCTTCCTCCTCCTCGTGCTCGCGCTCCTCCTCTTCCTCCAGCTTGTCCTCGAAGTAGCCGGAGAGGCCGCCGACGACCATGTAGGTGATCAGGCCGGCGATACCGGCGATCAGGACCGTCTGGGCCTTGTCCACGTGGGCGCCGCCGTGCTGGTGGGCGTGGGTGGCGAAGGTGAAGGACGTGATCAGCAGGACGACCAGGGCGATGCAGACCGACAGCATGTCGACCTTGCCGAGCTTGGCCAGGGGCCGCTCGATCCAGCGCAGCCACTGGATGTCCCGGTCCTCGAAGATGAAGTCCAGGAAGATCATCAGCAGGAACATGCCACCGAACGCGGCGATCGCCGGGTGGGCGTCGGTGACCAGCTGCTGGTAGCGGTCCTTGTTGTTGAGCGCGAGGTCGACGGCCTCGATCGGGCCCATCTTGGCGCTGATCGCGACGATGACGACGGGGAAGACCAGCCGCATGCCGAAGACGGCGATGAGGACGCCGACCGTGAGGAAGATCTTCTGCCAGAAGGCGTTCATCTTCTTCAGGATTCCGGCGTTGACCACCGCGTTGTCGAAGGACAGCGAGATCTCCAGGATGGCCAGGATCGCCACGATACCGAAGGCGGTCCACCCCCCGTAGAACGCCGCCGCGACCAGGCCGAGCGCGGTGACCGCGAACGACCAGCCGAAGGTTTTCAGAAGCACTGGCTACCCCATCATCTGTGTACGGGTCTCCCCCGAGCCGTACCGAGTTTTACGAAACGTTGACTCCGAAGTCTAGAGCGATGCCCCGCAGCCCCGACGCGTACCCCTGACCCACTGCACGGAACTTCCACTCGCCCTGGTAGCGGTACAGCTCACCGAAGATCATCGCGGTCTCGGTGGAGGCGTCCTCGCTGAGGTCGTAGCGGGCCAGTTCCTGGCCGTCGGCCTGGTTGACCACGCGGATGAAGGCGTTGGAGACCTGGCCGAAGGTCTGCCCGCGGTCGTCCGCCATGTGGATGGAGACGGGGAAGATGATCTTCTCGCACTGCGGCGGCACCTTGGCGAGGTCCACCAGGATCGATTCGTCGTCGCCCTCGCCCTCACCGGTGAGGTTGTCACCGGTGTGCTCCACGGAGCCGTCAGGGCTGGTGAGCTGGTTGTAGAACACGAACCACTCGTCGCCCAGCACCCGGTTGCCGGCGCCGCACAGCAGCGCGCTGGCGTCCAGGTCGAAGGGGGCACCGGTGGTGGAGCGCGCGTCCCAGCCCAGTCCGATCATGACGTTGGTGAGGTTCGGTGCGGCCTTGGAGAGGGAGACGTTGCCTCCCTTGGCGAGCGTGACGCCCATGATGCTGGTCCTCCCCTGGTGGTGCTTCCCTGGTTGTCCTGCGCGTCCGGCGCCGCCCCTAAACGGAGCGGCGCCGGTCTCGAGGGCTGTCGGGCCTCACACGTCCTTCGTGTCAGACGTTGACGCCGAAGTCCTGCGCGATGCCACGCAGACCCGACGCGTAGCCCTGGCCGATGGCGCGGAACTTCCACTCCGCGCCGTGCCGGTACAGCTCGCCGAAGACCATGGCGGTCTCGGTGGAGGCGTCCTCGCTGAGGTCGTACCGGGCGATCTCCTGGCCGCCGGCCTGGTTCACGACGCGGATGAAGGCGTTGCGGACCTGGCCGAAGGACTGCTGGCGGTTCTCGGCGTCGTAGATCGACACCGGGAACACGATCTTGTCGACGTCGGTAGGGACACCGGCCAGATCGACCTTGATCTGTTCGTCGTCGCCCTCCCCCTCACCGGTGATGTTGTCACCGGTGTGCTCGACCGAGCCGTCGGGGCTCTTGAGGTTGTTGAAGAAGACGAAGTGCTGGTCGCTGACGACCTTGCCGGAGTTGTTCAGCAGCAGCGCGCTGGCGTCGAGGTCGAAGTCCGTGCCGGTCGTGGTGCGCACGTCCCACCCCAGGCCGACGATGACGGCGGTCAGGCCCGGGGCCTCCTTCGTCAGCGATACGTTGCCGCCCTTGCTGAGGCTGACTCCCACGGGTCCTCCATGTGGTGTTCAGGGGCGGGGAGCCCCGTCGTGCTTCGGATATGGGATCAACGTGCCGATCCTAGTGACGGGTTCCCGCGCCCCGCAGACCCTGGACCCGAAGAATCACAGGTGTCGGCGCGGTCCGCTCACAGAGTGTCGAGCGCCTTCACATAGTCGTTCAGGTCGCGGGCGTCCGGCAGGCCGTTGACCACGGTCCACCGCACGACACCCTCCTTGTCGATGACGAAGGTGCCCCGGACGGCGCAGCCCTTGTCCTCGTCGAAGACGCCGTAGGCGCGCGAGACGTTGCCGTGCGGCCAGAAGTCGCTCAGCAGGGGGTATTCCAGACCCTCCTGCTCGGCGAAGACGCGCAGGGTGTGGATGGAGTCGTTGGAGACGGCGAGCAGCTGGGTGTCGCGGTCCTCGAACTTCGGCAGGTTGTCGCGCAGCTCGCACAGCTCGCCGGTGCACACGCCGGTGAAGGCGAAGGGGTAGAAGAGAAGGACCACGTTCTTCGCGCCGCGGAAGTCCGAGAGCCTCACGGTCCGGCCGTGGTTGTCCTTCAGCTCGAAGTCGGGCGCCTTGTCGCCGACCTGGATCGCCATCGTCGTGCTTCCCTTCGGTGGACTGTTCGGATGAGAGCGCGGCAAGACGCTCGGCTCCACCCTACGCAGCGATCACCGGGGACTCCCGGACGGGCTGGGGCGAGATCCAGCCCGTCCGGCGTCCGAGGACGGTTATTTCTTCGTCTTGGCCGCCTTCGGCGTCGCCAGCCGGCTGCCGCTCCAGTCCTTGCCGACGCTGACGCTCTTCGAAGCGGTCAGGCCGGCCGTGGTGGCGGCGTCCTGGATGTCGCTCGGCTCCACGTACCCCGCACGGCCGGTCTTCGGCGTGAGGAGCAGGATCGCGCCGCCCTCTTCGATGTACGTGGTGGCATCCACCAGCGCATCCGTCAGGTCGCCGTCGTCGTCACGGAACCACAGCACAACGGCGTCGGCCACGTCGTCGTAGTCCTCGTCCATGAGGTCGCCTGCGATGGTTTCCTCGATGGCCTCGCGGAGCTCCTGATCGACGTCGTCGTCGTAGCCGATCTCCTGGACCACCTGCCCGGGCTGGAACCCCAGCCTGGCGGCAGGGTTCGTCCGCTCCTCCGCGTGGTCCGCGGTCGCGCTCACGGGTTGCCTCCTGATCATGTCTTGGTGAGTATCTCAGCCACGCGCGTGCGCGAAGCATTGGCCGTAGTCCACACGGGCGGGGCGGATCGCGCAAGTACCCGGCCGTCGGGACCGCCGAAACGGTGACGATCCCGGCCGTGTCGCCGCAACTCCCAGCACCGTATCTCGATTCCACGCGACCCACATCACACCGATGTGCCCGGTTTGTCACGTTCGGAATCATCCGGTGTTACGTCGCTCGAACAACTTTGCCAAGCACGTCACACCCCGGGCGTATCGTTGCGTTTTGACTGGTGCAGATGACGGTGCGGATGACGTACGCCTTCCCGAGGTACACGATGGGGAACGGTGTAGGCAGGTGCAGAAACTGGCCCTCTGACAGGTAAGGAACAGCGTGGCTTCCGGATCCGATCGCAATCCGATCATCATTGGCGGCCTTCCGAGTCAGGTTCCTGACTTCGATCCCGAAGAGACCCAGGAGTGGCTCGACTCCCTGGACGCCGCCGTCGACGAGCGCGGCCGGGAGCGGGCCCGCTATCTCATGCTGCGTCTGATCGAGCGCGCCCGCGAGAGGCGCGTGGCCGTGCCCGAGATGCGCAGCACGGACTACGTCAACACGATCCCCACCAAGAGCGAGCCGTTCTTCCCGGGCAACGAGGAGATCGAGCGCAAGATCCTGAACGCGACCCGCTGGAACGCGGCCGTCATGGTCTCGCGCGCCCAGCGCCCCGGCATCGGCGTCGGCGGCCACATCGCCACCTTCGCCTCCTCCGCCTCGCTCTACGACGTCGGCTTCAACCACTTCTTCCGCGGCAAGGACGAGGGCGACGGCGGCGACCAGGTCTTCTTCCAGGGGCACGCCTCCCCTGGCATCTACGCGCGCGCGTACATGCTGGACCGGCTCACCGAGGAGCAGCTGGACGGCTTCCGCCAGGAGAAGTCGAAGTACCCGAACGGCCTGTCCAGCTACCCGCACCCGCGCTCGATGCCGGACTTCTGGGAGTTCCCGACGGTCTCCATGGGGCTCGGCCCGCTCGGCGCGATCTACCAGGCGCGGATGAACCGCTACATGGAGGCGCGCGGCATCGCCGACACCTCCCGCTCCCACGTGTGGGCGTTCCTCGGCGACGGCGAGATGGACGAGCCGGAGTCGCTGGGCCAGCTCACCCTGGCCGCCCGCGAGGGCCTGGACAACCTGACCTTCGTGGTCAACTGCAACCTCCAGCGGCTGGACGGCCCGGTGCGCGGCAACGGAAAGATCATCCAGGAGCTGGAGTCGGTCTTCCGGGGCGCCGGCTGGAACGTGATCAAGCTGATCTGGGACCGCACCTGGGACCCGCTGCTGGCGCAGGACCGGGACGGCGTGCTGGTCAACAAGATGAACATCACGCCGGACGGCCAGTTCCAGACGTACGCCACCGAGTCCGGCGCGTACATCCGCGAGCACTTCTTCGGCGACGACCTGCGGCTGCGCGCGATGGTCGAGAACATGACCGACGAGCAGATCCTGCACCTCGGTCGCGGCGGCCACGACCACCGCAAGATCTACGCGGCGTTCAAGGCGGCCCAGGAGCACAAGGGGCAGCCGACGGTCATCCTGGCCAAGACGATCAAGGGCTGGACGCTGGGCCCGAACTTCGAGGGCCGCAACGCCACGCACCAGATGAAGAAGCTGACGGTCGACGACCTCAAGCGCTTCCGGGACCGTCTGCACCTGCCGATCTCCGACAAGGAGCTGGAGTCCGGCCTGCCGCCGTACTACCACCCGGGCCGGAACTCGGAGGAGATCCAGTACATGCACGACCGCCGCAAGGGCCTCGGCGGTTACGTCCCGACCCGCGTCGTCCGCTCCCAGCCGCTCGCCCTGCCGGACGACAAGGCGTACGCGACCGTGAAGAAGGGCACGGGTCAGCAGTCCATCGCGACGACCATGGCCTTTGTGCGCCTTCTCAAGGACCTCATGCGGGACAAGGAGATCGGCAAGCGGTTCGTGCTGATCGCGCCGGACGAGTACCGCACGTTCGGCATGGACTCCTTCTTCCCGAGCGCGAAGATCTACAACCCGCTCGGCCAGCAGTACGAGTCGGTCGACCGCGAGCTGCTCCTCGCGTACAAGGAGTCGCCGACCGGCCAGATGCTGCACGACGGCATCTCCGAGGCGGGCTGTACGGCATCACTGATCGCGGCGGGCTCGGCGTACGCCACACACGGCGAACCACTGATCCCGGTGTACGTCTTCTACTCGATGTTCGGTTTCCAGCGCACGGGTGACCAGTTCTGGCAGATGGCCGACCAGCTGGCGCGCGGATTCGTCCTGGGTGCGACCGCCGGTCGTACGACCCTGACCGGCGAGGGCCTCCAGCACGCGGACGGCCACTCCCAGCTGCTGGCCTCCACCAACCCGGCGTGCGTGGCGTACGACCCGGCGTACGCGTACGAGATCGCGCACATCGTGCAGGACGGTCTGCGCCGGATGTACGGCAGCTCGGCCGAGCACCCGCACGGCGAGGACGTCTTCTACTACCTCACCGTCTACAACGAGCCCATCCAGCACCCGGCCGAGCCGGCGAACGTCGACGTCGAGGGCATCGTCAAGGGCGTCCACAAGCTCAGTCCGGGCACGGACGGCTCCGTCCCGGCGCAGATCATGGCGTCGGGCGTGGCGGTCCCGTGGGCCCTGGAGGCGCAGCGGCTCCTCGCCGAGGAGTGGAACGTCAAGGCGGACGTGTGGTCCGCGACCTCCTGGAACGAGCTGCGCCGCGAGGCCGTGGAGTGCGAGGAGCACAACCTGCTGCATCCGGAGGAGGAGCAGCGGGTGCCGTACGTGACGCGGAAGCTCAACGGTGCCGAGGGGCCGTTCGTGGCCGTGTCCGACTGGATGCGATCGGTTCCGGACCAGATCGCGCGCTGGGTGCCCGGCACGTACCAGTCGCTCGGCGCCGACGGCTTCGGCTTCGCCGACACCCGGGGCGCCGCGCGCCGCTTCTTCCACATCGACGCCCAGTCGATCGTGGTGGCGGTCCTGACCGAGCTGGCCCGCGAGGGCAAGGTCGACCGGTCCGCGCTGAAGCAGGCCATCGACCGCTACCGGCTGCTGGACGTCTCGGCGGCGGACCCGGGGGCGGCGGGCGGCGACGCGTAGCCGGTGCCCTTGGCTTTGGCCGACAAGGGTCGTGGGGATCTGCGGGTCGGGAGGGGTTGATCGCGCAGTTCCCCGCGCCCCTGACGGGGCGCTGTCCTTACGGTTTCTTTACTATTGTCGGCATGGATCAACTGTCGGCGCAGGCTCGGTGGGAGCGGTGTACTCAGCGGCCCCTCCTGGCGCTCGCCGTGGCGTTCGCCGTGGCGTACGCGGTGCCGATCGTGGACACCTCCGCCGGTCACTCCCTGACGGCCGTGTGCACGGGTGTCGAGTGGGTGGTGTGGGCGGCGTTCGCCCTCGACTACCTGGTCCGGCTGGCCCTCGCCCCGCACCGGCGGGACTTCGTACGGCGGCACTGGCTCGACCTGTGCGCGGTGGTCCTGCCGGTCCTGCAACCGCTACGGCTGCTGCGGCTGGTGTCCACGCTGCTGCTGGTGGGCCGGCGGGCACGGATGGCTCCGCAGATCCGGCTGACCACGTATGTCGTCGGGGCCGTGGTCGGCCTGCTGATGTTCGGATCGCTGGCGGTGCTGTCCGTGGAGCGGGAGGCGCCGCACGGGAACATCCGGACGCTGGGTGACGCCGTGTGGTGGTCGTTCACGACGATGACGACCGTGGGATACGGGGATCACGCCCCGACGACCGGGCTCGGGCGGATGATCGCCGTCGGGCTGATGCTGTCGGGGATCGCGCTGCTGGGTGTCGTCACCGCGAACATCGCCGCGTGGTTCATCTCGCGGTTCGAGAAGGACGACGTGGAGGAGCGGCGGCAGACCGAGGCCATCACCGCTCTGGCCGAGGAGGTGCGGCTGCTGCGGGCGGAGGTGGCCCGGCTGGCGGAACACGAGCGCCCCGAAGAGGTGCTCGGAACGGCGCGGCCAGCCACCACGCACCCGCAGCCGCGAGACAACCGACACTCCTACGGCGAGGCGCTGTCGGCTACAGAAGCCCGTGGCCCCACGTCGCCGCGCCCGCCAGGGCGATGATGGCGAGCAACGTGTCGATCGCGCCCAGGATCAGGGCGACCAGTGCGGGGATGTTGCCGTCGTTGGACCATGTTCGGCCCATCGACCGCCAACCGCAGAACATCGCCACCGGGCCCAGGATGATGCCCAGTGCGAAAAAGCCGGCCACCGCGCAGATGGCCCCGATGATCCCGAACGTCGCACGGTCCGGCCCGGTCCGCTGCCATGCGCGGCCGCGTGACCGGGGGTACCCGTGCGTTCCTCGCCCGAAGCCTGCCATCATCAACTCCCTGAGGTGTATGGACAGTTCGGCTTCGGTGTGCGGGTACCCCGGTTCCGCGGCGGCAGACGTGCGCGCGCTGCCCCCCTCCAGCAGCGCGCGCCGCGGCCCGGCCGTCCTCCATGCCCTGCGGAGGACTTGACCCACTGTGACCTGCGGCGCGTGCCGGGGGCGAGCGATCTTTAGCGGAGTCACCCTGATAGGGGAACTCCGCCGGAGAGGAGGCGGCGAGCCCGGGCTCAGATGTGGCCCACGCCCGCGCCCGCCTCGGCGTTCGCGCCCCGCTTGGTGAACAGCGCGACGAGGACGGCGACCAGTGCCACGCCGGCCGCGACCAGGGAGGCGAGGCTCATGCCGGAGATGAAGGTGTCATGGGCCACGGCGGTGATCTTCGCGGCGACCGGCTCCGGCATGCCCTTCGTCACCGGGGCCACGCCGACCTGGACCGCCTCGGACGCCTTGTCCAGCTGATCCGGGGTCAGCTTCGGCAGTCCCGCGTCCGCCCAGTTGCCCGGCAGATCGCTGTCGACCTTGGAGGCCATCACCGCGCCCAGCACCGCCGTACCGAGGCTGCTGCCGATCTGCATGGCCGCCTGCTGGAGGCCGCCGGCCACGCCGGACAGCTCCAGGGGGGCGTTGCCGACGATGACCTCGGTGGCGCCGACCATGACCGGCGCGAGGCCCAGGCCCAGCAGCACGAACCAGAGGGACATCAGACCGCTGCCGGTGTCGGGTTCCAGCGTCGACATGCCGTACAGCGCGACCGCGGTCACGGCCATGCCGAAGGCCAGCGGGACACGCGGGCCGAGCTTGGTGATCGCGGTGCCGGCGAGCGGCGAGCCGACGATCATCATGCCGGTGAGCGGCAGCAGGTGCAGGCCGGCCTTGACGGGGCTCATCCCATGGACGTTCTGGAGATAGAACGTCACGAAGAACAGGCCGCCCAGGAAGGCGATGGCCATCAGGACCATCAGGACGACACCCGCCGACAGGGCCACCGAGCGGAACAGGCCCAGCGGGATCAGCGGTTCGGCGACCTTCGTCTCCCAGAAGGCGAAGAGGGCGAAGAGCGCCACGGACACGGCCATGAACACCCACGTCTTGGCGTCGCCCCAGCCCCAGGTCGGGGCCTTGATGAGCGCCCAGACCAGGCAGAACATCGCGCCGGACAGCAGGGCGATGCCGAGGAGGTCGAAGGAGCGCGGGGCGTTCTCGGCCCGGTGGTCGAGCAGGATCATGGTGCCGAGGAGCAGCGCGAGGGCACCGACCGGCACGTTGATGAAGAACACCGACTGCCAGTTGACGTGCTCGACGAGGACACCGCCGAGGATCGGGCCGCCCGCCGTGGAGGCGCCGATCACCATGCCCCACACGCCGATGGCCATGTTCAGCTTCTCGGCCGGGAAGGTGGCCCGCAGCACGCCGAGCGCGGCCGGCATCAGCAGCGCGCCGAACAGGCCCTGGAAGACACGGAAGGTGACGACGGCGGCGATGCTGCCGGACAGCCCGATGGCCCCGGACGCGGCGGCGAAGCCGGTCACACCGATGAGGAAGGTCTGCCGGTGGCCGAAGCGGTCACCGAGCTTGCCCGCGGTGATCAGCGTGACCGCGAGAGCGAGGAAGTAGGCGTTGGACACCCACTGCACGTCGGCGAAGGACGCGTTGAGGTCGTCGCGGATGGCCGGGTTGGCGATGGCCACGATGGTGCCGTCGAGGGCCACCATCATGACCCCTACGGCGACGGTGATGAGGGTGAGCCACGGATGGCCGCGCAGGCCTGGGGCCGACGGCGGCCCCGACGGGGCGGCCGGTGCCTTGTCCCCCGGCCCGGTCGCGTCGACGGTGGTCTGACTAGTCATACTTCTCAGGCTAGTGACAGTCACTGACAGTTGACAAACGAATTCACTCGTCGGTTACTGACACGACATCGGCACATAGGCTGGGCCGGCCGGACACGCACAGGAGAGAGGCCATGGAGACGCTGCGCGAGCGCAAGAAGCGGCGTACACGGGAATCGCTGCTGCGGGCCGCTCTCGAACTGTTCACCACCCAGGGGTACGAGCACACGACCGTCGACGAGATCGCCGAGGCCGTCGACGTCTCGCAGCGCACCTTCTTCCGCTACTTCGCGGGCAAGGAGGACGTGGCCTTCGCGGTGCAGAACATCACGGAGGCGGCCTTCGTGGCGGCCGTCCGCGCGCGTCCGCCGCACGAGGCGCCGATGAAGGCCCTGCGGCAGGCGTTCCTGGAGGGCTGGGACGCGATCCGCGAGACAGTCGAGTCGATCGTCCCGGTCGAGCTGTACCTGCGCATGTACCGGACGATCGAGTCCACGCCGGCGCTGCTCGCCGCCCATCTGCGCCGCTCGGCGGCGACCGAGGAGACCATCGCACGCGTGCTGGCCGAGCGGGAGGGCGTCGACGTGGACACCGATCCGCGCCCCCGGCTGGCGGTGGCCGTCTTCGCCGGGGTGATACGGGTCACCGAACGGCAGTGCTACTTGCGTGAGGACTTCGGCCCGGAAGCACTCCGGACGCTCAGCGCGGCGTACCTCGATCAGGTGGGTTCGGCGCTCACGGGTAACTGGCGCGGCGCCTGAGACCGTTGAGAGATCGCCGGCTCAGTGTTCGGTACCTGCCGAAACGTGATCCCTGTCACTCGGTTACCCCGAGACCCTCCCGTTCTCCTAGTGTGTCCTCCCAGTGACTTCCTTCGACACCTCCCCGCAATGGAACGTCTGGCGCGCACTGCTGGCGCTGGCCGTCGTGTTCGTGATGCTCGCGACCACCGGCTGGACCGCCCTGCGCAGTCACCGGGAGTCGACAGCTCTACAGGCTTCGCTCAGCAAGTGGGAGCACGGCCGCATCCACGGTCTGAGCCTGCCGGACGCCGAGGCCGCCCCGGGACGGCTGGCCCGCTTCTTCGCCTCGCTCACCCCACGCGACCGCGACCGCCTCGCCCACCGCTATCCGCTGGCGGTCGGCAACATGAACGGCGCCCCGGTCTCCCTGCGCTACCGGGCCAACCGCATCGCGCTGGAGCAGGCCCGCGAGGTCGAGCGCAAGCGCATGCACGACAGCCGGCTCAGCACGGCGGGCCAGCAGGACGCGGGCCGCCGGATGAGCCGCTACGACTCCCTGCTGAACCCCGGTCGGCACATCCTGGCCTTCGACCCCGAGGGCTCGGGCCGGGTCGCCGAGGTCTTCGGCAGCCTCACCAAGGCCCAGCGGATCTCGGTCGTCGTCCCCGGCGTCGACACCGACCTGCTGACCTTCCAGCGGACGAACCGCAAGTACAGCGCCCCGGTCGGCATGGCCAAGGCCCTGTACGCGGCCGAGCGCGCGGCGAGCCCCCGGACCCGTACGGCCGTGATCGCCTGGGCCGACTACACCTCCCCCGACGGGCTCGGGGTGGACGCGGCCACCGGACTGCGCGCCGAGGAGGGGGCCGTACGGCTGAACGCGCTGCTGCGCGCGCTGCCCGGCCGGGCCCCGGTGTCGATGTTCTGTCACAGCTACGGCTCGGTGGTCTGCGGGGTCGCCGCCCACGGCATGCCCCGCCGGGTCGCCGACATAGCGGTGGCCGCGAGCCCCGGTATGCGCGTCACCAAGGCATCCCACCTGGGCACGACGGCCCGGGTGTGGGCCATGCGGGACGCCAGTGACTGGGTGCAGGATGTTCCGTACCTGGAGCTGGGCGGCCTCGGCCACGGCGCCGACCCGGTCTCCTCGGCGTTCGGGGCCCGGGTGCTGTCGGCCCGGGACGCCCAGGGACACAGCGGCTACTTCCAGCCCGGCACGGACAGCCTGCGCAACCTCGCCGACATCGGCGTGGGCGCGTACGACGCGGTGACGTGCGCACGGGAGAACGATGCGTGCCGGTCCGGTCTGTCCGGCACGGTGACGGCCGGACGCGCGTAGAAACAGCAGGAAGTGCGGTCTGCGCGGGTGGCGACGGAGGAGCACGTGCCGCATACGATGAGCCGCATGGGTGACGTACTGGCGGGTTTTCATGCCGTCTGGGAGTTCGAGTCCGACTCCGTGCTCATCCGTTACGAACGGGGGATTCGAACACCGAAGCTGTTCCAGGCGCTCGGGGAGCGCCGGATCCCGCTGTCCGCGGTCGAGGGCGTGACCCTCGCCCCGGGCAAGCGCGGCACGGTCGTCCTGCGCCTGGCGCCGCGCCCCGGCGCCGATCCGCTGCTGGAGGCGGCCGACGGCCAGTTGAAGGAGGGCTCCGACCCCTACCGGCTGGTGCTGCCGGCGGAGCGGGAGACTCTCGCCGAGTACTACGCCGACGAGCTGAAGGGTCTGCTGACCGCGTCCGGGCCCGCCGACCGGCATCTGGTGGCGGCACCCGAGGCGCCGCTGCAATTCAAGGCGTACGACGGGAAGGCGTCCTTCGACGGGACGTCCGTGCAGTTCCGCTGGTCGTGGACCGGGGCGTCGTCGGCGAAGTGGAAGGCCGGCGACCAGAGCTTCCCGGTGGCCGGGCTGAGCGGGGTGGAGTGGCGGTCGCCCGAGATCTTCGAGGGGCATCTGCGGCTGGTGCCCCGCGACCCCGGCTCCGCCCGTTCCGTCCAGCCGGACCAGGACCCGGCGTCGGTGGTGTTCGGGCTGGGGTACGGGCCGGTGCACGAGTCACTGCCGTTCGCCGCGGCGGTGCTGGCGGCGGTGCGGTCCCGTGGGCCGGTACCTGCCGTACCGGCCCCGTCCCGGCGTGACCCCGCCGACATCGCCGAGCGGATCCGGCATCTCGGGGAACTGCATCAGGCGGGGCTGGTCACCGACGAGGAGTTCTCCTCCAAGAAGGCCGAGTTGCTGGCCGAGCTGTAGCTACCGCTCCCGCCCGTAGAAGCTGATCTTTCTGTCCAGGACGCCCAGGGTGTCGTGGAGTTCCGCGATCCTGGACAGGACGTCCCTGCGGGTCGACTCCAGCAGTTGACGCCGCTCCGCGAACGTGTGGTCGCCCTCCCTGACCAGTTCCGCGTAGCGGACCATGTCCGCCACCGGCATGCCGGTCAGGCGGAGCTTGGTCACGAAGTCCAGCCAGTCCAGGTCTCGGTTGCTGTAGCGGCGCTGGCCCGTGTGCGAGCGGTCCACGTGCGGCATCAGCCCGATCCGCTCGTACCAGCGCAGCGTGTGCGCGGTGAGACCCGTGAACGCGACGACCTCACTGATCGTGTAGCGGTCCTGGCCGTCGGGGCGGGGATGACACCGGGGTGGGGCGGAGCAGATGTCGGCGGGGGTGGCGTTCTCGGTGGCCGCTGGCGTGGTCTGCATCACCGTCATGACCCCCACGCTATGGCCTTCGAGTGCACTCCAAGCAAGCGGGTTCGCCGAGAAATCCGCACGACGGCACCCGGGGCGGCTGACTAGCGTGCGGCCCATGAGTCTTGTACGCCGGGCCCGGCCCGAGGACGCCGCCGAAGTGTTGCGACTGCGCCAGGTGATGATCGACTCCCTGTGGAGCGCGGGAGGTTCCGGACCGACCGAGTGGCACACGGAATCGCTGCCGACGCTGCGGGAGCGGCTCGCCGAGGAGGACGGGGACTTCGCCGCGTTCGTCGCGGAGCGTCCCGGCCGGCCGGGGGCGCTGGCCGCGCTGGTGGCGGGGACGGTGGAGTACCGCATCGGCAAGGCCGGGAACCCACGGGGGCGGGTCGGGCACGTCTTCAGTGTGGCGACCGACCCCGACGCCCGGCGGCGCGGGTACGCGCGCGCGTGCATGGAGGAGCTGCTGGGCTGGTTCCGGGCGCGGGGGGCCGGGCACGTGCTGCTCAACGCCTCGCCGGAGGCCGAGCCGCTGTACACCTCCCTCGGCTTCACGCGGGACCCCGACCCGTCGATGCGGCTGCCGCTGTGAGCCGCATAGGCTCGGACGCATGTCGTTGCAGAGCCTGGCGCTGATCGAGAACTGGCCCGTCCCCGCCGCCGCGGCGGGTGTCGTACGAGCCGACGGGACCGTCCTCGGGACGCACGGTCCCGTCGGCCACCGCTTCCCGCTGGCCTCCGTCACCAAGCCGCTGGCGGCCTACGCGGCGCTCGTCGCGTACGAGGAGGGCGCGATCGAGCTGGACGAGCCGGCCGGGCCGCCCGGGTCGACCGTCCGTCACCTTCTCGCCCACACCTCCGGGCTGGCCTTCGACGAGCACCGCGTGACGGCTCCGCCCGGGGAGCGGCGGCTGTACTCCAACGCCGGGTTCGAGCAGCTCGGGGACCATATCGCCAAGGCGACGGACATCCCGTTCGCGGAGTATCTGCGGCAGGCGGTGCTGGCGCCGCTGGGGATGACGTCGACGTCGCTGGCGGGGTCACCGGCGAAGGACGGGGTGTCGACGGTCGGGGATCTGCTGCGGTTCGCGGCGGAGGTGCAGGCACCGAGGCTGCTCGACGCGCGGACGGTGGCGGCGGCGATGACCGTGCAGTACCCGGGGACGAAGGGGGTCCTGCCGGGGTACGGCCACCAGAACCCGAACGACTGGGGGCTCGGCTTCGAGATCCGCGACGGGAAGTCCCCCCACTGGACGGGGAGTTCCTCCTCACCCCGCACCTTCGGGCATTTCGGACAGTCCGGTACGTTCCTGTGGATCGACCCCGATGCCGGGCTCGCCGGGGTCGCCCTGGCCGACCGGGCGTTCGGCCCCTGGGCGATCGAGGCGTGGCCGGCCTTCACGGACGCGGTGCTGGCGGAACTGCGCGGCTAAGCCGTCATCTCCCACAGCAACAGCTCCGCCGGCGTCACCGCCACCGCCTCCAGGCCCTCCGCCCCTGTGATCCTCACCGCATCGCCGGGGCCCAGTTCCGCCCCCGCCAGCCGGACCTCGCCCCGGACCACGTGCGCGTACACGTACGCCGCGTCCGGGACCGCCGTCCGCTCACCGGGGTCCAGGCGCCGTACGTGGAGCATCGCGCCCGCCGCCGGCACCGCGTACGGCGTGGAGTCGGCGATGCCCGGGACCAGCGTGTAGGAGGGGTCACCGCCGGGCTCGCGTGGCGTCAGCCACATCTGGACGAAGATCAGCGGGGCGTCCCCGTCGTTGCGCTCGACGTGCCGTACGCCCGCCGCCGCGCTGAGGTGCTGGACGTCCCCGGGCCGGACCCGCGTCTCGTGGCCCGTGGAGTCACGGTGGGTCAGCTCGCCCTCGACCACCCACGTGACGATCTCGGTGTGGCTGTGCGGGTGTTCGTCGAAGCCGGCGCCGGGCGCGAGCCGCTCCTCGTTGCAGGCGATCACCGCGCCGAAGCGGAGGTTGTCGGGGTCGTAGTGCGGGCCGAAGGAGAAGGCGTGCCGGGTGTCGATCCCGTCCCCCGGGTCCCCTCCGCGATAGCGCTCACCGGCGCGCCGTACGTCCATCACGGCACCACGGTAGCCGGGCCGGGCACAGGACCCGGCAAAGGGCGAGGGCCCACCGACGCCCACAGTCCCAACGCGTCGGCCCCTCAACACCGGCTGAGGCGCCCCCGGAGGCGACCGAGCCGTCAAGCACAACCCCGGCGGCGCATGGGCCCGGCCCGATAAGGCAGTCTTGTCCCCGTGCCCGAACCCGAATCCCACAACGGCGATCCCGCAGCCCACGACGTCCACGCGCACGCCGCGACCCTGAAGCGACTGGAGAAGTCCTCCGGGAGCCTGGCCGCGCAGGCCATCGCGCGGATGGACGAGACCCTGCCGTGGTACCGGGCCATGCCCCCGGAGAACCGTTCCTGGATCGGTCTCGTCGCCCAGGCGGGCATCGCGGCCTTCACCGAGTGGTTCCGGCGCCCGGACGCACCCCAGGCGATCTCCACGGACGTCTTCGGGACCGCGCCGCGTGAGCTGACCCGGGCCATCACGCTGCGGCAGACCGTGGAGATGGTGCGGACCACCATCGAGGTCATGGAGTCCGCCATCGACGAGGTGGCGGCCCCGGGCGACGAGAGCGTGCTGCGCGAGGCGCTGCTCGTGTACGCCCGGGAGATCGCCTTCGCCACCGCCCAGGTGTACGCCCAGGCCGCCGAGGCACGGGGTGCCTGGGACGCGCGGCTGGAGTCGCTGGTCGTGAACGCGGTGCTGAGCGGGGAGGCGGACGAGGGGGCCGTCAGCCGGGCCGCCGCGCTGGGCTGGAACTCGCCCGAGCATGTGTGCGTCGTGCTCGGGACCGCGCCGGACGGGGACAGCGAGCTGACGGTCGAGGCCATCCGGCGGGCCGCCCGGCACGCCAAGCTCCAGGTGCTCACCGGGGTGCTCGGCGACCGGCTGGTCGTCGTCGCCGGTGGCAGCGCCAATCCGCTCGCCGTGGCCAAGTCGCTGATCGGCCCGTTCGCCGCCGGACCGGTCGTCGCGGGACCCGTCGTACCCGATCTGCTGGCCGCCACCCGGTCCGCGCAGGCCGCTGCCGCGGGGCTGAAGGCCTGTTCCGCCTGGCAGGACGCGCCGCGTCCGGTGCTGGCGGACGATCTCCTGCCGGAGCGGGCCATCGCGGGTGATCCCAGCGCCCGTGAGCAGTTGGTGGAGGAGATCTACAGACCGCTCGAGGAGGCGGGCTCGGCGCTCCTGGAAACCCTGAGTGTCTACCTGGAGCAGGCGAGCAGCCTGGAAGGCGCGGCGAGGATGCTCTTCGTTCACCCGAACACCGTCCGCTACCGGCTCCGACGTGTGACTGACGTCACCGGATGGTCGCCTTCGGATGTACGATCCGCGTTCACACTACGGATCGCGCTCATCCTGGGGCGTCTGGCCGACGCCGAAACCCAGGCATAGGGTTTTGTCGGAGGCCCACAAAAGCCCTTCGTGTTCTTCGTCCTTGTCCTCACGGGCGGCCGTGCCCGTCCCCAAGAGAGAGTGTGAGAGTGCTCGTACTCGTCGCTCCCGGCCAGGGCGCTCAGACGCCCGGCTTCCTGACCCCCTGGCTCGAACTGCCCGGTGCCGCCGACCGCGTCGCCGCCTGGTCGGACGCCATCGGACTGGACCTCGTGCACTACGGCACCCAGGCCGACGCCGACGCCATCCGGGACACCGCGGTGGCCCAGCCGCTGCTCGTGGCCGCCGGCCTCCTGTCCTCCGCGGCACTCGGTGACATCAACCCCGGTGCGGTCGCCGGGCACAGTGTCGGTGAGATCACCGCCGCCGCCTTCGCCGGTGTCCTGGACGACACGGCCGCCCTCGGTCTCGTGCGCAAGCGGGGTCTGGCGATGGCCGACGCCGCCGCGGTCACCGAGACCGGCATGGCGGCGCTGCTCGGCGGCGCCCCCGAGGTGACCCTCCCGCACCTGGAGAAGCTGGGCCTGACTCCGGCGAACATCAACGGCGCGGGTCAGATCGTCGCCGCCGGCACGCTGGAGCAGCTGGCCGTGCTGGCCGAGGACAAGCCCGAGGGCGTGCGCAAGGTCATCCCGCTGAAGGTGGCCGGTGCCTTCCACACCCGGCACATGGCGCCCGCGGTCGAGACCCTGGCCAAGGCCGCGGCGCAGCTGTCGCCGGCCGACCCCAAGGTTCCTTACGTCTCCAACAAGGACGGCAAGGCCGTCGCGTCCGGTACGGAGGTGCTGGAGCGGCTGGTCGGCCAGGTCGCCAACCCCGTGCGCTGGGACCTGTGCATGGAGACCTTCCAGGAGCTGGGCGTCACCGCGCTCGTCGAGGTGTGCCCGGGCGGCACCCTGACCGGCCTGGCCAAGCGGGCCCTGCCCGGTGTCGCGACGCTGGCCCTGAAGACCCCCGACGACCTCGACGCGGCCCGCGCTCTGCTCGCAGAGCACGCCGGTGCCTAAGGAGCCGTACATGGCGAAGATCAAGCCCAGCAAGGGTGCCCCGTATGCGCGCATCCTCGGCGTCGGCGGCTACCGGCCGACCCGGGTCGTGCCGAACGAGGTGATCCTCGAGAAGATCGACTCGTCCGACGAGTGGATCCGCTCGCGCTCCGGCATCGAGACCCGGCACTGGGCGGGTCCGGAGGAGACCGTGGCCGCGATGGCGATCGAGGCCTCCGGCAAGGCGATCGCGGACGCCGGCATCGACGCCGAGCAGATCGGCGCGGTGGTCGTCTCGACCGTCTCGCACTTCAGCCAGACCCCGGCCGTCGCCACCGAGATCGCCGACAGGCTGGGCACCGACAAGGCCGCCGCCTTCGACATCTCGGCCGGCTGCGCGGGCTTCGGCTACGGCCTCACCCTCGCCAAGGGCATGGTGGTGGAAGGTTCCGCCGCGTACGTGCTCGTGATCGGCGTGGAGCGGCTGAGCGACCTGACCGACCTGGAGGACCGGGCGACCGCGTTCCTGTTCGGTGACGGCGCCGGCGCGGTCGTGGTCGGCCCCTCGAACGAGCCGGCGATCGGCCCGACCGTGTGGGGCTCCGAGGGCGACAAGTCCGAGACCATCAAGCAGACCGTCTCCTGGGACCGGTTCGCCGTCGGCGACGTCTCCCAGCTGCCCCTGGACAGCCAGGGCAACATCAAGTTCCCTGCGATCACGCAGGAGGGCCAGGCGGTGTTCCGCTGGGCCGTGTTCGAGATGGCGAAGGTCGCCCAGCAGGCGCTGGACGCGGCCGGAATCACCGCGGACGACCTGGACGTCTTCATCCCGCACCAGGCCAATGTGCGGATCATCGACTCGATGGTGAAGACACTGAAGCTGCCGGAGCATGTCACGGTCGCCCGTGACATCCGCACCACCGGCAACACCTCGGCCGCCTCGATCCCGCTCGCGATGGAGCGGCTCCTGGCGACCGGGGAGGCGAAGAGCGGCGACACCGCGCTCGTCATCGGATTCGGGGCGGGTCTCGTCTACGCCGCCACGGTCGTTACCCTCCCCTAGGCACTCCGTGCCGGATCATGCGATCCGGCAGGGGGACAACTGCCACAAACCGTCTGGATTATCGAAGAAGGAGCGCCTGACATGGCCGCCACTCAGGAAGAGATCGTCGCCGGTCTCGCCGAGATCGTGAACGAGATCGCCGGGATCCCCACCGAGGACGTCCAGCTGGACAAGTCCTTCACCGACGACCTGGACGTCGACTCGCTGTCCATGGTCGAGGTCGTCGTCGCCGCCGAGGAGCGCTTCGACGTGAAGATCCCGGACGAGGACGTCAAGAACCTCAAGACGGTCGGCGACGCGACCGACTACATCCTCAAGCACCAGGCCTGAGCCACCCCGTAGGCCACAGGCTGCAAGCCCCGCCACCCGGCGGTGGCGCCGTAATCCCCGCTGACGCGGGGGTAGTCCTCCCGTATCCGTTGGAGAAAGAATTCCCGTGAGCCCGACCAATCGCACCGTGGTCGTCACCGGTATCGGCGCAACCACACCGCTGGGTGGCGACGCAGCCTCGACCTGGGAGGCCCTTGTCGCCGGCACGTCCGGTGTCAGCCTGCTGGAGCAGGAGTGGGCGGCGCAGCTGCCGGTCCGGATCGCCGCGCAGATCGCCGTCGAGCCGGGCGAGATCATCCCCCGCCCGCAGGCCCGCAAGCTGGACCGGTCCGCGCAGTTCGCGCTGATCGCCGCTCAGGAGGCCTGGAAGGACGCCGGTTTCACCGCCAGGGCCGGTGAGGACTCGTCCGTGAACCCCGACCGTCTCGGCGCGGTCATCGCCTCCGGCATCGGCGGCGTGACGACCCTGCTGGACCAGTACGACGTGCTCAAGGAGAAGGGCGTACGCCGTGTCTCCCCGCACACCGTGCCGATGCTGATGCCCAACTCCCCGGCGGCCAACGTCGGGATCGAGCTGGGTGCCCGCGCCGGTGTGCACACCCCGGTCTCGGCCTGCGCCTCGGGCGCGGAGGCCATCGGGTACGCGATCGAGATGATCCGCACCGGGCGTGCGGACGTGGTCGTGGCCGGTGGTACCGAGGCCGCCATCCACCCGCTTCCCATCGCCGCGTTCGGCAACATGATGGCGATGTCCAAGAACAACGACGACCCGCAGGGCGCCTCGCGTCCGTACGACTCCGGTCGTGACGGCTTCGTGCTCGGCGAGGGCGCCGGTGTGATCGTCCTGGAGTCCGAGGAGCACGCGAAGGCCCGCGGCGCCCGGATCTACGCCGAGGCGGTCGGGCAGGGCATCTCCGCCGACGCGCACCACATCACGCAGCCGGAGCCGTCCGGCAACGGGATCGCGCACGCGCTCCAGAACCTGCTGGACAACACGGACCTGAAGCCGGCCGAGATCGTCCACGTGAACGCGCACGCCACCTCGACGCCACAGGGTGACGTGGCCGAGATCAAGGCGCTGCGGAAGGTGTTCGGCGACGACGTCGACCACATGGCGATCTCCGCGACCAAGTCGATGACCGGTCACCTGCTGGGCGGTGCCGGCGGTGTGGAGACCGTCGCGTCGATCCTGGCGCTGGTGAACCGTACGGCTCCGCCGACCATCAACGTGGACAACCTCGACCCCGAGGTCAACGCGGACGTGGTCGTCGGTGAGGCGCGGGCTCTGCCCGAGGGCCGTATCGCCGCGCTGAACGACTCGTTCGGCTTCGGCGGACACAACGTGGTCCTGGCGTTCCGGACGATCTGAGAAACATCGGCGAAGGGCCCTCACCGGCAGGTGAGGGCCCTTCGGCGTGTCCGGTACGTGCGCGACGTCACACCACCTGGTGCAGCCAGCGGACCGGGGCGCCCTCGCCCGCGTAGCGGAACGGCTCCAGTTCGTCGTCCCAGGGCTTGCCCAGGAGCTTGGCGATCTCCGCCTCCAGGTCGGTCTCTCCCTGCTTGGACCGGCTCAGCGCGGCGCGGAGGCGGTCCTCGGGGATCAGGATGTCGCCGTGGATGCCGGTGACGGCGTGGAAGATGCCGAGGTCGGGGGTGCAGCTGTAGCGCTCGCCCTCGGCGGTCGCGCACGGCTCGGCGGTGACCTCGAAGCGCAGCAGGTGCCAGCCGCGCAGCGCCGAGGCGAGTTTGGAGGCGGTGCCGGCCTCGCCCTGCCAGGAGAACTCCGAGCGCCAGGTGCCGGGGGCCGCGGGCTGCCGGATCCAGTCGAGGTTGACGCGCGTGCCGAGCACCCCGGCGACGGCCCACTCGACGTGCGGGCACAGCGCGCGCGGCGCGGAGTGCACGTACAGAACTCCACGTGTCGTCACCGGAACCTCCGGGCAGAGCGGGACATCTTGCGGACTGGCTGGGCGGCAGTGGCACGACGGCCGCGTTGATGGCGAGGCTACCCTGCGGCGGGGCAAGGAGTGTGACGTACCGTCGGTCCCGGTGCCAGGAAACCGCCGCCATTCACCCAGGGGGACGCTTGTACGGGGGTGTGCCGTTCCCGGGGTGCCGGGCCGGGAACCCTCGCACGTTGTCAGGGGAGGGAGTGCCGTCCGTCGAACGAGGGGAACAGCAGGGATGCGGAAGCGAAGCCACCGTGTACGGGCCGTTCTCGCCGTCGTGACGGCCGTGCTGCTGGGCGCCGCCGGATGTGACGACGGGGACGGGAGCGCGCCGGCGCCGGCGGGCACCGAGGCGCGCGCGGTCCGGCCCCCGGTGTGGGACCGCAGCCCCGACTCGATCGCCGCGGTGGGCGACTCCATCACGCGCGGCTTCGACGCGTGCACGGTCCTGTCGGACTGCCCGGAGGTGTCGTGGGCGACGGGCAGCGACGCCAGGGTGGACAGCCTGGCGGTGCGGCTGCTGGGCGTGACGGGGGCGGCGGAGCGCAGCTGGAACTACGCGGTGACGGGCGCCCGGATGGCGGACCTGCCAGAGCAGATGGAGCAGGCGGTCTCCCGCGGGCCGCAGTTGGTGACGGTGATGGTGGGGGCGAACGACGCCTGCCGGGCCTCGGCGTCGGCGATGACCCCGGTGGCCGACTTCCGCGCGGACTTCGAGGAGGCGCTGCGCACGCTGCGCTCGGCGCTGCCGAAGACGCAGGTGTACGTGGCGAGCGTGCCGAATCTGAAGCGGCTGTGGTCGCAGGGCCGGACCAACCAGCTGGGCAAGCAGGTGTGGAAGCTGGGCATCTGCCCGTCGATGTTGGGCGACGCGGACGATCTGACCAGCGCGGCGATGCTGCGCCGGGACTCCGTGCAGCAGCGGGTGGTGGAGTACAACCAGGTGCTGAAGGAGGTCTGCGCCAAGGACCGCCGCTGCCGCTTCGACGGCGACGCGGTGTACGACTACCGCTTCGGCACGGACCAGCTCAGCCACTGGGACTGGTTCCATCCCAGCAAGGACGGTCAGGCGCGGCTGGCGGAGATCGCGTACCGGCGGATCACGGCGCGAAATCCGTGACCTAGGGTTTCCCACATGAACGAACTTTTCGGCACACTCCCCGACGGCACGGCGGTGCACCGGTGGACGCTGGAGCGCGGCGGGGTGCGGGTGCGGGTGCTGTCGTACGGCGGGATCGTGCAGTCCGTGGAGGTCCCGGACGGCGCCGGGCGGACGGGGGACGTGGCGCTGGGCTTCCCGGATCTCGACGGCTATCTGGAGCATCCGGAGCCGTATCTGGGTGCCGTGATCGGCCGGTACGCGAACCGGATCGCGGGCGGCCGGTTCCCGCTGGACGGCCGGACGTACGCGCTGGCCCGCAACAACGGCCCGAACTCGCTGCACGGCGGTGAACGCGGGTTCGACAAGCGGGTGTGGGAGGTGGCGCCGGTCCCGCACGGCGTCCGCCTGAGCCGGGTCAGCCCGCACGGCGAGGAGGGCTTCCCGGGGCGGCTGGAGGTGGCGGTGACGTACACGCTCGACGCGTCGGGCGCGCTGCGGATCGCCTACGAGGCGGTCACGGACGCGCCGACGGTCCTCAACCTGACCAGTCACACGTACTGGAACCTGAGCGGTTCCGGTGACGCGGCCGGGCATGAGCTGCGGCTGGCCGCGTCCCGGTACACGCCGGTGGACGGGGACCTGATCCCGACCGGCGCGCTGGAGGACGTGTCCGGCTCCCGCTTCGACTTCCGTACGGCCCGGAAGACGGGCTCCGGCTACGACCACAACTTCGCCCTGGACAAGGGCGTGACCGAGGCGGCGCAGGAGGTGGCCGAGCTGCACGACCCGGCGTCCGGGCGGACCCTGACGGTGGCCACGACCGAGCCGGGCATCCAGCTGTACACCGCCGACCATCTGTCCGGGCCGCTCGGCCCCGGAGCCGGGATCGCCCTGGAGACGCAGCACTTCCCGGACTCCCCCAACCGGCCGGAGTTCCCGAGCACGGTGCTGCGGCCCGGCGAGGTCTTCCGTTCCGAGACCGTGTACGGCTTCGGCGTCCGGGGCCGGTAACCGATCCCGCAGGCCGTGAAGCCCCGGTCCAGGGGTCAGGTTCCCGGACCGGGGCTGCCGGCGGAGACGCGTCCCCGGCGGGGGGACTTGTCCTGGATCAGACGTTAATCGTCGTGATGACGCGGCGGTCCGCGATCGAGCGTCCGGCGGAGATCTCGTACGAACCCTTCACACTTGCCCACGCCTTCGCCGTCACCGACAGCCGCATTCGGTCACCGCGCCCGCGGTACGGCCGCCGGTAGCGCCCCCACGTCCTGGCGCCGCATTCGTCGAGCTTGGTGATGTCCGTGAGGTGTGCGCGGATACGGGATCGTACGCACCATGGCGTAGGTCACTTCTGTCACGCGATACTGCGGCCGTCCACCGCACGACGCGCCCCACAGCGACGGAAGGACCCGAACTCCCTTGACCCGTATACGCCTCGGCCTCCTCGGCCTGGCCCTGTTGACCGGCCTGTCCGCACCCACGAGCACGGCCTCCGCCACCACCGCCTCCTCCCCCACCGTCGAGGAACAGCGGCTCGACAAGGCCGTACCGCAGGAGATCCTCCGGCGCTCCGGATTCGCCGACGCGGCACCGGAGTTCGAGCGCGCTCTGCACCACGCGCACTCCTACGCGCAGGCCCGCCGCATCGTCGTACGGCAGGGGTCCGCGCTGTGGCGGCGGGCCGTGGAGCGGGCGCAGGGGCGGGGGCCGGCCGGTGGCGATCTGAGCCGGGACGACGACCGGCCGCTGTACTGGGCCCGGCTGGGCATGACCCGGGAAGTGCGCGTGTGGAAGCCGGAGTTCGGGCTCACCGACGAGCAACGGGACGCGCTTCTTGATCAGTTGGAGCGGACCTCGCGCGGGCAGACCGACATCCGCTGTCCGGGGAAGGGGCACCTGCGGCGAGTGCTGCTCACCGGGTTCGACCCCTTCACGCTCGACCGGGACATCCGCATCTCCAACCCGTCCGGGGCGGCGGCGCTCGCGCTGGACGGCACGGTCGTCGAGACGGCGCGGGGACCGGCCCGCGTCGAGACCGCCGTGTTCCCGGTGCGCTGGCAGGACTTCGCCGACGGCACGGTGGAGCGGACACTGCGGCCGTATCTGCCGAAGGTTGACCTGTTCACGACCGTGAGCCAGGGCCGCGTCGGCCGGTTCGACATCGAGCGGACCAACGGCGCCTGGCGGGGCGGCTTCCCGGACAACGACAACGCGAGCCGGACCGAGACCATCCCGGTCACCGATCCGGCGTCGCAGCCGCAGTGGACGGGCACCACCCTGCCGTACACCGCCATCGTGGCCGCGCAGACGGGCCGCTTCCCCGTGTACGACCACACCGAGGTGACCGAGATACCGGCCGGAGGCACCGCGCCCGTCGTACGGCCGGACGGGCCGACCCCCGGCTCCACCGCCCGTGCCGGGGCCGGCGGCGACTACCTCTCCAACGAGATCGCCTACCGGGCCACCCTGCTGCGGGACCGGCTCGGGCTGCGCGACACGCTGCCGGGCGGGCATGTGCACACCCCGGTGCTCCAGTTCGGGGCCGGGAACACCTCGGAGGTGACCGACCCCGAGTTCGTGCGCAACCGGCTGGACATCATCGCGCAGGTCCGGGCGATCGTCGCCGTGTCCGTCAGTGCGACGGAGCGAAGGCCAGGCTGACGCCGAGACCGGCCAGGACGGACCCGACGACCTTGTTGAGGACCTTCTGGGCCCGGAGCATCAGCGTGCGCATGCGCTCCTGCGAGAAGAAGAGCGCGACCACGCCGAACCACAGCAGGTGGGCCAGCGACATGAACAGGCCGTAGCCCACCTGCTGGTGGACGGGCGTACCGGGGCTGACGACCTGGGCGAACGTGGAGACGACGAACAGGGTCGTCTTGGGGTTGAGGACGTTGGTGAGAAAGCCGGTGCGCAGCGCGGCGAGCGGGGTCAGCTCCGTGCTGTGCTCCAGGTCCACCTTCACCTCGCCGCGCGCGCGGAAGGTGCGTACGCCGAGGTGGACGAGGTAGGCCGCGCCGACCAGCTTGACGACCGTGAACAGGAAGGTGGAGGAGGCGATCAGCAGGCCCACGCCGAGCATGGTGTAGGTGACGTGGACCAGTACGCCGGCGGCGACCCCGGTGGCGGCGAGCAGTCCGGTGCGGCGGCCGTACAGGTAGCTGTTGCGGACGACCATCGCGAAGTCGGCGCCGGGGGCGATGACGGCCAGGACGGTGATGACGGCTACGGCGAGCATCTCGGTCACGGGGTGACGTCCTCCACTTCGGGCTCGTCGGCGCCGTTCTCGCCGGTCTCCTCGCCCAGGAGGTCGCGGGCGAGGAGCGTGGCGCCCGCGACCGCGCCCGGCATCAGGAACACCGCGACGAACGGGACCAGGAAGGCCAGGCCCAGGGGCGTGCCGAAGCCCCAGACCAGGGTCTTGCGGGAGCGGAGCAGGGTGAGCCGGGCGCGCAGGTCGACGCCCCGGCGCTGCATCGCCACGGCGGCGAGTTCCTCGGTGAGGAAGAAGCCGGTGACGAAGAAGCCGACCACGGGGACGACCGTCTGCCCGACGAACGGCAGGAAGCCGAGGGCGAAGAGCAGGACGCCCCACAGGGCGGCCCGCACCAGGACGCGCAGACTGTCCCGGGCCGAGATCCACAGCTCGCGCCAGAGCGGGAGGTCCGAGACGGGAGCGGTGCCGTCGGGCGAGACGTCGGCGTCGACCCTCTCCGACAGGTTCTCGTAGAAGGGCTGGCCGACCAGCAGGGTGACGGCGGTGAACGTCAGCACGGCCAGCAGCAGGCCGAGGGCGAAGAGGACGGCCGTCAGGAAGCCGCGGAACAGGCCCTGCCAGGGGCTGGACCAGTCGTCCGCGAACGGGGTCGCCCAGCTGACCGCGTCCGCACCCCACAGGGCGAGGGCGACCAGCGCGGCGGCGTACAGCACCAGCGTGATCAGGCCGGGCAGCAGCCCGAAGCCGTAACTCCGCCCGTGCCGGGCCACCCATCGCTGGCCCTTCAGCAGATACCCGAAACCCACCCCAAGATCGCGCATGGCGAGGACTTTACTGGCTCGGTGGGACAGCGCGGATGGCCGGTGACCGGGCGGCCGGCCGGTGACCGGGCGGGCTCTCAGGCGTCCAGCATGCGGCGGAGCAGGTCGCGCAGGGAGCGGCGCTGGTCGTCGGTGAGGGCGGCGAGCGGCTCGCGGGCGAAGTGCAGGCTCTCGCGCAGGTCCCGGGCCACCCGGCGGCCCTCCTCGGTGGCGGCGGCGACCTTGACCCGGCGGTCGGCCGGGTCGGGGCGGCGCTCCACCAGGCCGCGGGACTCCAGCCGGTCCACGATCCCGGTGACGTTCGACGGCTCGCACTTGAGCTTCTGGGCCAGCTTGCGCATGGGCAGCGGTTCCAGCGAGAGCAGGCTGAGCAGCCTGGCCTGCGGGCCGGTCAGCGTGTGCTCGCCCGCCGCCTCCTCGTAGTCCGCGTAGAAGCGGGCCACGACGTCACCGATCAGCTCGACCACTTCCAGGGTCAGGGCGTCGGGGCGGTGGGTCTTCGATGGGGTGGGCATGCTCACCAGGATACCCGGTTACTTGACATCCTGAAATATTCAGGAGCATGGTTGTTTCAGGTACTGAAGTAACTGATGTAACACGAAAGGCTCCGTCATGATCAACCGCGAGTGGCACCTGCTCAGCCGTCCCGTCGGCTGGCCGAAGCCCGAGGACTTCGCCCTCGTCGAGGCGCCGGTCCCGACCCCGGGCGAGGGTCAGGTGCTGGTGCGGAACAAGTACCTCTCCGTCGACCCGTACATGCGCGGCAGGATGAGCGCCGCCAAGTCCTACGTCGCCCCCTTCGAGCTGGGCAAGGTCATGCAGGGCGGCGCGGTCGGCGAGGTGATCGAGTCCCGCGCCGAGGGCATCTCCGTCGGCGACCACGTCCTGCACTTCTTCGGCTGGCGCGCGTACGCGGCCGTGGACGCGAAGAGCGCCGTGAAGGTCGACCCGCAGGCCGCGCCCCTGTCGACCTACCTGGGCGTCCTCGGCATGACCGGCCTGACCGCCTACGCCGGCCTGCTGCGCACCGCCTCCTTCAAGGAGGGCGACATCGTGTTCGTGTCGGGCGCCGCCGGGGCCGTGGGCAGCCAGGTGGGCCAGATCGCGAAGCTCAAGGGCGCCTCGCGGGTCATCGGCTCGGCCGGCTCCGACGAGAAGGTCAAGCTGCTCGTGGACGAGTACGGCTTCGACGCCGCGTTCAACTACAAGAACGGCCCGGTCGCCGAGCAGCTGCGCCAGGCGGCGCCCGACGGCATCGACGTCTACTTCGACAACGTCGGCGGGGACCACCTGGAGGCCGCGATCGGTTCGCTGAACCAGGGCGGCCGGATCGCCGTCTGCGGCATGATCTCGGTCTACAACAACACCGAGCCCGCGCCCGGCCCGAAGAACCTCGCCCGTCTGATCCAGACGCGCGGCCGGATCGAGGGCTTCCTGGTCGGCGACCACTACGACCTTCAACCGCAGTTCGTCCAGGAGGTCGGCCCGTGGGTCGCCTCGGGCGCGCTGAAGTACCGGGAGACCGTGGCCGAGGGCATCGAGAACACCCTGGAGGCGTTCCTCGGGGTGCTGCGCGGCGACAACATCGGCAAGATGGTCGTCAAGCTCTAGCCTTCACTCGCTTTCCGGCATGCGGTAGTTTCTTTCCGAAATCCGTCGCGATCGTGGGCGCGAGTCGCGGCGGACCGAGGAGGAGGACAACCGCATGCCCATCACGCAGTCCGACGTCCTGTACACCGCTGTCGCCACCGCCGAGAACGGCCGCGACGGGCGTGTCGCCACGGATGACGGCCGACTCGACGTCGTCGTCAACCCGCCGAAGGAGATGGGCGGCAGCGGGTCCGGGACCAATCCGGAGCAGCTCTTCGCCGCCGGTTACAGCGCGTGCTTCCAGGGGGCGCTGGGGGTCGTCGCCCGTCAGGAGGGTGCCGACGTGTCCGGGTCCACCGTCACGGCCAAGGTCGGCATCGGCAAGAACGACGAGGGGTTCGGGATCATCGTGGAGATCTCGGCGAGCATCCCGAACGTCGACGAGGCCACCGCGCGGGAACTGCTGGAGAAGGCCCACCAGGTGTGCCCCTACTCGAAGGCGACTCGCGGGAACATCAGCGTGACGCTGGTCTGACCTTCGTCGTTCCTCACATCGGCAGCCGCATCCTTGGACGTGGGGTGCGGCTGCTTTAGGTGTGGGTCGTGTGTGGTTCTCGCGCCCACACAGCCCCACGCCCCTTCAGGGCGTTGCCAGAGCCGCCTGCTGGACGGCCGCCGCGAGTCTGTTGTTCTCCGGGGCCGCTCCGCCCGGGAAAGCGAACCTGCGCCTCGTGTAGCCGTAGGCGATGCCGCTGTGCGGGTCCGCGAAAGCCTGGACGCCGTTCGCGCCGCTGTGGCCGATCGTGCCCGCGCCCAGGAAGGGGTGCCAGATGTCGGCCGTCGCCTGGAAGCCGAGGCCGAAGGACTTGTGGACGCGGGCCACCAGGTCGTACCCGGTGGAGTGGATCTGGGCGAACTCCGCCAGCGTGTCGCCCTTCAGCAGCGGGGTCCTGCCGTCCACCTCGCTGATCATCGCCGCGTACATGCCCGCGAGACCGCGCGCCGAGCCGATCCCGCCCACCGAGGCGGGCCCCTGCGCGCGGATCAGCCGCTCGTTCGGCAGGCTCTCCAGGTCGGTGGGCTCCGCGCCGTGCCGGTTGAAGGCGATCGACCCGAGGGTGTGCGGGCCGGTCGGCACGGCGTCGAGCAGCGCCTGCTGCGCGGGCGTCGGCAGCATCGGCCGGACCGTGCGGAAGCGCGGCTCGTGCGCCTCCGGCAGGCCCAGGTGGAGGTCGAGGCCATGGGGGGCGCGGACCCGCTCCTCGTACACCTCCTGGAGCGTACGGCCCGTCGCCCGGCGGACGACCTCGCCGGTCAGCGCGCCGATCACCAGCGCGTGGTAGCCGAACGCCGTGCCCGGCCGCCAGAACGGCCGCTGGTCGGCGAGGCGTTCGGCGATCATCCGGTCGTCGGCCAGCTCGGCGATGCTGAACCCGGTGTCGGTGCCGACCAGCCCCGCGCGGTGCGCCAGCAGGTCCCGCAGGGTCAGCGCGCCCTTGCCCTCGGCGGCGAACTCCGGCCAGTAGTACGTGACTTTCCGGTCCAGCTCCAGCGTGCCGTCCTGCACGAGCAGCGCCGCCACCAGATGGGCCGCGCCCTTGGTGGCCGAGTACACGCCGTACAGCGAGTCACCCGTCACCCCAGCGCCCGCCCACAGATCCACGACCCGCCGTCCATGGACGTACGCGCACAACTGGCCCTCGTAGTCGTCTCGTTCCTCGGCGACGAAGGCGGCGAACTCCTCGCGCACCGACTCGAAGCCCTCGGCGACCGTGCCCTGGACGGTGATCTCCTGCGTCATCCGCTCTCCTCGACCGATCCGCTGCTCGCTGCTCCCCCTCGGCACAACGCCCTCCCTGACATCGGGCGTTCCCGAGACCGGTACGGCGAGACGTGCCTGTTCGACTCAACCCCCGTGAGGGCCGGGGGGTGTCACGGATGCCCCGGATGGCGGATGGCGCGGAGTGGCGGGGGTGCGCCGGTGTGTGCTTCACGTTCACGCGGATGCAGGCGGATGCCGGCGGACGCCCTCAGGCGCGCCCGGACGCACTCAGGTGCACCACCACAGGAAGCGGTCGCAGGTCTTGGTGGGCGACGGCTCGGGCGTGGGCGCGGTGGTCGTCGGCTCCGCGGTCGGGGTGGTGGGCCGGCTGGGGGGCGGGGCGGCCGGGGTCGTCGGCGTCGTACCGGAGCCCGTCGTGGCCGACTGCTGCGCCGTGCCGGTGTTCTCGGCGGAGGGGGAAGCGGAATCCTTGTCCTTCGGGGACTTCGAGGCGGAGGCGGAGGCCGAGGCGTCGGGGGATGCCGAGTCGCCCGCGCGCGGGGTGGTGCCGGACGTGGCGCCTATCGGGTCGGCGGTGTGCTCGGGCGCGGCGGAGGCGGCGCCGCCGTCCGCCGAGGCGCCCCCGGCTGGGGCCGGGGCGTCGCTGGAGAAGGGCGAGAAGGGCGCGTCCGTGCCCAGTTCGGCGAGGCTGAGCCCGCCGGCCGCGAGGACGAAACCGGCGGCGATCAGGACGGTACGGCGGCGCCGGCGGCGGTGTGCGGCGGCCTTGCGGTCGCGGCGGCTGCCCTCGGCCCCGGCCCGGGCTCGCCGGCCGGCCGGGGCGGCCATGTCGTCGCCGGAATCGCCGGCCTCCCTCTCGTCGGCTTCGCCGACCTCCGACTCCGCCCGTTCCGGTTGCTCCGGCCGCTCCGGTTCCCCGGGGGCGTCCGGGCCGCCGTACGGCTCCTCGTACGACGACTCGTACGGCTGCTCGTACGACTGCTCTTGCGGCGTCGATGTCTGCGCATGCCCGTGCTCGTGCCCGCGCGCGTGCGCGGCCGTGGGGGCCGCGAGCCGGTCGGCCGGAGTTCCACACCCCGGGCAGGCCAGGGCGCCATTGAGGTGCCGTTGGCACGGGAGGCAGTAGTCCATGACGCGGGAAGACTAGAGTCCGCACGGTTCCGGTTCCAGGCGTCCCTGTGAAGGTTTGGTGCGGGGTCGAAAGAGTTCTCGAAAGTCTTGCCGAAACCGTTACCTGTTCGACCCATTGACACCCCTGCCGGACCGTCCTTACTGTCACGCCAGCATTTCGAACGTGTGACGAAATCTCGAACAGCTGAGGGGCAACTGCCGTGCGCATCACCGGAATCAGCACGCACGTGGTCGGCACGCCGTGGCGCAACCTGACCTACGTCCAGGTGCACACCGACGAGGGCATCACGGGAGTCGGCGAGACCCGGATGCTCGGGCACACCGACGCGCTGATCGGCTATCTGCGGGAGGCCGAGGCCAATCACATTCTCGGATCCGACCCGTTCGCTGTCGAGGACCTCGTGCGCCGGATGAAGTACGGCGACTACGGGCGGGCCGGTGAGATCGTCATGTCCGGCATCGCGGTGATCGAGATGGCGTGCTGGGACATCAAGGGCAAGGCGCTCGGCGTGCCGGTGTGGCAGCTGCTCGGCGGGAAGGTGACCGACAAGGTCAAGGCGTACGCCAACGGGTGGTACACGACCGAGCGAACCCCGGAGGCGTACCACAAGGCCGCGCAGGGGGTCGTGGAGCGCGGTTACCAGGCGCTGAAGATCGACCCGTTCGGCACCGGGCACTTCGAGCTGGACCACCAGGAGACCCTGTACGCGGTCTCGCTCATCGAGGCCGTTCGGGACGCGATCGGCCCGGAGGCCGAGCTGATGCTGGAGATGCACGGCCGCTTCTCCCCCGCCACCGCCGTCCGGCTGGCCAAGGAGATGGCGCCGTTCAAGCCGGCCTGGCTGGAGGAGCCGGTGCCGCCGGAGAACCTGAAGGCGCTGGAGAAGGTCGCGGCCAAGGTCGACATCCCGGTGGCCACCGGTGAGCGCATCCACGACCGGATCGAGTTCCGCGAGCTGTTCGACAGCCAGGCCGTGGACATCATCCAGCCCGACGTCGGCCACATCGGCGGCATCTGGGAGACCCGGAAGCTGGCCGCCACCGCCGAGACGCACTACATGCTCGTCGCCCCGCACAACGTGGGCGGGTCGGTGCTCACCGCCGCCTCCCTCCAGGTCGGGTTCACCTCCCCGAACTTCAAGATCCTCGAGCACTTCAACGACTTCGCGGACGCGGAGATCAAGAAGGTGGTCAAGGGGGCGCCGCAGGTCGTGGACGGTTACTTCCACCTCTCCGACGCGCCGGGGCTCGGTGTCGAGCTGGACGTCGACGCGGCGGCGGAGTTCCCGCAGCAGCAGGCCCGGTTCGACCTGTGGGCCGAGGGCTGGGAGCAGCGCAAGCCGAAGGGCACGAAGTGAGTTCGCAGGTTCTGATCGAGGCGCCGGGCGTGCACCGGGTCGAGGCCCACACGCCTCGGCAGCCCGGTCCCGGCGAGGCGCTGGTCGCGGTGCACGCGGCCGGCATCTGCGGCAGCGACCGCGAGGTGTACCAGGGCAACCGGCCGGAAGGGTATGTGCGGTATCCGCTCACGCCCGGACACGAGTGGTCGGGGACGGTCACGGCGGTGGGTGCCGGGGTGCCGGGTTCGCTCGTCGGCCGGAAGGTCGTCGGCGAGGGCTTCCGCAACTGCCAGGTGTGCGAACGCTGCCACGCGGGCGAGACCACGCTGTGCTCGGCCGGGTACGAGGAGACCGGCTTCACCCAGCCGGGCGCCATGGCGGCCACGCTCACCCTGCCCGCCCGGCTGCTGCACGCCCTGCCGGACGACGCCGACCTCACCGCCGCCGCCCTGCTGGAGCCGGCCGCCTGTATCGCGGCCGCCGCGCTGAAGGCGAACGCCCAGCCGGGCGAGCGGGTCGCGGTGGTCGGCACGGGCACCCTCGGCATGTTCGCCGTGCAGTTCCTGAAGGCCGTCTCGCCGGTGGAGCTGCTCGTCGTCGGCACGCGGAACGACCGGGAGGCGCTGTCCCGGCGGTTCGGGGCGAGCGACTTCCGGCTGAAGGACCAGGAGCTGCCCGACGACTTCGACGTGGTGATCGAGACCGCCGGATCGGCGTCCGCCGCGCGTACCGCCGCCGCGCTGCTGCGGCGCGGTGGGCGCCTGGTCCTCACCGGGATTCCGGCGGCGGGCGCGGACGGGCTCGACCCGACCGATCTCGTCGTACGGCAGCTGGAGGTGCACACCGTCTTCGGGGCGCCGCCGGACGCCTGGGCGCACGCCGTACGGGTGTTCCGCGCCGGGCTGCTGGACCCGCTGCCGCTGGTCACCCATGAGCTGCCGCTGACCGAGTTCCCGCAGGCCATCGAGCTGGTGGGGGCCGGCGATCCCAAGGTGGGCAAGGTGCTGCTCCGCCCCTGACCGTACGCCGGTCAGGGCGTGACCTGACGGCGCCCTGACCGGCGTACACCCAACGCCTTTTTTCTCCCCAGAGCCGCGAACCTTGTCCGAAATACCGAACACTAAGGACAGCTTGTGACCGACGCTTCCGCTCCGGCAGCCCGCAGGCCCGGCGAGCAGGTGCTCGCCGCACTCGGCCTCGGCGCGCCCGCCCTCGACCCCGCCGACGCCTCCGCCCACAGCTTCCCGGGCGGCGGTCGCTGGCGCACCGAGATCCCCTCGTGCGAGGGTCCCGAAGCGCTGGCGGTCGTCCTCAAGGAAGCCTCGCGCCTCGATGTGCCGATCCACCGGATCAGCCAGGGCAGCGGCGTGTGGATGCTCACCGACGCCGAGATCACCGAGATGGTCGACGCCACCGGCGAACGCGACATCGAACTCTGCCTGTTCACCGGCCCGCGCGGCACCTGGGACATCGGCGGCTCGGTGCGGTCCGACTCGCGGGGGGCCGGGCTGCGCGCCCGGGGCCACGACGCCGTCGCCGGCTGCGTCGAGGACGCCGTCCGGGCCACCGAGCTGGGCGTCAAGTGCCTGCTGGTCGCCGACGAGGGCGTGCTGTGGACCCTGCACCGGGCCCGCCAGGCCGGCATCATCCCGGCCGACACCACGCTGAAGGTCTCGGCGCTCATCGGCCCGGTCAACCCGGCCTCGTACGCCGTCTACGAGCGGCTCGGCGCCGACTCCGTCAACGTGCCCAGCGATCTGACGCTGGACCACCTCACCGAGATCCGCCGGGTCTCCGGCGCCCCCATGGACATGTACATCGAGGCCCCCGACGACCTCGGCGGCTACATCCGGATGTACGAGGTCGCCGAGCTGATCCGGCGCGGCGCACCGCTCTACCTCAAGTTCGGTCTCTCCAAGGCCCCCGGCATCTACCCGTGGGGCACCCACCTGCGGGACGTGACCCTGGACACCGCCCGGGAGCGGGTGCGGCGCGGCCGGCTCGCCCTGGACCTGCTCGCCCGGCACGGCGCGGACGGCGACATGGCGCCGCTCGGCTCCCGGCTGCCGGGGGCTTTGAACCGGTTCCCCTCCGAAGGTGCCACTGGATGACCGATGGGGGCTGCGGGCCGTCTGCGGCTGGTCGCGCCCACGCGGCGGAGCCGCATATCGACCGCAGCCCCGGGGGGGGGGGGGGGGGGGGGGGGGGGGGGGGGGGGAAGAGAGGGGGGGGGGGGGGGGGGGGGGGGGGGGGGGGGGGGGGGGGGGGGGGGGGGATAGGGGGTTTCTCCTCCTCTCCCCCCCCCCCCCCCCCCCCCCCCCCCCCCCCCCCCCCCCCCCCCCCCCCCGCGCCCCTTCGGGGCGCTTCACCGACCTCGCTCAACAAGCTCTCAACGACGAGAAGAACAGGGACCGATCACCATGCGCACTCGCAGAAGCGCCCTGGCCGCCATAGCCGGAGCCGCCTCGCTCGCCCTCACCCTCACCGCCTGCGGCCAGAGCGGCGAGGGCGGCAGCAAGGAGAAGTCGGGCGACGTCAAGGGCGCCACCATCGGCATCGCCATGCCGACCAAGTCCTCCGAGCGCTGGATCTCCGACGGCAAGAACGTCGTCAAGGATCTGGAGGCCAAGGGCTACAAGACCAAGCTGGTCTACGGCGAGGACGACCCGGAGCAGCAGGTCTCCCAGATCGAGAACCTGATCACGCAGGGCGTCAAGGGCCTGATCATCGCGGCCATCGACAACAAGTCCCTGAACAGCGTGCTCCAGCAGGCCGCGGACGCGAACATCCCGGTCATCTCCTACGACCGGCTGATCCTCGGCAGCAAGAACGTCGACTACTACGCATCGTTCGACAACGAGAAGGTCGGCAAGCTCCAGGGCCAGTACATCGTCGACAAGCTCGGGCTGACCAAGGGCAAGAAGGGCCCCTTCAACATCGAGCTGTTCGCCGGCTCCAACGACGACAACAACACCAAGTACTTCTTCGGCGGCGCCATGAGCGTCCTCCAGCCGTACATCGACAAGAAGCAGCTGGTGGTCAAGTCCGGCCAGACCGCGCTGAACAAGGTCGTCACCCTGCGCTGGGACGGCACCACCGCGCAGAAGCGCATGGAGGACATCCTCACCTCCTCCTACAAGAGCGGCCGGGTCGACGCGGTCCTCTCGCCGTACGACGGCATCTCCATCGGCATCCTGTCCGCCCTCAAGTCGGACGGCTACGGCTCGGGCAGCAAGCCGCTGCCGGTCATCACCGGGCAGGACGCCGAGCTGGCCTCGGTGAAGTCGATCATCTCCGGTCAGCAGACGCAGACCGTCTACAAGGACCTCCGCAAGCTCGCCGAGGTCGCCGCCTCGATGATGGACGACTCCCTGAAGGGCAAGAAGCCCGAGGTCAACGACACCAAGACCTACGACAACGGGACCAAGGTCGTGCCCGCCTACCTGCTCCAGCCGGTGAGCGTCGACAAGTCGAACTACAAGCAGGTGCTGGTCGACGGCGGTTACTACACCGAGGCCGACCTCAAGTAACCCGCCCCTGTTCCCAACGGATTGGAAGGCACGACCATGGCGGGACCCGTCCTGGAAATGCGCTCGATCGTCAAGACCTTTCCCGGTGTCAAGGCGCTGTCGGACGTCACCCTGACCGTCCAGCAGGGCGAGGTCCATGCCATCTGCGGGGAGAACGGCGCCGGCAAGTCCACCCTGATGAAGGTGCTCTCCGGCGTCCACCCGTACGGCAGTTACGAGGGGGACATCCTCTTCGAGTCAGAGACCTGCCAGTTCAAGGACATCCGGGCGAGCGAGCAGCACGGCATCGTCATCATCCACCAGGAACTGGCGCTGGTGCCGCATCTGTCCATCGCGGAGAACCTCTTCCTCGGCAACGAGCACGCCACGCGCGGACTCATCAACTGGCGCGAGACCCTGCGCCACGCCACCCAGTTGCTGCGCCGGGTCGGTCTGGACGAGCACCCGGAGACCCGGGTCGCCGACATCGGCGTGGGCAAGCAGCAGCTGGTGGAGATCGCCAAGGCGCTGTCCAAGCAGGTGAAACTGCTGATCCTGGACGAGCCGACGGCGGCCCTGAACGACGAGGACAGCGGCAAGCTCCTCGATCTGATCCTGGAGCTGAAGAACCAGGGCATCACCTCGATCATCATCTCCCACAAGCTCAACGAGATCCGCAAGGTCGCCGACTCGGTGACGATCATCCGGGACGGCCGGTCCATCGAGACCCTCGATGTGAAGGCGCCGGAGACGACCGAGGAGCGGATCATCGCCGGCATGGTCGGCCGCGACCTCGACCACCGCTTCCCCGAGCGCACCCCGCACCAGCCCGAGGAGGGCGCGGCACCGGCGCTGGAGATCCGCGGCTGGACCGTGTTCCACCCGATCGACCAGCAGCGCAAGGTCGTGGACGACGTGTCGCTGAACGTGCGCCGCGGCGAGATCGTCGGCATCGCGGGCCTGATGGGCGCGGGCCGCACCGAACTCGCGATGAGCGTCTTCGGCCGGACCTACGGCCGGTACGCGGCCGGCACGGTCCTGAAGGACGGCACGGAGATCCGCACGAAGACCGTGGCGGAGGCGATCGGGCACGGCATCGCGTACGTGACCGAGGACCGCAAGCACTACGGCCTGAACCTCATCGACACCATCAACCGGAACATCTCGCTGACCGCCCTCGCGAAGGTCGCCAAGCGGGGTGTGGTGGACGAGCACGAGGAGCGGCAGGTCGCCGAGGGCTTCCGGAAGTCCATGAACATCAAGGCACCCACGGTCTTCGAGCCGGTGGGCAAGCTCTCCGGCGGCAACCAGCAGAAGGTCGTCCTGAGCAAGTGGATCTTCGCCGGGCCGGACGTGCTGATCCTCGACGAACCGACCCGCGGCATCGACGTGGGCGCCAAGTACGAGATCTACACGGTCATCGACCAGCTCGCCGCCCAGGGCAAGGCGGTCGTCTTCATCTCCTCCGAGCTTCCCGAGCTGCTCGGCATGTGCGACCGCATCTACACGATGGCCGCCGGGCGGCTGACCGGTGAGGTGCCGCGGGCCGAGGCCACGCAGGAAGTGCTGATGCGCCATATGACGAAGGACAAAGAGGTAACGCGATGAGCACGGATGTGACCGCCAAGAGCCCGGCCCCCGCGCCGCCGGGCAAGAGCGGACCGGCTGCCGACGGGGGACTGCTCGGCGTGATGCTGGCCGGTCTGCGCCGCAACATGCGCCAGTACGGCATGCTGATCGCGCTCGGCCTGATCGTGGTCCTCTTCGCGATCTGGACGAACGGGGACCTGCTGCTGCCGCGCAACGTCTCCAACCTGGTGCTCCAGAACAGCTACATCCTGATCCTCGCGATCGGCATGATGCTGGTGATCATCGCCGGGCACATCGACCTGTCGGTCGGCTCGCTCACCGCGTTCGTCGGCGCCTTCGCGGCCGTACTGACCGTGCAACACGGGATCTCCTGGCCCGTCGCGCTGGTCCTGTGCCTGGTGGTCGGGGCGGTCGCCGGCTCGGTCCAGGGTTATCTGATCGCCTATCTCGGCATACCGTCCTTCATCGTCACCCTCGCCGGGATGCTCCTCTTCCGCGGCCTCACGGAGATCCTGCTCAAGGGCCAGACCCTCGGCCCGTTCCCCGACGGTCTCCAGAAGCTCGGCAACGGCTTCCTGCCCGAGGTCGGCCCGAACACCAACTACCACAACCTCACCCTGCTGCTCGGGCTCGTCCTGATCGCGGCCGTGGTGTGGCAGGAGTTCCGGGACCGCCGCCGCCAGCAGGAGTTCTCCCTGGACGTGCTGCCGACCCGGCTGTTCCTGCTCAAACTGACCGCCCTGGTCGCCGCGATCCTCGCCCTCACCCTGCTGCTCGCCAGCTACAAGGGCGCCCCGATCGTGCTGATCATCCTCGGCGCGCTGGTCGTCGGCTACGGCTACGTCATGCGCAACGCGGTCTTCGGCCGGCACATCTACGCGATCGGCGGCAACCTGCCGGCGGCCAAGCTGTCCGGCGTGAAGGACAAGAAGGTCACCTTCTACGTCTTCCTGAACATGGGCGTGCTCGCGGCCCTGGCGGGTCTGGTGGTCGCCGCCCGGCTGAACGCGGCCTCACCGAAGGCGGGCGTCAACTTCGAACTGGAGGCCATCGCCTCCTCGTTCATCGGTGGCGCGTCCATGAGCGGCGGTGTCGGCACCGTCCTCGGCGCCATCATCGGCGGTCTCGTCCTCGGCGTGCTGAACAACGGCATGAACCTCCTCAGCGTCGGCACCGACTGGCAGCAGGTCATCAAGGGCCTCGCCCTGCTGGTGGCGGTCGGGTTCGATGTGTGGAACAAGCGCAAGTCCGGTTCGTAAGCGCCCAGAAAACGGAGCCGCACCTATGGAACTGAACAGACGCACGGTCATCGCGGGAGCAGCCGCGGCGGGCCTCGCCGCCAGCACCCTCGGCACGGGCAGCGCCCAGGCCGCCACCGGTTCGGGAGGCCACAAGCCGGTGAGGGAACTCTTCGGCACGCTCGCCGACGGCACGAAGGTGTACCGCTGGTCGCTGGAGAACGGCGGCACCCGGCTGAAGGTGCTGTCCTACGGCGGCATCGTCCAGACCCTGGAGCTGCCCGACCGCCACGGCCGGTACGCCAACGTCGTGGCGGGCTTCGACAACATCGCCGACTACGTGGCGAAGAGCCCGTACTTCGGCGCGCTGATCGGCCGGTACGGCAACCGCATCGGCAAGGGCCGGTTCACGCTGGACGGGACGTCGTACCAGCTGTCCGTGAACGACAGCGCAAACAGCCTGCACGGCGGGGCCCAGGGCTTCGACAAGCACGTGTGGGACGTGGAACCGTTCGCCAAGGGCTCCGACGTCGGACTGCGCCTGCACTACACCAGCGTCGACGGAGAGATGGGCTACCCGGGCACGCTGCGGACGACCGTCACGTACACCCTCACCCGGCACGGCGACTGGCGCATCGACTACGAGGCCACCACCGACAAGGCCACCGTCGTCAACCTCACCAGTCACGTCTACTGGAACCTGGCCGGCGAGGGCAGCGGCACGATCGAGGACCACGAACTCACGATCGCCGCCGCCCGCTACACCCCCACCGACTCCGGCCTGATCCCCACCGGCGAGCTGGCCAGGGTCGCGGGCACCCCGTTCGACTTCCGGCACGCCAAGCCGATCGGCCGGGACATCCGGGCGGGCCACGAGCAGCAGGTGCAGGCCAAGGGGTACGACCACAACTGGGCGCTGGACAAGGGGATCACGGCGAAGCCCGAGCACATCGCCACCCTGCGCGACCCGCGCTCCGGCCGCACCCTGAAGATCGCCACCGACCAGCCAGGCCTCCAGTTCTACTCCGGCAACTTCCTCGACGGGACGCTCACCGGCACCGGCGGCCGCACCTACCGGCAGGGCGACGCCCTGTGCCTGGAGACGCAGCACTTCCCGGACTCGCCGAACCACGCGAACTTCCCGTCGACGGTGCTCAGGCCGGGGCAGACGTACCGGACGTCGACCATCCACACCTTCGGGGCGTGAACCGGCTCACACAGCCGGTGAGTTGAACGCCACCGCCGTCTCCTCCGTATCGAAGGGTGGCCCGTGCTCCCCCGCACGGGCCACCCTTGGACGGAGGTTCCCTTGGCCGGCAACGTCACCTCGTTGTTCCGCGGCACCGCCGCGCACAGCCCCTCCATGGCGGCGCTGACGCGAGAGGGCGGCGACGGGACCGGCCCGGTGGACTTCTGCATTCCGTGCAATCCGTACTTCCCTACGCCCGCCATGTTCGAGGAGATGGCGGGCCGGCTGCGCGAGATCGTCACGTACTACCCCAGCAGCGCCGACACCATCACCGCGGAACTGTGCGACCTGCTCCAGCTCCCGCCGCAGTGCGTGGCCATGGGCAACGGCTCCACGGAGCTGATCACCTGGATCGACCACCTCCTCGTCCGGGAGTCGCTGGCGATCCCGGTCCCCACCTTCGGCCGCTGGACCGACCAGCCGATGGAGACCGGCAAGCGGGTCGACATGTTCCCGCTCCAGGAGGCGAACGGCTTCGCCCTGGACCTCACCCAGTACGCCGAGTTCATCCGCGCCCGGGGCACCCGGGTGGCCGTGATCTGCAACCCCAACAACCCCGACGGCGGCTATCTGCGCCGTCAGCAGATCGTGCAGTTCATGGACGCCATGGCGGACCTCGACCTCGTGGTGATCGACGAGTCCTTCCTGGAGTTCGCCGACGCGGAGGCCGCGCCGAGCGTCGTCCAGGAGGCCATGCTCCGCCCCAACGTGATCGTCCTGCGCAGCCTCGGCAAGAACTTCGGCCTGCACGGCATCCGCTTCGGCTACCTCGTCGCCAACCCGGCGCTCGCGGGCAAGGTCCGCTCCATGCTGCCGAAGTGGAACCTCAACTCCTTCGCCGAGCACGTGGTGTTCATGCTGAAGGAGCACGGCCCCGAGTACGCCCAGAGCCTCCAGCAGGTCCGCCGCGACCGCCTGGAGATGGCCAGCCACCTCTCCGCGCTCCCCGGCCTCACCGTCTACCCCTCCCAGGGCAACTTCCTCTTCGTGCGCCTGCCCGTCGGCGCCGAGGGCACGGTGGTGCGGGACCGGATGCTCACCGAGCACCGGGTCCTGGTCCGCGAGTGCGGCAACAAGATCGGATCCTCCAGCCGCTTCCTGCGGCTCGTGGTGCGCCCCCAGGTCGACGTGCGTCGCCTGGTGTCCGGCCTGGAACAGGTGCTCTACGGGTCCGGGAGGGGAGCCGCCGTACCCGAGCCGGGCACCGGGACCAGCTACAGCTCGGGTACGGCGGCGGTGGACCGGCTGGTCAGCGAGACCAACGGGGCCGGCCTGCGGCTCACCCCGGCGGGCCCCGCTCCGGCCGCCGGCACCGGCATGCCGCTCCCCGCCGCCGTGACGCCGGCCGGCGGCGGGATGCCGATGCCGGCGGCAGCCCAGCCACTGCCCACGCCGACCGGACAGCCGGCGTTCCCACCGGCACCCGCGCCGACGCCGGCCGCCGCAGCGGCCGTGATGCCGGCACCGGCACCCGCACCGGCGACCCCCATCCCGGCACCGGTACCGGCTCCCGCACCTGCGGTCCCCACCCCGGTACCGGCTCCCGCACCGGCGCCGGTCCCGGCGCCCGTGGCCCCTGCGCCCGTCCCGGCACCCGCACCCGTACCGTTCGCGCCCGCCGCGGCCGTCGCCCCCACTCCGCCCGGCGTTCCGGCCCGTGGCGGGCTCACCGCCGCCCAGGTCCGCGGGATGACGGCCCCGGCACCCGCCGCCGGCCTGACCCCGGCCCCCGCGACCGGCTGGCCCAACGCGCGGAGCTGGCCCAACGCGGCCGGGACGGGCCAAGCGGCCGTTTGACGCCTCCCACCTGCACGATTGATAGGTTCGTCCGTATGGCGGTCACTGTCGCGTACGAGAACCTGAACACCTCGGACCTGCCGAGGCGCGGCATGACGCCCGCGTCCGCGCCCGTGCACGTACTGCTGGTGGACCTGGAGGCGGACCTCGTCATCCGGGACGGTGAGCGGACGGTGTGCGCGGTGGAGGACTTCCCGGTCGCCGAGCTGGCACGCGCCCTGGTCGCCTGGCTGGAAGGGGAGTCGCAGCGGGACGAGCGGGACCGGGAACGGCAGGCACGGGACGGCTTCTGCTTCGAGTCGATGTCCTTCGAGGAGCTGGGCACCGTACGGATCGAGGAGACCGCCGACGGCTGGCGGGTCGGCTCGGTCCTCGAGCCGGACGACTGGACCGCGCCGGTCGCCCGGGACGTCCTGGTGGCAGAGCTGACGCGGTTCACGGACACGGTCCGCGAGGACATCACGGCCCTCGGCGCCGACCCCGCCCTGATCTCTTCTGTATCGCGCGTCCATGACTCACCCGGGGCCGGGGAGGTTGGGCGTGTGGGCGTTGGCGGCAAGTGACCGTTGGGCCGCTCGCTTCTCGGTCAGTGTCGTGCTTCCGCGGTCCGCGTC
>NZ_JBVHWM010000048.1:0-73599 GCF_055564375.1 Streptomyces sp. NPDC029138
TACTACGGCGACGAGATCGGCATGGGCGACAACATCTGGCTCGGCGACCGCGACGCCGTACGCACCCCCATGCAGTGGACCCCCGACCGCAACGCGGGCTTCTCGTCCTGTGACCCGGGACGCCTGTTCCTGCCCGCGATCATGGACCCGGTCTACGGCTACCAGGTCACCAACGTCGAGGCGTCCATGGCCTCACCCTCCAGCCTGCTGCACTGGACCCGCCGCATGATCGAGATCCGCAAGCAGAATCCTGCCTTCGGACTGGGGTCCTACACCGAGCTGCCGTCGTCGAACCCGGCGGTGCTCGCCTTCCTGCGCGAGTACGAGGACGACCTCGTGCTGTGCGTCCACAACTTCTCCCGCTTCGCGCAGCCCACGGAGCTGGACCTGAGCCGGTTCGGCGGGCGGCATCCCGTCGAGCTGTTCGGCGGGGTCCGGTTCCCGGCGATCGGCGAGCTGCCGTACCTGCTCACCCTCGCGGGACACGGCTTCTACTGGTTCCGGCTGCGGCGGGAACCCGTATAGCGCGGGCCCGGGTGGGGCGGTGCGGCGTTTCCACCGTCCCACCCGGGGCACGCATCAGTAACACCCCGACGCCCCCCGGGGAAAGGACGTGACGCCCATGGCGGAAACGGTCACCTCTTCCGGCACCACCGGTTCACTCCTCGCCTCGCTCGATCCCCTGCTGCGCGCCTGGCTGCCCCGGCAGCGCTGGTTCGCGGGCAAGGGACGCCCGGTCACCGGGTTCACCCCCGTGTCCGTCACCGAACTGCTGCCGCCCGACGGCCGGCTGGGTCTCTACCACCTGCTCGTGCGCGTCCACCAGCCCACCGTGCCCGGCGCCCCGCCGCACCCCGGCGACTGCTACCAGCTCCTCATAGGCGTGCGCGAGGCGCTGCCGCCCCGGCTCGCGCCCGCGCTGATCGGACATGTGACCGAGGGCTCGCTCGCCGGACGCACGGTGTACGAGGCCCTGTACGACGCCCGGCCCGCCGAGGTGCTCCTGGAGGCCCTGCGCACCCAGGCCCGCATCGGCGGGCTGCGCTTCGAGCGGGACCCGGCGCGGGAGATCCGGGCGGGCCTCGTGGCCCGGCTGATGACCGCCGAACAGTCCAACTCGTCGGTGGTCTACGGAGATACGTTCATCCTGAAGCTGCTGCGCCGGGTGGTGCCCGGCGTCAATCCCGATCTGGAGCTTCCCCTCGCCCTGGCCCGCGAGGGCTGCCCCCGGGTGCCGGCGCCCACGGCCTGGCTGCACGCCGAGGTGGCGGCGGACACCTACGTCCTGGCCGTGCTCCAGCCGTTTGTGAGCGGCGCCGCCGACGGCTGGGAGCTGGCGCTGCGCGAGCTGGCCAAGGGCGAGGACTTCGCCGCCGAGGCCCGCGCGCTGGGCCGGGCCACCGCCGAGGTGCACACCGCGCTCGCCCGGGCCCTGCCGACGGTCACCCTCGGCCACACCCAGCTGGAGCTGCTGGTCGACGGCATGACCGAGCGGCTGGCGGCGGCCGTGCAGGCGGTGCCGGCGCTGCGGCCGTACGAGCGCGGGCTGCGCTCGGCGTACGAGGCGCTCGGCACGCTCGCCGCCGAGGGCCGCACCTGGACCGCCCAGCGCGTCCACGGGGATCTGCACCTCGGCCAGTGCCTGCGCTCGCCGTCCGGCGCGTGGTCGCTGATCGACTTCGAGGGCGAGCCGGCCCGGCCGCTGTCCGAGCGGCGCATGCCGCAGCCGCCGGTACGGGACATCGCGGGGATGCTCCGCTCCTTCGACTACGCGGCCCACTCGGCGACCCCGCCCGCCCCGGAGTGGGCGCACACCTGCCGGGCCGCCTACTGCTCCGGATACGCGGAGGTGGCCGGCCGCGATCCGCGTACCGACCCGGTGCTGCTGCGGGCCTACGAGACCGACAAGGCGGTCTACGAGGTCGTCTACGAGGCCCGGCACCGGCCCGACTGGCTCCCCGTACCGCTGAGCGCGGTGCGCCGCCTCGCCCTGCCCGACCAGGAGGCTTGTCCGTGACCCCCAAGGGACACAAGGAATCCAAGGCCCACAAGGAATCCAAGGCCAAGAAGGAATCCGCGGCCAGGAAGAAGACCGCCGCCAGGAAGCCGCCGGCCCAGGAGGTCCCCGCGCAGGCACCGCCGCCCGCCGTGGACGTCCCGCCGCGGGCACCGGCACCCGCCGTCGCGGTCCCCCCGCAGGCACCGGCACCCCGTGCGGAGGTCGCCGTGTCCCCGGCCGTCGACGCCGGCGACCGCGAACGGCTGCTGCACGGCACCCACCACGATCCGCACTCCGTGCTGGGCGCGCACCCCGTCCCGGGCGGGGTCGCCTTCCGTGCGTTCCGCCCGTACGCGCGGGCGGTCACCGTGGTCTCGGGCGAGCTGCGGGCGGAGTTGCACGACGACGGCGACGGCTTCTTCTCCGGCCTGCTCCCGCTCACCGAGGTCCCCGCCTACCGGCTGCTGGTGACGTACGACGGCACGGTGCACGAGACCGAGGACGCCTACCGCTTCCTGCCCACCCTCGGCGACCTGGACCTGCATCTGATCGGCGAGGGCCGGCACGAGCAGCTGTGGCAGGCGCTCGGCGCGCACGTCACCACCCACCAGGGCGTCACCGGCACCCGGTTCGCGGTGTGGGCGCCGAACGCGCGAGGCGTCCGGGTCACGGGCGGGTTCAACTTCTGGGACGGCACCGGTTTCCCGATGCGCTCGCTCGGCGGCACCGGGGTCTGGGAGCTGTTCGTGCCGGGGATCGGCGAGGGCGAGCTGTACAAGTTCGAGATCACCCGCCCGGACGGCTCGCGCACCCGGCGCGCCGACCCGCTGGCCCGCCGTACCGAGGTGCCGCCCGCCACCTCCTCGATCGTGCACGCCTCGCACCACGAGTGGGGTGACGCCCAGTGGCTGGCGCACCGGGCGGACACCCCGGTGCACGCGGCCCCCTTCTCGGTCTACGAGCTGCACCTGCCGTCCTGGCGTCCGGGGCTGACGTACCGCCAGCTGGCCGAGCAACTTCCCGCGTACGTCAAGGAGATGGGCTTCACGCACGTCGAGCTGATGCCGGTCGCCGAGCATCCCTTCGGCGGCTCCTGGGGCTACCAGGTCACCGGCTTCTACGCCCCGACGGCCCGGCTCGGCACCCCCGACGACTTCAAGTACCTGGTGGACAAGCTGCACCAGGCCGGCATCGGGGTGCTGATGGACTGGGTGCCGGCGCACTTCCCACGCGACGACTGGGCCCTCGCGGAGTTCGACGGGCGTCCGCTGTACGAGCACCACGACCCGCTGCGGGCCGCCCATCCCGACTGGGGCACGCTGGAGTTCGACTTCGGCCGGCGCGAGGTGCGCAACTTCCTCGTCGCGAACGCCGTGTACTGGTGCGAGGAGTTCCACATCGACGGGCTGCGCGTGGACGCGGTCGCCTCGATGCTCTACCTGGACTACTCGCGCGAGCCGGGCCAGTGGACGCCGAACGAGCACGGCGGCCGGGAGAACCTGGACGCGGTGGCCTTCCTCCAGGAGATGAACGCCACCGTCTACCGGCGCTGCCCGGGCGTGGTGACCGTCGCCGAGGAGTCCACGGCCTGGGACGGCGTCACCCGGCCCACCCACCACAAGGGCCCGAGCGGCTTCGGCGGGCTCGGCTTCGGGCTGAAGTGGAACATGGGCTGGATGCACGACTCGCTCCAGTACATGAGCCACGACCCCGTGCACCGCAGGTACCACCACCACGAGATGACGTTCTCGATGGTGTACGCCTACAGCGAGAACTACGTCCTGCCGATCTCCCACGACGAGGTGGTGCACGGCAAGCGGTCCCTGGTGTCGAAGATGCCGGGCGACTGGTGGCAGCAGCGCGCCAACCACCGGGCCTACCTGGCCTTCATGTGGGCCCACCCGGGCAAGCAACTGTTGTTCATGGGGCAGGAGTTCGCCCAGGGCGCCGAGTGGTCCGAGGCGCACGGCCCCGACTGGTGGCTGCTCGACCCGGCGTACGGCGCCGAGGCGGACCACCGGGGCGTGCGGGACCTCGTCCGGGATCTGAACGCGGTGTACCGGGCGACCCCGGCGCTGTGGCAGCGGGACACCGACCCGGCGGGCTTCGAGTGGATCACCGGCGACGCGGCGGAGGACAACGTCTTCGCGTTCCTGCGCCACGACGCCGAGGGCACCCCGCTGCTCGCGGTCTCCCACCTGGCTCCCGTGGTCCGCCACGACTACCGCCTCGGGGTCCCGGACGACATCCCGGCCTGGGTGGAGGTCCTGAACACCGACGCGGCCCGCTACGGCGGCAGCGACGTCACCCACCCGGATGTCGTGAAGCCCGAGCCCCAGCCCTGGCACGGCCGCCCGGCGAGCATCCGCCTGACCCTGCCCCCGCTGGCGACGGTGTGGCTCCGCCCGGCCTGACCGGGTGGTGCGCGTCCTATAGTGGCCGCACGTCTTCGGGGTACCACGGGGGGACTGAGGTACGTGCGGCAGTACAGAGCACTGACCGCCCTGCTGTGTGCCGTGGCCGTTCTCCTGCTGAGCGGCTGCGGCACCCAGGTGGCGGGGCGAGGCGGAGGGGCGACGCCCACGGCGACCGGGCCGGTCCCCTGGACCCTCGCGGAGCCCTCCCGGGTCACCGCCGCCCGGATCGGCGCCGACCACCGAACGCTGAGCATCGACGCGGACGTGCCCAGCGGCAGGCACCCCTGCGTACGGAACCTCAAGGCGGTCGACACCGACGCCGAGTACGGCGCCGTGCCGGGCACCGTTCATGTGCAGATCACCTTCACCTCCCCGTCCGGTGACCGGCGTTCCGGGTGCGTCGAGGAGACGACGGCCACGGTCCGGGTACGGCTGCCCGAGCCGCTGGGCGAGCGCGAGCTGGTGGTCGACAACCGCACGGTCTTCACCGCTGACGGCGCGAAGCCGCCCGCCCTGCGGATGTGCGGGCGCCTCGGCTGCCATCCGCCGGCCACCGGCTGCACCCCGGCCTCCTACGACCAGGCGCTGATCGCGGCCGGGGCGCCCCAGCACACCTACCGGGACGCCGAGCACTGCGACGGCAGGTGGCTGGTCCTGGACTTCTCCTGGCGCACCGGCCCGGCGTGCGACTCCGACGACAAGAACCCCGCCTGCTCGGCCCGGCTGGGCGACCGCTGGTTCTTCCGGGCGGAGCGCTCCGGCTGGAAGCCGGTCTTCGAGAGTGCCGCCGGAGGCTGCGAGGCAGTCCGGCGCAGGGTTCCGGAATTCCCGGCCGAGCTGTGCGCGGAGCTGGCCCCGCTGTCCGCCACGCTGCACCCGGGCCACCCACCGCCGTCGGCGTCACCGACGGCCGGTGGAAGCCCCGCCCCGACGGCTACGGCCCGGTGACGCCCGTGGCGAGCGCCTTCGGGAGTTCGCCCGCGGAGAGCACGCCGAGCCGCTGGGTGGCCCGGGTCAGGGCCACGTACAGGTCGCTCGTGCCGTAGGCGCCCGGCTCGACCACCAGGACGGAGTCGAATTCGAGGCCCTTGGACTGCCGGGGGTCGAGCAGGACGACCGTCCGCGTCAGGTCGGGCTCGGCGCCGGCCGTGACGCCGTCCAGGCGGGCGGCCAGGGAGCGGTGCAGGTCGCGCGGGGCGATCACCGCGAGCCGGCCCTCCGTCGGGGTGAGTTCGGCGACCGCCTTGGCGACCGCGCCGGGCAGGTCGTCGGTCACCCGCCGCACCCAGGGGCGTTCGCCGGTGGAGCGGACGGAACTGGGCGGTTCGAAGTCCGGGTTCTCGGCGCGGACCACGGCCGCCGCCAGGTCCATGATCTCCGCCGGGGTGCGGTAGTTGACGCCCAGGCGGGTGTGCTCCCAGCGGTCCTCGACGTAGGGCGCGAGGATGTCCGCCCAGGAGCCGACGCCGGCCGCCTCCGCCGTCTGGGCCGGGTCGCCGACCAGGGTCATCGAGCGGGTCGGGCTGCGCCGCATCAGCAGCCGCCAGGCCATCGGCGACAGCTCCTGCGCCTCGTCGACGATGATGTGCCCGAACGCCCAGGTGCGGTCGGCGGCGGCCCGCTCGGCCGCGCTGCGGTGGTCGGCCTCCTCCTGCCGCTCTGCGAACCGCTCGGCGTCGATGATGTCGTGCGCGGACAGGACCTCGGAAGAGTCCGGGTCGTCGTCCTCCTTGTCCTCGAACTCGTAGGTCCGGGACGCGTAGGAGACGTCCAGGACGCCCTGCGCGTAGGCCACCTGCGTCTCGCGTTCGCGTTCGGCGCGGGCGCGCGCCACCCGGTCGTCCTCGCCCAGGAGTTCGGCCGCCTCGTCCAGCAGCGGGACGTCGGCGACGGTCCAGGCGCGGGTCACCGGGCGGCGGATCGCCTCGGCGTCCTCCTTCGGCAGGTAGCCGTCGGGCTCGGCGAGGAAGTCGGCGACCAGCCGCTGCGGGGTGATCCGGGGCCACAGCTGGTCGATGGCGTCCCAGACCTCGGGGTTCTCGGCGAGTTCGTCGCGGATCTGGGTGATGTCGGCGGCGTCGAGCAGGCTGCTGCCGTCGTAGGGGTCGGTGCCCACGCGTTCGGCGTACAGCTCGGTGAGCGTGTTGAGGATGTGCCCCTCGAAGTACTCACGGGCGACGTTGTGCGGCAGCTTGGCGGCGCGGGTGCGCTCGCGGGCGACGTTCACCAGGCCGTCGTCCAGCATGAGCACCTCGCGGTCGTGCTCGATCGCGATGACCGGGTCGGGCAGGGCCTGCCGGTCGCGTACGGCGGTGGCGAGCACGTCGGCCATGCCGGCACGGCCCTTGACGGCGGCGGCCTCGGGGGTGTCGGCGGCGGTGGCCTTCACGCCGGGGAACAGCTCGCCGACCGTGGCCAGCAGCACGCCGGTCTCGCCGAGGGAGGGCAGCACCTCGCCGATGTAGCCGAGGAAGGCCGGGTTGGGGCCGACGATGAGGACCGCCCGGCGGGCCAGCAGCTCCCGGTGCTCGTACAGCAGATAGGCCGCGCGGTGGAGGGCGACCGCGGTCTTGCCGGTGCCGGGACCGCCCTCGACGACCAGCAAGCCCCGGTGGGGCGCCCGGATGATCCGGTCCTGGTCGGCCTGGATGGTCTGCACGATGTCGCTCATCCGGCCGGTACGGGCGGAGTTCAGCGCGGCCAGCAGGACGGCGTCGCCATTGTGGTCCTCGTGCCCGGTGCGGGTGGCGTCGCCGAGGTCGAGGATCTCGTCGTGCAGGGAGGTGACGGTCCGGCCCTCGGAGGCGATGTGCCGGCGGCGGCGCAGACCCATCGGGGTGTGGCCGGTGGCCAGGTAGAAGGGGCGGGCGACATCGGCCCGCCAGTCGATGAGGACCGGCGTGCGCTCGGCGTCGTCCTCGCGCAGCCCGATCCGGCCGATGTGGTGCGTGGTGCCGTCGGCGAGGTCGATCCGGCCGAAGCAGAGCGAGCCGTCAACGGCGTTCAGCGCGGCGAGCAGCCCGGAGCGCTCGGCGACCAGGATGTCCCGCTCCAGCCGGGCCTGCATGGGCTTGTCGCCCTGGGCGAGCGCGTCGGCGACGGAGGTCTCGGCCGCGCCGCGCAGCACGTCCACGCGCGCGTACAGCCCGTCGATGAATTCCTGCTCGTGCCGGATTTCATCGTCTGGAAAGTCGGTGTTTGACAATTCCGCTCCCGCCCGGATATACTCTGCTCAGTAAATGTCTTCGTGATTCATCGAAATGAAGTCACGAATCATTGAATATACGCACAGGAATCCCCCGAGCGCAATTGCTCAGGGGATTTTTTTGTGGGCGGGGCCGGGTTCACGGCTGTGCGTGCGCAGGCGGTCAGCGGGCCGCGCTGTCCACCAGCTCCTTCTCCTCGGTCGTGGACTCCGGCGTGCCGGCCTCGCGGCGCGGCAGCAGGACGGCCACCAGGACGGTGCCGATGCCGAGGATCACCGCGCCGACCAGGCTGGTGTGGGCGACCGCGTCGGAGAAGGCGGAGCCCACCGCGTCGGCCATCTGCCGGGCACCGGCGGACAGCTCACCGGCCTGCTGCTTGAGCTGCGCGGCCTGCTGCGGGTCGCTCGCCTGCTGGGCCTGTACGGCGGCCTGCCGCGCCTTCTCGCCGATGCCCTCCGCGACGGCGTACCCGGCGCCGACCGAGTCCTGGGCGGTGTCCAGGGCGCTCGCCGGGAGCTTGCTGCCGGCGGTGGCGCCGGACAGGTGGTCGCCGTAGGAGGTGGCGAGCAGCGAGCCGAGGAGGGCGATGCCGAGCGAGCCCCCCAGCTCCAGCGAGGTGTCGTTGACCGCGCCGCCGACGCCCAGCTCGGACTCCGGGAACGCGCCCATGATGGCGTCGGTGCAGGGCGAGAGGGCGAGGCCGATGGCGAGACCCAGGACGATCAGGGGCGCCACGAAGTCGCCGTAGGTGGAGCCCGCGTCCACCCGGGTGAGCAGGGCGAGGGCGGTCGTACCGCCGACCATGCCCGCGCTGACGGTCCACTTCATGCCGAGGCGCGGGGTGAGCCAGCCGGTCAGGGCCGAGCCGACGAAGACGGCGCCGGCGAGCGGCAGCATCCGCACACCGGTCTCCAGGGCGTCGTAGCCGAGGACGAACTGGAGGTGCTGGGTGAGGTAGTAGAACGCGCCGAAGACGGCCAGGAAGAACAGGGCGACGGCGAGGTTGGAGCCGGCGAACCGGCGGCCGGTGAACCGGCGCACGTCCAGGATCGGGCGCGGGTGACGCAGCTCCCACAGGACGAAGGCGAGCAGGCCGACGCCCGCGGCGACGGCCGCCCCGACGGCCTTGACTCCCCAGCCGAAGTGCGGGCCCTCGATGATCATGTAGACGAGCGCGCCGGCCCAGAGCACCGACAGCAGGCCGCCGACGAGGTCGACGCGGTCGTGGTGACCGGCCCGGGACGGCGGGACGAGGACGAAGGCGGCGACGATCGCGACGGCCGCGACGGGTACGTTGATCAGGAAGGTCGAGGACCAGCCGTGGTCGCGCAGCAGGGCGCCGGCGACCACCGGTCCGGCGGCGATGGCTAGCCCGGCGGTTGCGGTCCACAGCGTGATCGCCTTGGCCCGCTCGGCGCGCGGGAAGGTCGCGGCCAGCAGGGAGAGCGTGGCCGGCATGATCAGCGCCGCGCCGACGCCCATCACGGCCCGGGCCGCGATGACGGTCGCCGCGCTGTCGGCGAGATACCCGAAGACGGCCCCGCCACCGAACACCACCAGACCGAGGACGAGCGCCCCGCGCCGGCTGTACTTGTCGCCGATCGCGCCGAGCAGCAGCATCAGCGCCGCGTAGGGCACGGTGTAGCCGTCGATCACCCACTGAAGGTCGGCGCTGGAGAGCCCGAGGTCCCGGGTCATGTCGGGCGCCGCGACCGTGAGCGCGGTGTTCGCCATCACGATGATCAGCAGGCTGAGGCAGAGCACCAGCAGCGCCCACCACCGCCGGGCGTAGGGGCGGTCCATCCTCTCGACCGGTTCGGTCATGACGAGTCGCATGGCAGGGGTCGCCTTCCTCGGGTACGCGACGAGACTTGCAAAACGGCGTGCAATTGCACAACCATGTGCAATGTACGTCGTTGCACAGCACTGTGCAAGTCGACGGAAGACGCCGGGAAGCCTCCGGGGAGGCACAATGACCGCCATGACCACGGGTAACACCAGCCGCGCCGACGCCAACCGGCGCCGCATCCTCGACGTCGCCCTCGCCGAACTGCTGCGCGATCCGGATGCCTCCATGGACCAGATCGCACGCGCCGCGGGGGTCGTACGACGGACGGTCTACGGCCACTTCCCCAGCCGGGAGGCGCTGATCAGCACCCTGGTCGACGGAGCCGTGGAGGCGCTGGCGGACGCGGACTCCCGGGCCGGCGCCCAAGTGACCGACCCGGCGGAGACGGTGGCCCGCTCGGTGCTCGCCCTGTGGCCGGTCGCCGACCGCTACCGGCTGCTGATCGCCCTGGCGCAGCGCACGGTCACCGTGCAGGGCATCCGCGAACGTCTCGCCCCCCTGCGCGAGAACAGGATCCGCCTCCTCCAGCGCGGCCTGGACGAGGGCGCCTTCAGCTCCCCGCTGCCCGCGCCGGCCCTCGCGTACGTGCACGAGCAGATGCTCTTCGCGGTGATGGAGGCGGTGAACGACGGCCTCCTGGCAGCGGAGGAGGCGGGCCGCTCCGCCACGGTCGCCGTCCTGACCGCGGCGGGCGTACCCGCCTCACGGGCCACCGAGCTGGTGGCCGAGGTGTCGTAGCAAAAGGAAGTGTCTGATCAGGGTGTCCGAGCAAAGGGAGGAGCCGGGCGGCTGAGTTACGGGGGAGCCTCAGCCGCCCGGCGGCGGTACCCGAACGCCCGGCCCGGGTTCAGGCGGGGCCGGACGTCCGGAACTTCTATGGTGGATCAGGCCTTGGCGAGTTCCTTCTGGCCGTCCTCCCGAGGCTCGGGAACCTCCGTCACCTCGGTCCCGCCCTCGTCCAGCAGCGTGGTCTCGTCGAACGGCAGCTCCCCGGCCAGCACCCGCCGCACCCGGACCTTGTCGATCTCCTTGGTCCACGTGCCCACGAGCACCGTCGCGACCGCGTTGCCCGCGAAGTTCGTCAGCGCCCGCGCCTCGCTCATGAACCGGTCGATGCCGACGATCAGCCCGACCCCGTCGACCAGCGCCGGCTTGTGCGACTGGAGACCGCCGGCCAGGGTGGCGAGACCCGCACCGCTGACACCGGCCGCGCCCTTGGAGGCCAGCAGCAGGAAGAGCAGCAGCGGGATCTGCTCGCCGACCGACATCGGCGTACCCAGCGCGTCCGCGATGTAGAGCGACGCCATGGTCATGTAGATCATCGTGCCGTCGAGGTTGAAGGAGTACCCGGTCGGCACGGTGATGCCGACGACCGGCCGGCTGACGCCCAGGTGCTCCATCTTCGCGATCAGCCGCGGCAGCGCGGACTCCGACGAAGAGGTCGACAGGATCAGCAGGAACTCGCGGGCGAGGTACTTGAACAGGGAGAAGACGTTCAGGCCCGCGACGACCCGGAGCAGTGCGCCGAGCACGACGAAGACGAACAGGAAGCAGGTGACGTAGAAGCCGAGCATCAGTACGGCGAGGCTCTTGAGCGCGTCGACACCGGCCGAACCGACCACCGCCGCGATGGCGCCGAAGGCACCGATCGGCGCCGCCCACATCACCATGGACAGGATGCGGAAGACGAGCCGCTGGATGTGCTCGATGCCGCGCAGCACCGGCTGTCCGGCCGAGCCCATGGCCTGGAGCGCGAACCCGGCGAGCAGGGCCACCAGCAGCGTCTGGAGCACCTGGCCCTCGGTGAAGGCGGAGACGAACGTGGTCGGGATGATCGACAGCACGAAGTCGACGGGCGGCAGCGCGTCGGGGGACACCTGGTCGTGCCCGGTCGCCTTGATGGCGTTGGTGATGTGCAGTCCGTCACCCGGGTGCAGCACATTGCCGACGACGAGCCCGATGGCGAGCGCCACGAGCGACATCACGAGGAAGTAGCCGAGAGCGATACCGCCGACGGCGCCGACCTTGGCGGCCTTCCGTACCGATCCGATGCCGAGCACGATCGTGCAGAAGATGATCGGCGAGATCATCATCTTGATCAGGTTCACAAACCCGGTGCCCAGCGGCTTCAGCTCCACCGCGGCATCGGGCCAGATCAGCCCCACGGCGATGCCGAGCGCGACCGCCGCGATGACGGCGATGTACAGGTAATGAGTCCGGTCCCGCTTCGCGCGGGGTGCGGCAGGTGCCGTGTCGGCAGTGCTGGCGGCCACGACTGCCCTCCTTGACGTCTTCGTCGGCTAACAACCGGCGTGCGGCTCACGTCCGGGCGTTTTTGGGGAATGCCGTGACTATCTCCCGGCCTGTGAGGGCGGTCACCCTTCCGTTCATTTAGTTCACGCTTAACCCGAGAGGCACACTGCTGACATGCGCGTACCCACCCTCCCGCGGCCCCGCAGCCTGGCCGGCCAGCTGTTCGCCATACAGGCCGTGCTGATAGCGGTGGTCGTGGCCGGGTACGCGCTGTTCACCTACGTCAGCGACCAGCGGCAGGCCGAGGACGCCGCCGCCCGGCAGGCCACGGCGGTGGCCCGGTCGATCGCCGACTCCCCCTCGGTCCGCGAGGCGATCCGCACCCCCGACCCCACGGCCCGGCTGGAGCCGTACGCCCTCCAGGTCATGCGGGACGCCAACGTCGACTTCGTGACGATCATGAACCCGTCCGGCATCCGCTGGACCCACCCCGACAGGAAGCAGATCGGCAAACGTTTCCTCGGCAACATCGGCCCCGCCCAGCACGGCCGCACCTTCACCGAGACCTACACCGGCACCCTCGGCGCGTCCGTCCGCGCGGTGACCCCCATCTCGGACAACGGCCGGATCGTCGGCCTGGTGAGCGCCGGCATCAAGGTGGAGACGATCAGCGCCCGGGTCCAGGACCAGGTCACGGCCCTGCTCGGGGTGGCGGGCGTGGCCCTGCTGCTGGGCGCGGTCGGCACGTACGTCATCAACGCCCGGCTCCGCCGCCACACCCACGGCATGAACGCCACCGAACTGAGCCGGATGCACGACTACCACCAGGCCGCGCTGCACGCGGTCCGCGAAGGGCTGCTCATGCTGGACGGCCGGTACCGGGTGGCGCTGATCAACGACGGCGGCCGGGAGCTGCTCGGGGTGGGCCCGGAGGAGGCCGTGATCGGCCGCTCGGTGGCCGGCCTGGGACTGCCGGCCCCGCTGACGGGCGCCCTGCTGTCCTCGGAGCCCCGGGTGGACGAGGTGCACCTGACGGCGTCCCGGGTGCTGGTGGTGAACACGTCCCCGGTCTCGGGCGGCGAACACCGGGGCACGGTCGCGACCCTCCGGGACGTCACCGAACTCCAGTCCCTCATGGGCGAGTTGGACTCGGAGCGGGGCTTCACCCAGGCACTGCGCTCACAGGCGCACGAGGCCGCGAACCGCCTGCACACGGTCGTCTCCCTGATCGAGCTGGGCCGGGCCGAGGAGGCGGTGGACTTCGCCACGGCCGAGCTGGAGCTGGCGCAGGCCCTGACCGACCAGGTGGTGGCGGCGGTCAGCGAGCCGGTGCTGGCCGCGCTCCTGCTGGGCAAGACCGCACAGGCGAACGAGCGGGGCGTGGAGCTGGTGGTCTCACCGGACAGCCGGCTGGACGACGGCCTGCTCCCGGAGAGCCTGTCCGCCCGCGACCTGGTCACGATCCTCGGCAACCTGATCGACAACGCCGTGGACGCGGCGCAGGGCAGCGTGCGGGCCCGGGTGACGGTGACGGCGTACGCTACGGCCGCCGAAGTGGTGCTCCGGGTGTCGGACACCGGCCCGGGGGTCGACCCCGCCCACGCCGACCTGGTGTTCCAGCGGGGGTTCTCCACGAAGCCGGCCGAACCCGGCGGACGGGGACTCGGGCTGGCCCTGGTCCGGCAGGCGGTGAACCGCCACGACGGCACGTTGACGGTGGCCGAGGCGGAGGAGGGCGGAGCGGTGTTCGAGGTGCGGTTGCCGTTGCGCACGTCCGGGGGCGGCAGCGGATGACGAACGAGCAGCAGCCCATCCGCGTCCTCGTCGTCGAGGACGACCCCGTGGCCGCCGACGCGCACGTGATGTACGTCGGCCGGGTGCCGGGGTTCGTCGCGGTCGGGAAGGCGCACACGGGGGCGGAGGCGCGGCGCTTCCTGGACCGCACACCGGTGGACCTGCTGCTGCTGGACCTGCACCTCCCCGACGTCCACGGCTTGCAGCTGGCCCGGTCCCTGCGGGCGGCCGGGCATCACGCGGACGTGATAGCGGTGACCTCGGCACGCGACCTGGCGGTGGTGCGGGAAGGTGTCTCCCTGGGCGTCGTCCAGTACGTCCTGAAACCGTTCACCTTCGCGACGTTGCGCGACCGGCTGGTCCGGTACGCCGAGTTCCACGCGGCGGTGGGCGAGGCGAGCGGCCAGGACGAGGTGGACCGCGCCCTGGCCACCCTGCGCGCCCCGACACCGGCGGCCCTGCCGAAGGGGTTGAGCGGGCCGACGCTGGAGCGAGTGACGGCTGCGTTGCGGGACGCCGCTTCGGAGGGGCTCACGGCGGCCGGAGTGGCCGAGGCGGTGGGCATCTCCCGGATCACCGCACGCCGGTACCTGGAACACCTGGTGGACGCGGGGAGGGCCGGCCGGAGTCCGCTGTACGGGCAGGTGGGGAGGCCGGAGCTGGTGTATCGGTGGGTGCGGCAGGGGCGGTGAGGGCGGGAGGCTCACCTGTGCCGTGCGGGGGCAGAAATCTGGCCGCGCGACGGGCGTACGCTGCGTCCCGGGCGGAGCCCGCGCGGTCGTAGGCCTCCGCGGCACGGAGCCAGTACGACCGCGCGTGTGCCGGCTCCCCTGCGGTCTCGTGGATCAACCCGAGTGCGTAGAGGGTCTGCCCCTCGCCGTGCCTGTCCTCGTAGGTCTCGCAGATGTCCAGGGCGTTGAGGCAGGCGTCCAGGGCTGCCCGGGTCCTGCCGGACACGTTGAGCGTGATCCCGTAGTTGTGCCAGGCACGGCCTTCGCGGAGCCGGTCGCCGGTCTCCCGGTACAGCTCAAGGGCACGCTTCAGGGCGCTCAACGCCTCCTTCACCCGGCCGGCCTTGCGGTAGGTGATCGCGAGGTTGTTCCAGGCACCGGCCTCGCCGTGCCGGTCGCCCGTCCGCCGGAGGAGCGCGAGAGCGTGACGCAGGGCGTCGACGGCCTCATCGACTTCTCCGACGTCGTTGCGGATCATGCCCATGTTGGAAAGGGCCTTGGCCTTGCCGCCGTCGCGCTCCAGGGAGTCGTAGAGCGCGTACGCCCGCCGGCACGCGTCGAAGGCCTCCTGCATGCGCCCGGTTCCGCGCAGCGCGATTCCCATCCTGTTCCAGGCATCGGCCTCACCGTGTGCGTCGCCGGCTCGTTCCGCGGCGGCCTGGGCGCAGCGGTTGACGGTGACTCCGTCGTCGAAGTAGCGGCGCCACTCCAGATAGTCGGCCAGCACGGCGGCCAGCGAGGACGCGTCGAAGGAGAGTTTCCGCACGGCGGCCCACCGGGTGGCCCCCACCAGGTTCTCGCGCTCCTCGTCGAGCCAGGCGAGGGCCTCTTCGCGATCGCGGAACGGCTGGGGCGAAGAGCCCTGGGCATGCTTGCCCCGCCACCTCCGATCCGCCGCCTGAGCCTGTGTGAGGTAGAAGGACAGGACGCGTTCCCTCGCGGCTTCACGCTCGGCCGTGGTCACCTTGCCCGCGGCGAATTCCGCGACGAGGTCGTGCAGCCGCCAGCGTCCCCGGTGTCTGCCCTGTTCCAGCAGGTGAGCCCGTTCCAGCGCGCTCAGCAAAGCCTGGCATGCGCCCGGCTCGTCGCCCTGGAGGGCTTCGACAGCGGGCAGCCCCGACTCCCTGCCGGGCAGGAGGGCGAACAGGCGTAGCAGTCGTGCCTCTGCCCCGGGCAGTCGTTGGTAGGACAGCTCGAAGGTGAGACGTACGCTCCGCTCACCGTCATCGAGTCGGTCGACCCGGCTCCGGGCGTTGGCGAGGTCGGAGCACAGCTCATGAACCGGTGTGCCGGGGTCGGCGCACAGCAGGGCGGCGGCGATCTGGAGGGCCAGCGGAAGACGGTCGCACAGTTCCGCGAGCCGGGCTGCCGACTCCCGGTCGTCCGCGATCCTGGAGTCCCCGGCGTCCGCGGCCCGCAGCTCCCGGTCGAGCAGGGCGACGGCACTGTCCGGTGGCAGCTCACCGAGGGTCAGGAGCCGGGCGCCCAGTGTGGGCAGCCGGTGGCGGGAGGTGATCAGTACCCGGTGCCGCTCACCCCCCGGCAGCAGCGGCCGTACCTGCTCCGGCGACGACGCGTTGTCGGCCAGGATCAGCACCGCCTCCCGCTCGGCCAGCACCGACCGGTACAGTCCGGCCCGTTCGTCCGCCGTGGCCGGAATGTGCGCGGGCTCCACGCCGAGCGCCCGCAGCAGGGACTGCAACGTCTGGTCCGCCGTGACCGGAGTGTCGTCGTAGCCGTGCAGGTCCACGAACAGCACGCCGCCCGGGAACCACCCCGCCTCCCGCGCCGCGTACGCCGCCCGCACCGCCAGCGCCGTCTTGCCGATGCCGCCGAGCCCCGACACGGCGGTGACGAGGACGGCCTGTTCGCCACCGGAGCCCGAGGGATCGAGCGCCACCCTCAGCCGGCCCAACGCCTCGTCCCGGCCGGTGAGTCCGGCGGCCCTCGGCGGCAGCGCGTCCAGGGCTGTCGGTGCCGGTGCCTGCTGTTTGTACTCCGCCTTGCCGATGACCGGCCCGCGGAAGTCCCCGCCCCGGAAGTCGACGACATCGCTCACCCGGTCCCACCCCCCGCCCGGAACGGCACGGCGTACTGCACCACGCACACGCCCAGCCCCACGACCGCGACCGCCTCCAGCACGGACACGACCGCCAGCCCGGCGGAGACGTCACCGCCCGCCCAGTACACGACGAGCGCGCTCAGCGGCACCACGCAGAAGGCCAGCAGGTCCACCACGCACTGCGTCATCTTCCGGGACACGCGCCGGGTGTCCTCCCGGTGCGCGCTCTCCCAGCGGAAGACCTCGCCGCCCTCCGCCTGGGCCAGTGCGGCGAGCCGGGGTCCCAAGTCGCCCCGCACGTACGCCCCGATCGCCGAGATCTTCTGGTCGTTGACGAGGTACGTCCAGCCGAGAACGACGCACACCGGCGGCAGCGCGAGCAGCATCGCGGCCTGTCTGGCCTGGGCCGCCGCCGCGATGACGGCCGCCACCACCGTCAGGGTGACGTAGAGCAGGTTGTCCCGGAACCCGATCCGCGTCTTCTGCTCGTCCTTGACGGTCTGGTACTCGGTGAGCAGCAACTGCCCCACGGTGACGTCTCGTTCCGGCACATGAGCCCCTTCCCCCGGCAGTACCGGCAGTACCTTATGAGTGTGCCGGAGACTCAACCCACCGTTCTGGTCCTGACCGCACTGCCCCTGGAATACGCCGCTGTGCGGGCGTACCTCCCGGAGCGGCACGAACGCGTCCACCCCAACGGGACCCGCGTCGAGACGGGCCGGCTGCCGGACAGTTCCTGGCACCTGGCGATCAGCGAGCTGGGCGTGGGGGCCGAGCGTGCCGCCGCGCTCACGGCCCAGCTCATCGAGTGGCTGCGTCCCGGGGCCGTCCTCTTCGTGGGGGTCGCGGGGAGCCTGAAGGACGACATCGAGATCGGCGACGTCGTGGTGGGCACGCAGGTCTACGAGATCCACGGCGGCAAGCAGGCCCACGACGGTTTCAAGGTCCGCCCGAGAGCCCTGCCCGGCTCGCACGCGCTGGAGCAGGCGGCGCGTTCCGCGGCCCGGGACCTGCCGGAGGTCCGGGTGCACTTCGCGCCGATCGCGACCGGTGACGTGGTACTGGCCGACTCCAGGTCGGACATCGCCCGGCACATGGAGGCCCACTACAACGACGCGGGCGCCATCGAGATGGAGGGCTCCGGAGCGGCCCAGGCGGCGCACCTGAGCGGACAGGTGGACGCGCTCGTGGTGCGGGGCGTCAGCGACCGCGCGGACCGGAACAAGCGCCGGGCCGACGCCGGCGGCTCGCAGCAGCGGGCCGCCGCGCACGCGGCGACCGTGGCGGTCGCGATGCTGCGCAAGCACCAGCCCCGCCGCACGGGGTCCGGCGACTCCGAGGAGGGACCCCAAGCACGCCACGGGGGCGACCACATCGACTTCCGGGGCGGGACCTTCCACGGGCCCGTCGTCGGCAAGCAGGTCGGAGACCGGTAAGGGCACGGCCCACGGCCCGGTCCCGCGCGCGACCGCCGCCCTGCCGCCCCGCCCCCTCGGCTTCACCGGCCGGTCGGCGGAGCTGGACCGACCCCGAAGGCAACGCCTACATCGCCGTCTCCGGCCAGGAGGACCGCGCCCTCACCGACTCCCGCGAAGTCCTCCGCGCCCTCATCCGGGAGATCAAGGCCGGCAAGGCGGACCATCTGCTGTAGTCCGCCGAGGATCAATCCCGCGCAGACGCATTGACCTGACTAGACCACTCCTCTTACGTTCACACGGCAGTTCATCTCCGCGCCACCCCCACGTGTGCTCAGGAGGTCATGCCCGTGCGCCCCACCGCCGCCCACTCCCGCCGCCTCCCCCTCTCCCTCCTCCTCACCGCCGCTCTCGCCGCCACCGCGCTCACCGCCTGCGGCAGCGGCTCCGGCAGCAGCCCGGACACCATCAAGGTGTCGTACAAGCAGTCCACCGACAACTCCGTCAAGGTGATGGACACCTACCTCGCCGGGATCAAGAAGCAGTTCGAGCACAAGTACCCCGGCAAGAAGGTGGAGTTCGTGCCGATCAAGGCGCCGGACTCGGAGTACTACACCAAGCTCCAGCAGATGCTGCGCTCGCCGCGCACCGCCCCGGACCTCGTCTACGAGGACACCTTCCTCATCAACTCCGACATCACCAGCGGGTATTTGAAGCCGCTCGACCCGTACCTCGCGAAGTGGCCCGCCTGGAGTCAGTTCATCGACACCGCGAAGGCGGCGGCCAAGGGCCAGGACGGGAAGACGTACGGCGTCCCGGACGGGACCGACACGCGCGGGCTCTGGTTCGACAAGCGGGTGTTCCGGAAGGCCGGGTTGCCGCTGGACTGGCAGCCGAAGACCTGGGACGACGTCCTCGCCGCCGCGCGGACCATCAAGCGGAAGGTCCCCGGCGTCATCCCGCTCAACGTCTACACCGGCAAGCCGGCCGGTGAGCGCGCCACCATGCAGGGCTTCGAGATGCTGCTGTACGGCACCGGCGACGGCACACAGGACCCGATGTACGACAGTGGCAGCAAGAAGTGGATCACGGGTTCGCAGGCTTTCAAGGACTCTCTCGGCTTCATCGAGACCGTCTACAAGGACAAGCTCGGCCCCGAGGTCTCCGACGCCCTCGACCCGAACTTCAACACCACCGTCAACGGCGAACTGCTGCCCCAGGGAAAGCTCGGCATCGCCCTCGACGGCTCCTGGCTGCCGCAGGCCTGGCTGCCGGGCAGCGGGCACGAGTGGCCGGACTGGTCGAAGCAGCTGGGGCTCGCCGCCATGCCGACGCAGGCCGGGCAGGCGCCGGGCAAGGTGAGCATGTCCGGCGGCTGGACCTGGTCGATTCCGGCCAAGGCGGCCAACCCCGACCTCGCCTTCGACTTCGTCCGGACGATGCAGACGAAGGACAACGCCCGGAAGTGGTACATCGCCAACTCCGGGATCGCCGTACGCAAGGACGTCGCCGCCGATCCGGCGTACGCAGGCGCCCAGCCCGGCATCAAGTTCTTCACCGACCTCGTCGCGAGCACCCACTACCGGCCGGCGTATCCCGCGTACCCGAAGGTGTCGACCGCCGTGCAGGAGGCCATGGAGGGGGTCACGACCGGTGACCTGTCCGTGGAGAAGGCGGCGAGCGAGTACGACGCCACGGTCAAGGACGTCACCGGCGGCCAAGTGGTCCACAAGTGAGGCGCCGGAACCTGGCCGTCCGGGCCCTCCCGGTCGGCCCCGCCCTGGTCCTGCTGCTCCTCTTCCTCGCCGGGCCGATCGCCTACTGCCTCTGGATCGCCTTCACCGACCTCCAGCTGACCGGCCAGGCCCACTCCTCCTTCGTCGGTTTCGCCAACTTCCGCCGGGCGTTCCAGGACGACGCGTTCCTGAACGCCGTCTGGCTGACCCTGGTGTTCACGGTGCTGTCCTCGCTCATCGGGCAGAACACGCTGGGGCTGGCGCTGGCCGCGCTGATGAAGCGCGCGTCGAAGCCCGTCCGTACCCTCGCCGGCGGGGTCGTCGTCACCGCGTGGGTGCTGCCGGAGGTCGTCGCCGGGTTCCTGCTCTACGCGTTCTTCCGACGCGAGGGCACCCTGAACGCGATCCTGGACTGGCTCCATCTGCCCCGCCAGAACTGGCTGTTCACGCTGCCCATCCTCGCGGTGTCCTTCGCCAACGTCTGGCGCGGGACGGCGTTCTCGATGCTCGTGTACTCCGCCGCGCTGGACGAGATCCCCGCCGAGATCACGGAGGCCGCCGAGGTGGACGGGGCCGGCGGGTGGCGGCGGCTGTGGCACATCACGCTGCCGATGATCCGGCGCTCCATCGGCACCAACCTCATGCTCAACACCCTCCAGACGCTCTCCGTCTTCGGGCTGATCTGGGTGATGACCCGGGGCGGGCCCGGCGACCGGAGCCAGACGCTGCCGCTGTTCATGTACGAACAGGCCTTCCAGAACAGCATGATCGGGTACGGCACCGCGGTCGCCCTGCTCCTGCTGGTCGTCGGCTCCCTGTTCTCCGTCGTCTATCTGCGGCTGCTGCGGACGGAGGTCTGATGGCCCGTAAGCGCTCCTCCCGGCGGCTTGCCGCGGATGTCTCCCTGCTGGCCGTGGCCGCCGCCTTCGCGCTGCCGCTCGCCTGGGTGCTGCTGTCCGCCGTGGACCCGCACGCCGGCCTCCGGGTCAAGGTCCCGGACGGCCTCACCCTGGCCAACTTCGACGCGATCCTGACCCCGGACATCACCTACACCCCGCTGCTCAACAGCCTGATCCTGTGCGGCGGCGCCACGGCGCTGACCGTCGGCTGCGCCGCGCTCGCCGCGTATCCGCTGTCCCGGTTCCGGTCCCGGCTGAACCGGCCGTTCCTGCTGACGATCCTGTTCGCGACGAGCCTGCCCATCACCGCGATCATGGTGCCGGTGTACGCCCTGTTCGTCCGGGTGAACCTCATCGACACCCTCCAGGGCACGATCTTCTTCTTCGCCGCCTCCCAGCTGCCGTTCGCCATCTGGCTGATGAAGAACTTCATGGACGGCGTGCCGACGGAGCTGGAGGAGGCGGCCTGGACGGACGGGGCCTCGGCGGCGCAGTCCCTCGTCCGGATCGTGCTGCCGCTGATGGGGCCGGGGCTCGCCGTCGTCACCGTGTTCTCGTTCGTGATGATGTGGGGGAACTTCTTCGTCCCGTTCATGCTGCTGCTCACCCCGGAGCAGATGCCGGCCTCGGTGAGCATCAACGACTTCTTCGGCAACCGGGGCATGGTGGCGTACGGCCAGCTCGCCGCGTTCTCGGTGATCTACTCGACGCCGGTGATCCTCCTGTACGTCCTGGTGGCACGGCGGCTGGGCGGCGGGTTCGCCCTGGGCGGCGCGGTCAAGGGGTGAACCGGAAGGCGGTCAAGGGGTGAGCCGGAAGGGTGTTCCGTCCGTTGCATACCGAACGGCCGGAACTGTGCGTTCCGACAATCCGTGATCCTGGCCGACCAGACCGTAGCCATCCCGTCACCGCACCCCTAGCTTGTGCGGGGTGCGCCAACCCTCAGCTCCTCCGTTCAACGCCCCGGCGGCCCGCCGGCTGCGCGCCGCGCTCGGCATGGGCCCCGAGCACGTCGCCTACGGCATGCGGGCCTCGTACGGGCTGCCGTATGTCACACCCGATCTGGTGATCGCCTGGGAACGCGGTGTCGTCACCCCGAGCAATCCGGAACTGACCGCTCTCGCGGGCGTGCTGTGGTGTTCCCCGGGCGAACTCCTCGGCCGCCCGCGAACCCTGCGCGAGCATCGCATCGCCCGTGCCGTCGCGCCCGAGGACGTCGCCCGCGCCGTCGGCATGGACGTGCGGTCGTATCTGCGCACGGAGGAGAGCGGGCAGTGGCGGGGCAACGAACGCCAGTCGGCCGCGCTCGCCCAGGTCCTTGATCTCGCCCTGCCCGACTTCGTCGCCGTCACCGGCCGCGAGGCGAAGCTCGCCGGCCTGCTGCACAGCGCGGTGACCACCCGCTGGCAGGCCTATGTGCGGCCGGTACGAAAACTGGCCACGGTGGACACGGGCGTCCTCGAAGGGGTGCTCCAGGAACTCCACCAGGACTACCAGGGGCACATGGCCGCCACCCTCAGCTGGGGTGGCGGCAGCAGGAGCGCCAGCGAGTCCGGCCAGGAGTTCCTGGACCGGATCGTGGACACCTTCTGGCAGGGCGTGGCGGCGAGGACCGCCTAGAAAGCCGCCTCGAACCGCCTAGAAGACCGACTCGGCCTCGTCCATCCGGTCCTTCGGCACCGTCTTCAGCTCGGTGACGGCCTCCGCGAGCGGCACCATCACGATGTCGGTGCCGCGCAGCGCGGTCATCCTGCCGAAGTCGCCCCGGTGGGCGGCCTCGACGGCCTGCCAGCCGAAGCGGGTGGCGAGGACACGGTCGTACGCGGTGGGAACGCCGCCGCGCTGGACGTGACCGAGGATGACCGGCTTGGCCTCCTTGCCCAGGCGCCGCTCCAGCTCGTACGCCAGCGCGGTGCCGATGCCCTGGAAGCGCTCGTGGCCGAACTGGTCGATCTCGCCCTTGCTGTAGTCCATGGTGCCCTCTGAGGGGTGGGCGCCCTCGGCGACGCAGATGACGGCGAACTTCTTGCCGCGGGCGAACCGCTCCTCGACCATCTTCACGAGGTCGGCGGGGTCGAAGGGCCGCTCGGGCAGGCAGATGCCGTGGGCGCCGGCGGCCATGCCGGACTCCAGGGCGATCCAGCCGGCGTGCCGGCCCATGACCTCGACCACCATCACCCGTTGGTGGGACTCGGCGGTGGTCTTCAGGCGGTCCATCGCCTCGGTGGCCACGCCGACGGCCGTGTCGAAGCCGAAGGTGCGGTCGGTCGAGGAGATGTCGTTGTCGATGGTCTTGGGCACGCCGACGACCGGGAGGCCGGCGTCGGACAGCATCCGGGCGGCCGTCAGGGTGCCCTCGCCGCCGATCGGGATCAGCGCGTCGATGCCGAACTCCTCGACCATGTCGGTGGCCCGCTCACAGGCCTCGCGCAGCCGGTCGCGCTCCAGCCGGGAGGAGCCGAGGATGGTGCCGCCACGGGCCAGGATGCCGCTGACCGCGTCCAGGTCGAGGGTGCGGTAGTGGCGGTCGAGCAGACCCCGGTAGCCGTCCTCGAAACCGATGACCTCGTCGCCGTACTGCGCCACCGCCCGGTGCACGACCGACCGGATCACGGCGTTCAGGCCGGGGCAGTCGCCGCCTGCGGTGAGAACTCCGATGCGCATCGTGCTGTGTCTCCTGCTCGCTGTCGTGTGCCGGTGAGCCGGTGTCGATTGTTTCACGTCCGTGGAGCCGGTGAGATCCTGACGGGCGCCTTATCCGGCGGCAGGGGTACTGTCAAGAGGGTTCTGCTCACCTCGGTGAGCGATTTTTATGCCAAAGAGGCGACGAAAGCGACATGAGGAACGGAGTGGACACGTGACGCGCAGCGTGTACGTGACCGGGATCGACCGCGGTGACGGACGCCAGGTCGTGGAGCTGGGGGTCATGGAACTCCTGACCCGGCAGGTCGACCGGGTGGGCGTGTTCCGTCCACTTGTCCACGACGGCCCGGATCGCCTGTTCGAGCTGCTGCGGGCCCGGTACCGCCTCGCGCAGGACCCGGCGACCGTGTACGGCATGGACTACCACCAGGCGTCCGCGCTCCAGGCCGAGCAGGGCACCGACGAGCTGGTCTCCGCCCTCGTCGACCGCTTCCACCTGGTGGCCCGGGACTACGACGTCGTCCTGGTCCTCGGCACCGATTACGCCGGCACCCAGCTGCCGGACGAGCTGTCGCTGAACGCCCGGCTCGCCAACGAGTTCGGCGCGTCCGTGATCCCGGTGGTCGGGGGCCGCAAGCAGTCCGCCGAGTCCGTGCTCGCCGAGACCCGCAACGCCTACCGCGCCTACGACGGCCTCGGCTGCGACGTGCTCGCCATGGTCGCCAACCGGGTGGCCCGCGAGGACCGCGACGAGATCGCCGAGCGGCTCGCGAACCGGTTGCCGGTGCCGACGTACGTGCTCCCCGACGAGCCCGCCCTGTCCGCGCCGACGGTCGCCCAGATCGGCCAGGCCCTCGGCGCCAAGGTGCTGCTCGGCGACGACTCCGGGCTGGCCCGGGACGCGCTGGGCTTCGTCTTCGGCGGCGCCATGCTGCCGAACTTCCTGGGCGCCCTGACCCCGGGCTGCCTGGTCGTCACCCCGGGCGACCGCGCCGACCTGGTCGTCGGCTCGCTCGCCGCGCACAGCGCCGGCACCCCGCCGATAGCCGGCGTGCTGCTCACCCTGAACGAGGTGCCGAGCGAGGAGATCCTCACCCTCGCCGCCCGCCTCGCCCCGGGCACCCCGGTGCTCTCGGTGTCCGGCAACAGCTTCCCCACCGCCGAGCAGCTGTTCTCCCTGGAGGGCAAGCTGAACGCGGCCACCCCGCGCAAGGCGGAGACCGCGCTCGGCCTGTTCGAGCGGTACGCCGACACCACCGACCTGGCCCGCCGGGTCTCGGCGCCGAGCAGCGACCGGGTCACCCCGATGATGTTCGAGCACAAGCTGCTGGAACAGGCCCGCTCCGACAAGCGGCGGGTCGTGCTGCCGGAGGGCACCGAGGAGCGGGTGCTGCACGCGGCCGAGGTGCTGCTGCGCCGGGGCGTGTGCGACCTGACCCTGCTCGGGCCGGTCGACCAGATCCGCAAGAAGGCCGCGGACCTGGGCATCGACCTCGGCGACACCCAGCTGATCGACCCGGCCACCTCCGAGCTGCGCGACTCCTTCGCCGAGAAGTACGCGGCCCTGCGCGCCCACAAGGGCGTCACGGTCGAGCTGGCCTACGACGTCGTGTCGGACGTCAACTACTTCGGCACCCTGATGGTCCAGGAGGGCCTGGCCGACGGCATGGTGTCGGGCTCGGTGCACTCCACGGCGGCCACCATCCGGCCCGCCTTCGAGATCATCAAGACCAAGCCGGACGCCTCGATCGTCTCGTCGGTGTTCTTCATGTGCCTGGCCGACAAGGTGCTGGTCTACGGCGACTGCGCGGTCAACCCGGACCCGGACGCCGAGCAGCTCGCGGACATCGCCATCCAGTCGGCGACGACGGCCGCGCGGTTCGGCGTGGAGCCGCGGATCGCGATGCTGTCGTACTCCACGGGTACGTCCGGGTCGGGCGCCGACGTCGACAAGGTCCGCGAGGCCACCGAGCTGACCCGCTCGCGCCGGTCCGATCTGAAGATCGAGGGCCCGATCCAGTACGACGCGGCCGTGGAGCCGTCCGTCGCCGCGACCAAGCTGCCCGGTTCCGAGGTCGCCGGGCAGGCCAGCGTGCTGATCTTCCCCGACCTCAACACCGGCAACAACACCTACAAGGCCGTGCAGCGCTCGGCCGGCGCGATCGCCGTCGGCCCGGTGCTCCAGGGGCTGCGCAAGCCGGTCAACGACCTGTCCCGGGGCGCGCTCGTCCAGGACATCGTCAACACCGTCGCCATCACGGCGATCCAGGCCCAGAGCCCGGCCCAGAACCCCAGTGAGAAGGCGTCCCAGCAGTGACCTCCCCCACCCGTGTCCTCGTCCTCAACTCCGGCTCCTCGTCGGTGAAGTACCAGCTGCTGGACATGCGGGACAGCGGCCGGCTCGCGGTGGGCCTGGTCGAGCGCATCGGCGAGCAGACCTCCCGGATCGAGCACACCTGCCTCACCAGTGGCGACACCCGTGAGCACACCGGGCCGATCGCCGACCACGACGCCGCCCTGAAGGCGGTCGCCGAGGAGCTGACCCGGGACGGCCTGGGCCTGGACTCCCCGGAGCTGGCCGCGATCGGCCACCGGGTGGTGCACGGCGGGATGTTCTTCACCGAGCCCACCGTCATCGACGACGAGGTGCTCACCGAGATCGAGCGGCTGATCCCGGTCGCCCCGCTGCACAACCCGGCCAACCTGACCGGCATCCGGACCGCGCAGGCGCTCCGCCCGGACCTGCCCCAGGTCGCCGTCTTCGACACCGCGTTCCACACGACGATGCCGGATTCCGCGGCGCGCTACGCGATCGACCCGAAGATCGCCGACCGCCACCGCATCCGCCGCTACGGCTTCCACGGCACCTCGCACGCGTACGTCTCCCGTCGGACCGCGCGGCTGCTGGGCAAGGACCCGTCCGAGGTCAACGTGATCGTGCTGCACCTGGGCAACGGCGCCTCCGCCTCGGCGGTCGAGAAGGGCCGGTGCGTGGACACCTCCATGGGGCTGACGCCTTTGGAGGGGCTCGTCATGGGTACGCGATCCGGTGATCTGGACCCGGCCGTCATCTTCCATTTGGCCCGGGTTGGGGATATGTCCATGGACGAGATCGACACTCTTCTCAACAAGAGGAGCGGTCTGTTCGGTCTGTGCGGGGACAACGACATGCGGGAGATCCGCCGCCGGATCGACGAGGGCGACGAAGAGGCGGCGCTCGCCTTCGACATTTACATTCACCGGATCAAGAAGTACATCGGCGCCTATTACGCCGTGCTCGGCACGGTGGACGCGGTGGCCTTCACCGCCGGGGTCGGCGAGAACGCGGCACCGGTGCGGGAGGCGGCGATCGCGGGCCTGGAGGGCCTGGGCCTGGCGGTCGACCCGGAGCGGAACGCCGTACGCGGTGACGGTCCGCGCCTGATTTCGCCGGAGTCCGCCCGGGTGGCGGTCGCGGTGGTGCCGACGGATGAAGAACTGGAGATCGCGACGCAGACCTACGCACTGGTCGGAAAGAACAACTGAATAGCACCTGAGCGGTGTGGCACTCATTTGTATCTTCCGCCAGACGGAATATTCCGTAGCGAAACAAACCGATAGGATCGCCCCATGCGCCGTTCGAAAATCGTCTGTACTCTCGGCCCCGCGGTCGACTCCCATGAGATGCTCGTCGCCATGATCGAGGCGGGCATGAACGTGGCCCGGTTCAACTTCAGCCACGGCACCCACGCCGAGCACCAGGCGCGGTACGACCGCGTCCGGGCCGCCTCCAAGGAGACCGGCCGCCCCATCGGCGTCCTCGCCGACCTCCAGGGCCCGAAGATCCGTCTGGAGACCTTCGCCGAGGGTCCGGTCGAGCTGGAGCGCGGTGACGAGTTCGTCATCACGACCGAGGACGTGCCGGGTGACAAGCACATCTGCGGTACGACGTACAAGGGGCTGCCGGGTGACGTCTCGCGCGGCGACCAGGTCCTGATCAACGACGGCAACGTCGAGCTGAAGGTCCTGGACGTCGAGGGTCCGCGGGTGAAGACGATCGTCATCGAGGGCGGTGTCGTCTCCGACCACAAGGGCATCAACCTGCCCGGCACGGCCGTCAACGTGCCCGCGCTGAGCGACAAGGACGTCGAGGACCTGCGCTTCGCCCTCCGCATGGGCTGCGACATGGTCGCGCTGTCCTTCGTCCGGGACGCCAAGGACATCCACGACGTCCACCGCGTCATGGACGAGGAGGGCCGCCGCGTCCCCGTCATCGCCAAGGTGGAGAAGCCGCAGGCGGTGGAGAACATGGAGGACGTCGTCGCGGCGTTCGACGCCGTGATGGTCGCCCGTGGTGACCTGGCCGTCGAGTACCCGCTCGAGAGGGTCCCCATGGTGCAGAAGCGCCTGATCGAGCTGTGCCGGCGCAACGCCAAGCCGGTGATCGTCGCGACCCAGATGATGGAGTCGATGATCACCAACTCGCGTCCGACCCGCGCCGAGGCCTCCGACGTGGCCAACGCGATCCTGGACGGCGCCGACGCGGTCATGCTGTCGGCCGAGTCCAGCGTGGGCGCCTACCCGGTCGAGACGGTCAAGACCATGTCGAAGATCGTCACCGCGGCCGAGCAGGAACTGCTCTCCAAGGGCCTCCAGCCGCTGGTGCCGGGCAAGAAACCGCGCACGCAGGGTGGTTCGGTGGCCCGCGCCGCCGCCGAGATCGCCGACTTCCTCGGCGGCAAGGGCCTGGTCGCCTTCACGCAGTCCGGTGACACCGCGCGCCGGCTCTCCCGCTACCGCGCGATCCAGCCGATCATCGCCTTCACCACGGACGAGGGCACCCGCAACCAGCTCACCCTCAGCTGGGGCGTGGAGTCGCACGTCGTGCCGTTCGTGAACACCACCGACGAGATGGTCGACCTGGTGGACCAGGAGATCGCCCGGCTCGGCCGCTTCGAGACGGGTGACACCCTCATCATCACCGCCGGCTCGCCCCCCGGGGTCCCCGGCACCACCAACATGCTCCGCGTCCACCACCTGGGCACCCAGAGCAACTGACGGACCCGGCACGGGTCTTGTACGGCACCGAGGGCGCCCCCTGTGACAGGGGGCGCCCTCGGTGTTGTGCGGCTCCCGAACTGGCTTGTACGACCGCTCAGTCGGTCGTGTACACGTGCATGCCGGGCACGTGCAGGTTGCCGCCGAACTGGGCCGCCTGGGTCACCTTGACGTTGGTGAAGTAGATCAGCGGGATGTTCAGCGGGGGCGGGCTGTCGGGACTGAACGTCACCGGGATCAGCCCGAACAGGTTGCCCGAGATGCTCTCGGTGTACATCACCGTGTCGCCGCCGGTGATGGTGGACGTCGAGCCCTTGGCCGCCTGGACGTGGTACGTCTTGTTCGCCTGCTTGTCCTTCACCGTCTGGTGCAGGTCGCCGATGTCCGTGCCGCCGGAGATGACGTACTTCAGCACCTTCTTCGTGGTGCCGTTCGCCGTCCTCACCTCGACGATGCCCTGGTAGTCGGCGCCCTTGAGGAGCAGGGAGCTGGCGTTCAGGTACCAGGGGTCGTCCGCCACCGGCACCTTGTTGTCGACGCCGCCCTCGTCGTCCGTGGCCACCGGGCAGTCGTCGGCGGAGGCGGACTCGCTCGCGGACGGGCTCGGCGTGGCCGACGCGGTCGCGTCCCCGGCCGTCTTGGTGGCGTCGTCGGCCGTCCTGGAGACGGTGCCGGTCGCGCCCTCGACGGTGTCCTTGACCGTGTCCGTGGCCTTCTTCGCCGTGTCCTTGACGGTGTCGGAGGCGCCGCCGCCGGAGTCCTTGCCGCCCGTGGACGACGGGTCCGTGGTGTCCGTGGTGCCCGAGGCGTCCGGGGCGGACGACTGGGACGCGGACGGCGTCGGGGTCTGCGACGACGTACCGGAGTCCTTGCCGCCGGTGAGGATGTCACCGAGCGTGTCGCCGATGGTGTCGAGGACGTTCCCGTCGCCCTGGGTCTGCGACGACGCCGACGGGGCCGTGTCAGCGCCGGAACCCGAGCCCGTGCCCGAACCCGAGCCGGAGGAACCGGAGTCCGAGGAACCGGAGCCCGAGCCCGAACCGGAGTCGGAGGACCCCGAGGTCGCGGTCGGCTCGGGCGTGTCCTTGTCGCCGGAACCTGAATCCGACGAAGAGGTGCCGCCCGACTCCTGCGTCTTCCCGCTCCCGGTGGTCTCCGACGGCGACGGCGAGGCCGACGTGCTCTGAGACGCGGACGGCGACGGCGAGGCCGAGGGGTCCTTGGAGTCGTCGTCCAGCGCCTTGACGCAGTCCTTGTACTCGTCGGCCGTCAGGCTCTTCGCCGACGTCGACGGGGACGGACCGCCGTTGTTGTCGGCGAGGGCGAGCGTGGAGGTGAAGCCCATGCCCATGAGCACGGCCGTGGGCATGGCCACCGAGGCTATCGCCTTGCCGGCCGGCATGTGGAACCTTGTGAACAGCGGCTTTCTGGGGGCCGCGTGGCGGGGCCCGGTTCTCGCGCGGGACCCGTCCACATCGGTCCCGCGGGTCACCTCGTCAGCCGGCACTGTGCCTCCCGTTCGCCCCGTTGGCCGGGTTCGTTCCTGACAGGTCGTTCGGCTTGTCCAGTCCGTACACGCGCTGCTCCGGCAGGGGTGCGGCGGCGGGGGAACCGCCCTGGTCCGGTGCCGCCCCGGCCGGCGGCTGCGGCTGCGCGGGCGCGCCCGGTGACCAGGCCACGGCCATCGCCCCGCCGGTCAGCGCGGACAGGAATCCGACGATGAAGCCGCCGACGTTGGACAGCGGAATGGACACCAGCGCCAGCAGGATCGCCGCGACGCCCCCGAACACCCGGATGTGCTGCTGGAACCAGAGGATGATCCCGAGGACGAAGAGCAGTCCACCGATGATCAGGGAACTGGAGCCGCCGGGGGTACCCATCGTCATCGTGAGGTGGCCCAGCTGGAGGTGGGCGTACGGGAAGTACAGGATGAGAAAGCCGCCGAGCATGACGAACAGACCGGCCCAGAACGGACGTGTGCCCCGCCAGGCGCGGAACTGCAGCCTCCGGCGGGTGAACTGGCCGGATGCGGCGGCAGGAGTCTCGGCGCTCATGGAAAACAGCTCCCTGGTGCGGCGTTGCTGTGGTGGTGATGTGTGCCGCGTGTGAGGACGCGGCCGGAGTGGGGACGGGCGGGGGCGCCACCGGCTCCCCCGCCCGTCAGCGAGTGCTTAGTAGCACTCCTTGACACCCGTCGACAGCGACATCTTCAGGCCGCTGAGCTTGAAGGTGCCGGCGGTGGTCGCCCACGCCGTCTGCTTCACGTTCTTCAGCGTGGCCTTGTCGGCCTGCTGCGCGAAGCCGAAGGGGTTGGCCTGCTCGCCGCCGCCCTTCATGCCCGGACCCTTGGAGGCGTCCTTGGCGGCCACGCCGATGTCGATGTTGTCGAACGTCGCGTCGGCGCTGAGGTCGGCAACGTCGATGTAGATGTTGTCGGCCTGGACCTTCGCGGCACCCTCGCCGCCGGCCCGCAGGATCAGGCTGACGTTGCCGAAGATCGGCACGTCCGGCGTGACCACGGACTGGCACAGGTTGGTGATCTCCGCGTGCTTGAACGCGGAGACGGCCACCGGGTGCGCCGTCTTCTTGCCGTCCATCGTGTAGCCGCTGTCGATCGCGCCGTACTGCGAGAAGCCCGTGCCGACGAGCTCGTCGGCGGACACCTTGAACGACTGACCGGACACGCTGAACGAGGCGGCGAGAGCGCCCTGCGCGAGGGCGACACCTATACACGCCGTGGCGGCCACGCTGGGCACCATGACCACAGCGAACCGCTTCCATCTGGTCCCGCCACGCACCTGGGACTCCATATTTCCTCCTTCTCGGACGTACATCTCCTGGCCCGGGCTCGCCCCGAATCAGCGGCTCAGCCGGGCAGGGATGGGAGAAGTGCTACGTCCTCGGGAAGGAGAGCGCCCGCGCTCGGCGGCGCGAACCGCGCCCGAATCACCGGCGATCACCCCCGAGCGACAACCACTGGTCGCGCCTGACACGCATCACGCACAACCCTGCTGGGCAGGCTTCGCCGGCCGGCGAAGACCCCCCTGCCCTAGACCCGGCGCCACTGCCGCCGGCTCTGCTCGGTGGGGACCCAGAGTCTCCCGGTGACCCGACCGGCTGCCGGGGTACGGGAATGGACCGAGCGTCGCCGATCGTGGTGCATTCTCGGCCCGGGCACAAGGGGGTTCGTTACTGGCTAGTAACGGCCGGATAACCGGAGGACGACCGACCGGTCTCGGAGTGCCACGCTCGGTGGCTTCGAAGGGCAGAGCAAAGCCGTTGATCCCTGGACGAACCCAGACAGATCAACGGCCTCGATTTACTCCGAGTAACAGTGACCGCGATTACCAAGATTTGGTAAAGCGCGGCCACCGTGACGCCTCGTCGGCAAACCTTTCACCCCGGCATCACAAGCCGTGGCGTTTAGCGACTGGTCAGAACAGGGCGCGCGCGAGCGCCCTGCGTGCGCCCACCACGCGCGGGTCCTCCTGGCCCACGACCTCGAACAGCTCCAGCAACCGGAGCCGTACCGCCTCCCGGTCGTCACCCACCGTGCGCTGCACGGTCTCGATGAGCCGCCCGAAGGCGTCCTCGACATGCCCGCCCACCAGGTCCAGGTCGGCGGCGGCGATCTGCGCCTGCGCGTCCTTCGGCTTCCCGGCGGCCTCCTGACGCACCCTCTGCGGGTCCATGCCCTGCACCCGCTGGAGCAACTCGGCCTGAGCCAGGCCCAGTTTGGCCTCCGGGTGGGCCGGGTCGTCGGCCAGCACGTTCTTGTACGCCTGGACGGCCCCGCCCAGGTCGCCGGCGTCCAGCGCCAGCGCGGCGGCGTTCAGCATGGCGTCGTACGGCCCCTCCGGCGCCGCGGCCTGCGGGGCACCGCCCGGCTCCGCGTCCGGGTCGACGGTCAGACCGGTCAGCCCGAAGCGCTGCTCGGCGACCGCCACCAACTGGTCCAGGGTCTCCCGGATCTGCTGCTCGCCGGCCACCCCCTGGAAGAGCGGCAGCGCCTGGCCCGCCACGACGGCGAACACGGCCGGGATGCCCTGGATCCCGAACTGCTGCATCAACATCTGGTTGGCGTCGACATCGATCTTGGCGAGGAGGAAGCGCCCGTTGTACTCGACGGCCAGCCGCTCCAGGACCGGGCTCAGCTGCTTGCAGGGCTGACACCACTCGGCCCAGAAGTCGATGACGACCGGGACTTCGGCGGAGCGTTGCAGGACGTCCCGCTCGAACCCCGCCTCATCGACGTCGATGACGAGATCGGCCGGGGAGACGGCCCCCGTGCCGCCGTGCCGGGCGGCTTCGGCGCGCGCCTGCTCCGCCTTGGCCTTGGCCTCCTGGGCCGCCTTCACCGCGGCGAGGTCGACGACACCGCTCATGGACATGTTCCGTGGCTGCATGCGTCTATCCTCCCCCGATCCCGCGTCTGATGGAAAAAAGCGATGCGCGGCGCCGGGTCCCCACCCCACGCCTGGTGGTCGTCGCTCGCGTACGTCCCTCACGAGCTTTCGCTACGACTCGTAGCGTAATGCCATGAGGGCACCGCGCGACACCAGGCCCCGGTGATCTCTCTCACGACCGCACAGATCCCGCCGGTTATGGTCAGGGGATGCAGAGCCGCACTCCCGCCAGCCGTACCGGGCGCCCGCGCAGCGCCGCCGCGGACGCCGCGATCCTGGCCGCGACCCGGGAGGCTCTGGTCGAACTCGGCTGGTCGAAACTCACCCTGGGAGACGTCGCCACGCGGGCCGGGGTTGCGAAGACGACGCTCTACCGCCGCTGGGCCGGCAAGAACGAGCTGGTCGTGGACGCCGTGGCGGAACTCTTCGACGAGCTGGAACTGCCCGACCGCGGCAGCCTCGCCGCCGACATCGAGGGCGTCGTCCTCCAGTTCGCGGCCATCCTGGCCCGCCCGGAGGCGAAGAGCGGCCTGATGGCGGTGGTCGCCGAGGCCACCCGTGACGACGCCCTGCGCGAACGCATCCGCGCCTCCATCGTGGACCGCCAGATGGGCCTGGTCCTGGAGGGCCGCGCCCGGGCCCAGCGACGCGGCGAACTCCCCCCGGAACCGGACCCCGGCGAGGCCGCCCGCACGGTCGACCTCATCTTCGACGTGGTCGCGGGCGCGGTGGTCCACCGCACGCTGGTCAGCGGCAAACCGGCGGACGAGAACTGGGTCCGCAGCTTCACACGGTTGCTGCTGCTGGGCCTGACGAGCGCGTCCTAGCCGCGGGCAGTCGTGCCGCTGGGGCGGCACGGGTGGGCGCGGCGGCACCCCGCACGCGCGGGCGAGCGCACCCATCCGGCCGACGACGACACCGGCACCTAGAAGCCGGCCGGCTCCGTGTACACCCCCCACTCGTCCCGCAGCACCCCACAGATCTCTCCCAGCGTCGCCTCGGCCCGCACGGCCTCCAGCATCGGCTCGATCATGTTGGCCCCGGACCGGGCAGCGGCGAGCATCCCGTCCAGCGCGCCCCGTACGGCCGCCTCGTCCCGCGCGGCCTTCCGCTCGGCGAGCACCCGCACCTGCTCCCGCTCCACCTCGTGGCTGACCCGCAGAATCTCCAGGTCCCCGGTGACGGACCCGGTGTGGACGTTGACGCCGACGACATTCTTGTCCCCCTTCTCCAGCGCCTGCTGATACCGGAACGCGGACTCCGCGATCTCCCCGGTGAACCACCCGTCCTCGATCCCGCGCAGAATCCCGGACGTGATGGGCCCGATCGGGTGCCGCCCGTCCGGGTGAGCCCGCAGCCCCCGCTCCTTGATCTGCTCGAAGATCTTCTCCGCGTCCGCCTCGATCCGGTCCGTCAGCTGCTCGACGTACCAGGACCCGCCGAGCGGATCGGCCACGTTGGCGACGCCGGTCTCCTCCATCAGCACCTGCTGCGTGCGCAGCGCGATCTCCGCGGCCTGCTCGGAGGGCAGGGCGAGGGTCTCGTCGAGCGCGTTGGTGTGCAGCGAGTTGGTCCCGCCGAGCACGGCCGCCAGCGCCTCCACCGCCGTACGCACCACGTTGTTGTACGGCTGCTGCGCGGTCAGCGAGACACCGGCGGTCTGCGTGTGGAACCGCAGCCACTGCGCCTTCTCGGACTTGGCGCCGTACACGTCCCGCATCCACCGCGCCCAGATCCGGCGCGCCGCCCGGAACTTCGCGATCTCCTCGAAGAAGTCGACGTGCGCGTCGAAGAAGAAGGACAGGCCGGGCGCGAAGACGTCGACGTCGAGACCGCGGCTGAGCCCCAGCTCGACGTACCCGAACCCGTCCGCCAGCGTGTACGCCAGCTCCTGCGCGGCCGTGGACCCGGCCTCCCGGATGTGGTAGCCGGAGACGGACAGCGGCTTGTACGCCGGGATGCCCGCCGCGCAGTACTCCATCAGGTCGCCGATCAGCCGCAGATGCGGCTCGGGCTGGAAGAGCCACTCCTTCTGCGCGATGTACTCCTTGAAGATGTCGGTCTGGAGGGTCCCGTTGAGCACCCCCGGATCGACGCCCTGCCGCTCGGCGGCGACCAGGTACATGCAGAAGACGGGTACGGCGGGCCCGCTGATGGTCATGGAGGTCGTCACATCCCCCAGCGGGATGTCCTTGAACAGCACCTCCATGTCGGCGGCCGAGTCGATGGCGACCCCGCAGTGCCCGACCTCGCCGAGCGAACGGGGATCGTCGGAGTCCCGCCCCATGAGCGTCGGCATGTCGAAGGCGACGGACAGACCCCCGCCACCGGCGGCGAGGATCATCTTGTACCGCTCGTTGGTCTGCTCGGCGTTGCCGAACCCGGCGAACTGCCGGATCGTCCAGGTGCGGCCGCGGTAGCCGGTCGGGTGGAGTCCGCGCGTGAACGGGTACTCCCCGGGCCAGCCGATCCGCTCGAATCCCTCGTACGTGTCGCCCGGCCGGGGCCCGTACACCGGCTCCACGGGGTCGCCGGAGAGCGTGGTGAAGTCCGCGTCGCGCTTGCGCGCGGCGTCATAGCGGGCCTGCCAGCGTCGGCGGCCTTCCTCGATGGCGTGAGCGTCCATACCCTCGAATTTACTTGGACGTCCTAGTAAATGTCGATGGCAGACCGCCGCACGGCATCCGTACGGCGGTACCCGCTACGCCTTGGCGACGGCCGGAGCCTGGTCGGTGACCCGGGACTCCAGCTCCTGGCTGACCTTGCGCTCGACGAAGAAGGCGGCGGTGGGGATGGTCCCCGCGAGCAGCACCCAGAGCTGCCGCCCGACCGGCATCTTGGCCTTGGAGCCGAGGTCGAAGGCGAAGATCAGGTAGACGACGTACAGCCAGCCGTGCGCGATACCGACGACCTTCACGAAGCTGTCGGACCCGTCCAGGTCCAGCCCGTACTTGGCGATGCAGCCAAGGGTCAGCAGTACCAGCAGGACACCGGTGACGTAGGCCATGACGCGGTAGCGGGTCAGCACGCTTTTTTTCATGGAGCGAGCGTAACCACCCGTTCCGGGAGATCTTGCCCCGGGTCACCGCTCCTCGAAGTCGTGTGCCGCGATCCGCAGCGGGCGCAGCAGGGCGAAGATCTCCTGGCACTCCTCGGCGTCGTACACCCCGAGCCCGAAGTCCATGGCCATCAGGTCGCGGGTGGCCGCGTCGACCACCTCGCGCCCCTTGTCCGTGATGACGGCCAGCGTGCCGCGCCCGTCGTTGGGATTGGGCCGCTTGGCCACCAGCCCGGACCTCACCAGCCGGTCGACGGTGTTCGTGACGGACGTGGGATGCACCATCAACCGCTCACCGATCTTGGACATCGGCAGCTCACCGGCCTTGGAGAAGGTGAGCAGCACCAGCGCCTCGTACCGGGCGAACGTGAGCCCGTACGGCTTGACCACCGCGTCCACCTCGGAGAGCAGAATCTGCTGGGCCCGCATGATCGAGGTGATCGCGGCCATGGACGGCACGTTTCCCCACCGCTGCTTCCAGAGTTCGTCGGCGCGGGCGATGGGGTCGAACGGGAGGCTGAGAGGCTTCGGCACGTCATCAGACCCTACCGGCCGGTCATATGCCGGTCAGCTCCGTCTCGCCTTTCGGTCCCCGGCCGGTCACGAGCGCGCGCCGGCGGCTACGGGCGGGGCGGCCGACCCAGGGGCGCCGGGAACCGCGCGACGAGCCACCACGCGACCGCACACGCCCCTGAACCCCGGCCCGCGTGACGAGCCACCGCCCGACCGCACCCGGGCCCGTGGACCCCGGCCACCCGAGCTGTCAGGCGCGTCCGCGCCGCCGGAGACGGTGGCCGACGGCCCGCTGGGCGACGGGGCCCAGGGACTCCACCGCGGCCACGAGCGCGCCCAGCTGTTCCAGGGCGTCCAGCGCCGTGTGCGCCCCCGCCTCGTCCACTCCCTCGTACAGCTCGATGCCGACGAAGCACGCCACCACGGCCCGTGCCGGCCCCGCCGGGCCGGCGAACTCGCCGAAGGCGGTCGTCGCCAGGACGCGTCGGATCACCTGCTCGATCTCGGTGATCCACAGCCGCAGTCCGTCGGCCGTCGCCGGGCCCAGCGCCGCGTGCGTCGGGGCGCCGACCAGCAGCTGGCCGAGGAGAGCCACATGGCCGCCGGCCCGCTCGTTCTCATGGATCTCGCGGCCGAGGGCGAGGAGTTCGGAGAGCGTGCCCACCGCGGCGAGGCGCTCGCGGTACCGGGCCACGGCCTTCTCCGCGCCGTACCGGCAGGCCGCGGCGAGCAGCTCGTCCACCGATCCGAAGTGGTGGAAGACCAGCGCCTGATTGACCCCGGCCGCCGCCGTACGGGCCCACGTCTTGGCGATGCCCCGCTCGGTGAGGGTCCGCAGCGCGCCCTCCAGCAGCTTCGCCTTGGTCTCCCGCGCCTTCGCGCTCTCCGGGCTCACGCGCGCGCCTCCTCCCGCACCGGGCGCAGTCCGGGCCGTACGCCCCGGGCGCGGACGTCGGTGTACGACGCCCAGAAGGAGCCCTCGCAGCCGAAGAGTTTTGAGCGGTCGCTCAAAGAGCCGGTACGAGAAAACCCCGGCCCTGAGGACCGGGGTTTCGCGGGCGGGTCGCGCTACTGGGCGAGGTGCCGTTCGACGGTCTCCACCTTGGACGTGAGTCCGTCCGTCACACCGGGGCGGATGTCGGCCTTGAGGACGAGCGACACCCGCGGGGCACGCGCCTCGACGGCGGCGACGGCCCGCCTGACGACGTCCATGACCTCGTCCCACTCGCCCTCGATCGAGGTGAACATGGCGTCGGTGCGGTTGGGCAGGCCCGACTCGCGGACCACGCGCACGGCGTCGGCGACGTACTCCCCCACGTCCTCACCGACGCCGAGAGGCGTCACGGAGAAGGCGACGATCATGCGTTCACGACTCCTTCCTTGCGGGCCCGGGCGGCGATGACGGCGTCCTCGGCCTCGCGGCGCAGCTTCCGCTCGGCGAAGAAGCCGCCGGTGGGCAGCACCGAGAGGACGAAGTAGAGGGCCGCCGTCCTCAGCGGCCACTTGGCGCGGTTCCAGGCGTCCGCCCAGAAGATCACGTACAGGATGAACAGGACGCCGTGGACCGCGCCCATCACGGGGACCGCGTTGAAGTCCGTGGTCCGCTTCAGCACCGAGCAGAGGAGCAGGATCAGGAAGGACACGGCCTCCGGGGCCGAGACCAGTCGGAGACGGCGGAGGGCGGTGGCGGTCTTGATGTCCACGGGTCACCTTCGGTGGGAGTAATCGTTTGTGAACGCACGCACAAGCGCTCCCCCATTGTGGCAAACCGCGCCCTTAGGGGTCCGCTCAGGGTGGGTCTCCACCCATGGGCCCTGTTCCGTCCACCCGCCCGGCCGCTACTTTCGCAGCGTGGCGATGTTCCGGCTCCAAGGGAGCAAGGTCCTCGCCGTCGACATGACCGGGGACGCCGTGAAGGCGAAGAACGGCTCGATGGTCGCGTACGACGGGCAGATGGCCTTCAAGAAGCTGAGCGGTGGCGGCGAGGGGCTGCGCGGGATGGTGACCCGGCGGCTCACCGGCGAGCAGATGACGGTGATGGAGGTGAAAGGGCACGGGACCTGCTGGTTCGCGGACCGGGCGTCCGAGATCAACCTGGTGAGCCTCCAGGGGGACAAGCTCTACGTCGAGGCGGGCAACCTGCTGGCGACGGACGCGGGGCTCAGGACGGGCACGACGTTCACGGGGCTGCGCGGGGCCTCGCAGGGCAACGGCCTGTTCACGACGACCGTGGAGGGCCACGGCCAGGCGGCGATCGTCTCGGACGGGCCGGCGGTCGTGCTCCGGGTCAGCCCGCAGTACCCGCTGATCGTCGATCCGGGCGCCTATGTGGCCCATCAGGGCAACGTCCGGCAGTCCTTCCAGTCCGGTGTGACGTTCCGCACGCTCCTCGGGGAGGGCGGCGGCGAGGCCTTCCAGATCCGCTTCGAGGGCGACGGGCTGGTGTACGTGCAGCCGAGCGAGCGGAACACGATCGCGGGGGACGTGTAGATGACCTTCCGAGAGATCAACTCCAAGATGGTCGAGGCGACAGTGACGCCGGGGCAGCGGCTGTTCAGCCAGCGCGGCGCGATGCTCGCCTACAAGGGGGACGTGTCCTTCACTCCCAGCGTCCAGGGCGGCCAGGGCGGGCTGATGTCCATGATCGGGCGCCGGGTGGCCGGTGAGGCGACTCCGCTGATGACCGTGGAGGGCAGCGGCACGGTGTTCTTCGGGCACGGCGGCCACCACGTCCATGTGATCACCCTCACCGGCGACACGCTCTACGTCGAGGCCGACCGACTGCTCGCCTTCGAGGGCACGCTGCGGCAGGGGACGATGTTCATGGGCTCCCAGGGCGGGGTCATGGGCATGGTGCGGGGGCAGGTCACCGGCCAGGGCCTGTTCACGACGACCCTCCAGGGGCAGGGCTCGGTGGCCGTGATGGCGCACGGCGGCGTCTTCGAGATCCCGATCACCCCGCAGCGCCCGGTCCATGTCGACCCCCAGGCCTACGTCGCCCACCACGGCGACGTCCGCAACAAGCTGTCCACCGCGCTCGGCTGGCGCGACATGGTGGGCCGGGGCTCCGGCGAGGCCTTCCAGCTGGAGCTGAGCGGCAGCGGCACGGTGTACGTCCAGGCGTCGGAGGAGAAGCTGTGAGCACCTACGGAACTCCGGGCGCCGGGCCGGTCGTGTACGACCCGATGACGCTGCCCGCCGACGACAACGTGAACACGTACACCTTCTGTGTGGAGCTGAAGGGCGGGCAGTGGTTCCTACAGAAGGGGAAGATGATCGCCTACTACGGGACGATCGAGTTCAACGGCATCGGGCACGGGCGACTCGACCGACTTGTCCGTACGTCGTTCCATTCGCCACTGCACGCGAGCGACTGGGTCGTGGCCGAGGGCTCCGGCAAGATGTTGCTGGCCGACCGGGCCTTCGACGTCAACTCCTACGACCTGGACGACGGGAACTTGACCATTCGCGCGGGCAACCTGCTCGCTTTTCAGCCAAGTCTTTCGCTCAAGCAGTCGATCGTGCCGGGTTTTCTGACCCTTATCGGAACCGGAAAGTTTGTGGCCGCATCTAACGGGCCGGTGGTGTTCATGGAACCTCCGATCCGGGTCGACCCTCAGGCGCTCGTCGGGTGGGCCGACTGCCCGTCCCCGTGCCATCACTACGACCACGGGTATCTGACGGGTGTACTGGGCGGTCTACGTGCGATGACGGGCCTCGGCGGGGTCTCCGGGGAGGAGCACCAGTTCGAGTTCGTGGGCGCCGGGACGGTCCTGTTGCAGTCGACGGAGACCCTTATGGCCGAGGCGGCCACGGGGGCGATTCCGCCCGAACCGGGGGTGCCCGGTGGTGGCGGAACGGCGCCGAGCGGACACGGTCCGCAATCGTCGGGCGTACCGCGCCTTCCCGGACAGCTGGGGGACCTCCAGCGCCGCTTCGGGCTGTGAGCGGTAGTCTGCGGAGTGTGACGTCGAACGCGTGCGCACCGTCACACCACCCGAAGTAGTTCGTCATTCAACTTCTTAGGTAGACTTCATTCATGGAGACCGAGACGGCCACGCGCTGGCTGACCGATGCGGAGCAGTGCGCTTGGCGCACCCACCTGGAGGTCAACAGGCTGTTGACGTACCAGCTCGAAAAGGATCTGCAACCGTTCGGCCTGACAATGAACGACTACGAGATCCTGGTGAACCTGTCCGAGTCGGAAGACGTACGGATGCGGATGAGCGACCTCGCCTCCGCGACGCTGCAATCCAAGAGCCGGCTCTCGCACCAGATCACGCGTATGGAGAACGCCAACCTGGTGCGCCGCGAGAACTGTGACACGGACCGGCGAGGGCTGTACGCCGTGCTCACGGAGCATGGCATGGAGACGATGAAGAAGGTCGCGCCGCACCACGTCGCGTCGGTGCGGCGGCACTTCATCGATCTGCTGTCGCCGGATGCGTTGATGGAGCTGGACAAGGCGTTGAAGCCCATCGCCGAGCATCTGCGGGGGCAGCGGGGGCGTCCCTGAGCCGGGCTTGCCGGCTCAGGGCGCGGTAGCCGGGCGGGGGTGCGTCGCACGGCCCGGTGCTAACGGGATGACTCCCCAGCGGCAGCACTGCCCGCCGCTACGGCGGCTATCAGGGCGGTTCCGCCCGCCAAGGTGAAGCACAGGGGCAGCGGCAGTCGGCCGATCAGCAACCCGGCCGCCATCGCTCCGCCCGAGCTTCCCGCGTTCACCGCCATGTTCACCCAGGCCCCGGCCCGCGTGCGGGCGTGCTCGGGGGCCGATTCGTCGGCCAGGAGGTAGGCGGTCGTCAGGACCGGCGCGATGAACGCTCCCGCGCAGGCCATGGCGGCCGTGAGGGTCCACAGGTCGGGGGCGAGGCCGGCTGCCGCGAGCACCAGGCCGAGGCCCGCCCCGAACCGGCACAGCCGGGCCCGCGCGGTCGCCCGCCAGCGCACCGCCCCGTTGGCCAGGCCGCCCAGCGCGCTGCCCGCCGAGAGCGCGCCCAGGACCCAGGGGACCAGGGCGGGGTCGTAGGAACGATCCGTGGCGAAGGCCATGACGAGCAGCTCGACGGAACTGAGAGCGAGCCCCGCACCGAGGGCGACCACGACCGGGGACAACAGGCCCCGACCCAAGGCGTCCCGTTCCCGGGCAGACGGTTCCCCGGCGGACCGTTCCGGGGCAGGCGGTTGCCCGACGGCCTGCTCCCCGGCAGACCGCTCCTGCCGAGGCGTCGGGCGCCGGCCGGTCAGCGCCTGGGACGTCACGAAGGCGCACGTGCCCCCGACGTTCAGGGCCGCGCTGAGCAGGATTCCCGCGGCCGGTGGGGCGAACCCCCCGAGCGTGGCGATCAGGGCCGGGCCGGAGACGTACAGCAGTTCCTCGGCTACGCCGTCCAGGCTGTAGGCGCGTTGCAACAGGTCCCGGTCCGTCACCAGTGCGGACCACACGGCGCGCATGGTCGGGCCCAGCGGGGGCGCGCAGCAGCCCGCGAGGGCGGCCGTGAGGGCGATGGCCGCCGCCGGCGCGCCGGGGCGCCAGGTCAGGACGGCCAGGAGGCTCAGCAGGGCCCCGTACAGCGCCGACATGGGCGGCAGGGCCCGGCGTGGGCCGTGGCGGTCGATCAGGGAGGCCCGCAGCGGCATCAGGAAGACCGTTGTGGCGCCGAAGAGGGAGAGGACGGTGCCGGAGACGGCGTAGGAGCCGGTGGCGTGGGTGACGGACAGCAGGACCGCGAGCGAGACCGTGCCGTAGGACAGGCGGGCCGTGAGGGCGGCGGCGAAGGTGCGGCGCGCATGCGGGACGCGCAGGACGGCGGCGTACGAGGGCCGCGAAAGGTGCGTGGACACGCGGGGTTCCTCTGGAAGAGGCGGAAGAGGGACACCGAAGGGCGCGGTGGCCGTTCGTCCGGCCCCGCGATCCCGGGTGCGCTCTACGCCAAGGAGAGGAACATGCCGGTCAAGGTAGCAGCGTGATCACCACGTCGGCGACCCTCAGCCCGCGGTCAGCCCCGCGACCAGCACGTCCGCACGGGAGAGCCTGGCTCGCAGCCCTCCATAAGGCCCGCGACCAGCTCCGAGCGGTACGGGTCCAGCTCACCGGCCAGCCCTCCGCCAGGCCGCGACCGACTCATCCGCCGCGCACGGGAGCAGCCCAGCTCACCGCCGACGACCGATCCGCTCACGCCCCAGCCACCGGCAGCCACACGACCAGCTCATCCGCCGCACGGCACGGGTCCAACACGCCGACGACGACCCGCCCGCGACCCTCACCCCTCCGCCAGGCCGCGACCGACTCACCCGCCGCGCACGGGAGCAGCCCAACTGGCCGACCGACCGGTCCGCTCGCGCCCCAGCCTCCGGCAGCCACACGACCAGCTCATCCGCCGCACGGCACGGGTCCAACACGCCGACGACGACCCGCCGGCGACCCTCACCCCTCCACCAGGCCGCGACCGACTCACCCGCCGCGCACGGGAGCACCAGCTGGCTGCCGACGACCGATCCGCTCGCGCCCCTCAGCCCTCCGTCAGCTCTCCGTCAGCCCCACGATCAGCTGCGACCGCCCTCACCCCTCCGTCAGCCCCGCGACCAGTTCGTCCGCCGCGCGGTACGGGTCCAGTTCGCCGGTGACGATTCGTTCCGCGAGGGCGCTGAGGCGGCGGTCGCCGTGGAGGTCGCCGATGCGTTCGCGCAGGGCCGTCACCGCGATGGTCTCCACCTCGCGGGCCGCGCGGGCCTTGCGGCGCTCCGCGAGGATTCCGCGCTCCTCCATCCACGCCCGGTGCTTCTCCAGGGCCTCCACGACCTCGTCGACGCCCTCCGCGCGCGCCGCGACCGTCTTCACGATCGGCGGGCGCCAGTCGCCGGGGCCCCGGGCCTCGCCCAGGCCCAGCATGTGGTTCAGTTCGCGGGCGGTGGCGTCGGCGCCGTCCCGGTCGGCCTTGTTGACGACGTACACGTCGCCGATCTCCAGGATGCCCGCCTTCGCCGCCTGGATGCCGTCGCCCATGCCGGGGGCCAGGAGGACCACGCTGGTGTCCGCCTGGGAGGCGATCTCCACCTCCGACTGGCCCACGCCGACCGTCTCGACCAGGATCACGTCGCAGCCCGCCGCGTCCAGCACCCGGATGGCCTGGGGCGCGGCCCACGCGAGGCCGCCCAGGTGGCCGCGGGTCGCCATCGAGCGGATGTAGACGCCGGGGTCGGAGGCGTGCTCCGACATCCGGACCCGGTCGCCGAGCAGGGCGCCGCCGGAGAACGGCGACGAGGGGTCGACGGCCAGGACGCCGACCCGCTTGCCCTGCTTGCGGTACGCGGTGACGAGCGCGGAGGTGGAGGTGGACTTGCCGACGCCGGGCGAGCCCGTCAGGCCGACCACGTACGCGTTGCCGGTCAGCGGGGCGAGCGCCGCCATGACCTCCCTCAGCTGCGGGGACGCCCCCTCCACGAGGGAGATCAGCCGGGCCACGGCCCGCGGCCGGCCTTCCCTGGCCTGGGCCACCAGAGAGGAGACGTCCTGCATCACAGCTCCGTTCAGTTCACCACGTGGACACCGGCGTACCGGACACCGGCGTACCGGAAACAGACCTTCGGGGCCTCAGGCCTTCGGTACCCGCACGATCAGCGCGTCACCCTGGCCGCCGCCGCCGCACAGCGCCGCCGCGCCGACGCCGCCGCCGCGCCGCTTCAGCTCCAGCGCCAAGTGGAGCACGAGCCGGGCGCCGGACATGCCGATCGGGTGGCCCAGCGCGATCGCGCCGCCGTTGACGTTCACCTTTTCCGTGGACACGCCGAGGTCCTTCATTGACTGCACGGCGACCGCGGCGAAGGCCTCGTTGATCTCGATGAGGTCCAGGTCGGAGACCTCCAGGCCCTCCTTCTTCAGGGCGTGCTGGATGGCGTTCGACGGCTGGGACTGGAGCGAGTTGTCCGGGCCGGCCACATTGCCGTGCGCGCCGATCTCGGCGAGCCAGGTCAGGCCCAGCTCCTCCGCCTTGGCCTTGCTCATCACGACCACGGCCGCCGCACCGTCCGAGATCTGCGAGGAGGAGCCGGCGGTGATCGTGCCGTCCTTGGCGAAGGCCGGGCGCAGCTTGGCCAGGGACTCGGCGGTGGTGTCGCCGCGGATGCCCTCGTCCTTGCTGAACAGCACCGGGTCGCCCTTGCGCTGCGGGATCTCCACCGGGGTGATCTCGGCCTCGAACAGGCCGTTCTTCTGGGCGGCGGCGGCCCGCTGGTGGGACAGGGCGGCGATCTCGTCCTGCTCGGCGCGGCCGATGCCGAGGCGGGTGTTGTGCTTCTCGGTGGACTCGCCCATCGGGATGTTCTCCCACGGGTCGGTCAGGCCGTCGTAGGCCATCGCGTCGAGCATCTGGACCGCGCCGTACTTGTACCCTTCGCGGGTCTTGGGCAGCAGGTGCGGCGCGTTGGTCATGGACTCCTGGCCGCCGGCGACGACGATGTCGAATTCACCCGCACGGATCAGCTGGTCGGCGAGGGCGATGGCGTCGAGGCCGGAGAGGCACACCTTGTTGACGGTGAGCGCCGGGACGCTCATCGGGATGCCGGCCTTGACGGCGGCCTGGCGGGCCGGGATCTGGCCCGCGCCGGCCTGGAGGACCTGGCCCATGATGACGTACTGCACCTGGTCGCCGCCGATCCCCGCACGGTCGAGGGCGGCCTTGATCGCGAAGCCGCCCAGGTCGGCTCCGGAGAAGGACTTCAGCGAGCCCAGCAGCCGCCCCATGGGCGTCCGGGCGCCCGCGACGATCACTGAGCTGGTCGTTCCAGAAGATCCAGAAGTCATGAGGTGCGATCCCCTTCCAGCTGTACACAGCCGAGGAGTGAACGAGGGTTTACTTCGAATGTACTGAGCGGTTGGACATGGCGTCACCGGCCCGTCGGTGTGATCGCGCGCACGTTGCGTAACCATCCGGGGAGCGCTGCACTGAATCCATGCTGACGCGAATCGACCACATCGGGATCGCCTGCCACGACCTCGACGCGACCGTCGAGTTCTACCGGGCCACGTACGGCTTCGAGGTGTTCCACACCGAGGTCAACGAGGAGCAGGGCGTGCGGGAGGCCATGCTCAAGATCAACGAGACCTCGGACGGCGGCGCCTCCTACCTCCAGCTGCTGGAACCGGTCCGCGAGGACTCCACCGTCGCCAAGTGGCTCGCGAAGAACGGGGAGGGCGTCCATCACATCGCCTTCGGTACGGCGGACGTCGACGGGGACTCCGAGGAGATCCGCGGAAAGGGCGTCCGGGTGCTCTACGACGAGCCACGACGCGGCTCCATGGGGTCGCGGATCACCTTCCTGCACCCCAAGGATTGCCATGGCGTTCTGACAGAACTGGTCACTTCGGCCCCTGTTGAGTCACCTGAGCACTGACCCCCGTACATAAGGGCCGGTAGGGTTGGGGGCGGTCGTCCCTGAAACGGGGACGGCCGCATGCCGGGGTCCGGGTTTCGGGGGACGAGCGTCGGGGCAGCAGCCCGTGCTCCGCCGTCTGTCTGACACCATTCCCCGGGGGCCCCGTTCGGCGGATGGACGGAGCTCGTTGGAGAAGCTGACCAGGGGACGGATGGGACCGCGCAGTGCGGGGCTACGAGAGCCAGGAGCGAGAGCCGGCGGCTGACGTCGACCACCTCTCTCGGTTCGAGGCCGAGATGAAGCGGCTGAGGACCGAGCGCGAGAAGGCGATCCAGCACGCCGAGGACCTCGGCTACCAGGTCGAGGTGCTGCGCGCCAAGCTGCACGAGGCGCGGCGCACCCTCATGACCCGGCCCGCCTACGACGCGGGTGACATCGGCTATCAGGCCGAGCAGTTGCTCCGCAACGCCCAGATGCAGGCCGAGCAGCTGCGCCAGGACGCCGAGCGGGAGCTGAGCCAGGCCCGCGCGCAGACCCAGCGCATCCTTCAGGAGCACGCCGAGCAGGCCGCCCGGCTCCAGGCCGAGCTGCACCAGGAGGCCGTGACCCGGCGCCAGCAGCTGGACCAGGAGCTGGCCGAGCGCAGGGCCACCGTCGAGTCGCACGTCAACGAGAACGTGGCCTGGGCCGAGCAGCTGCGTGCCCGCACCGAGCAGCAGGCCCGCCGGCTGCTGGAGGAGTCCCGCGCGGAGGCCGAGCAGGCGATGGCCGCCGCCCGCGCGGAGGCCGAACGGCTGACCCGGGAGGCCCGGGAGCGGTTGCAGAGCGAGGCCGAGGCGGCGCGCACGGAGGCCGACCAGATCCTGCGCCGGGCCCGCACGGACGCCGAGCGGCTGCTGAACGCCGCCTCCACCCAGGCGCAGGAGGCCACCGAGCACGCCGAGCAGTTGCGGACGGCCACGGTCACCGAGTCGGACGCGGCCCGCCGGCAGGCCACCGAGCTGAGCCGGGCCGCCGAGGAGCGGATGGCGGCGGCCGAGGAGGCGCTGCGCAAGGCGCAGGCCGAGGCCGAGAAGGTGGTCACGGAGGCGAAGGAGGCCGCCGCCAAGGCCCTCGCGAGCGCCGAGGCCGCCAACGAGACGCGCACGCGCACCGCCAAGGAGCAGGTCGCCCGGCTGGTCGAGGAGGCCACCAAGGAGGCCGAGCACACCAAGTCCGAGGCCGAGCAGCTGGTCGCGGACGCCCGCGCCGAGGCCGAGAAGATCGTCGCCGAGGCCGCCGAGAAGGCCCGCTCGATCACCGCCGAGGAGACGGCCACCCAGCTGTCCAAGGCGGCCAGGACCGCCGAGGACGTGCTCAACAAGGCGTCCGAGGACGCCCAGAAGACCACCAGGGCCGCCGCCGAGGAGGCCGAGCGGATCCGCTCGGAGGCCGAGGCCGAGGCGGACCGGCTGCGCGCCGAGGCGCACGACATCGCCGAGCAGCTCAAGGGCGCGGCGAAGGATGACACCAAGGAGTACCGCGCCAAGACGGTCGAGTTGCAGGAGGAGGCCCGCCGGCTGCGCGGCGAGGCCGAGCAGCTGCGCGCCGACGCGGTCGCCGAGGGCGAGTCGATCCGCGCCGAGGCCCGCCGGGAGGCGGTGGCGCAGATCGAGGAGGCGGCCAGGTCCGCCGAGGAGCTGCTGGCCAAGGCCAAGGCGGACGCCGACGAGCTGCGGCAGACCGCGACCGCCGACAGCGAGAAGGTCCGCACCGAGGCCATCGAGCGGGCGACCAGTCTGCGCCGGCAGGCCGAGGAGACCCTGGAGCGCACCCGCAAGGAGGCCGAGCGGCTGCGCGCCGAGGCCGCCGAGCAGGCCGAGACGGTCCGGTCGGACGCCGAGAAGGCCGCGCGGGAGCTGCGCGAGGAGACCGAGAAGGCCGTCGAGTCCCGTCGTACCGAGGCCGCCGAGGAGTTGAACCGGCTTCAGACCGAGGCGCAGGAGCGGCTGGCGTCGGCCGAGGAGGCGCTGACGGACGCCCGCGCGGAGGCGGCCCGGATCCGCCGGGAGGCGGCCGAGGAGACCGAGCGGCTGCGCGCGGAGTCCGCCGAGCGGATCCGTACGCTCCAGCAGCAGGCAGAGGCCGAGGCCGAGCGGCTGCGGAACGAGGCCGCGTCCGACGCGTCCGCCTCCCGCGCCGAGGGCGAGGCCATCGCCGTACGGCTGCGGTCCGAGGCCGCCGCGGAGGCCGAGCGGCTGAAGGCGGAGGCGCAGGACAGCGCCGACCGGGTGCGCGCGGAGGCGCAGGCCGCCGCCGAGCGCCTCGGCACCGAGGCGTCCGAGACCCTGGCCGCCGCGCAGGAGGAGGCAGCCCGGCGCCGCCGCGAGGCCGAGGAACTCCTCGGTGCCGCCCGCGAGGAGGCCGACCAGGAGCGGCAGCGGGCCCGCGAGCAGAGCGAGGAGCTGCTGGCCTCCGCGCGCAAGCGCGTGGAGGAGGCGCAGGCCGAGGCCACCCGTCTGGTGGAGGAGGCCGACCGGCGCGCCACCGAGATGGTCGCGGCCGCCGAGCAGCACGCGCAGCAGGTGCGGGACTCCGTCGCCGGGCTGCACGAGCAGGCGCAGGAGGAGATCGCCGGACTGCGCTCGGCCGCCGAGCACGTGGCGGACCGTACCCGCCGGGAGGCCGAGGAGGAGGCGGACCGGGTCCGCGCCGACGCCTACGCCGAGCGGGAGCGGGCGAGCGAGGACGCCTCGCGGATCCGGCGCGAGGCGAACGAGGAGTCGGAGGCCGCGAAGGCGCTGGCCGAGCGGACGATGGCGGAGGCCATCGCGGAGGCCGAGCGGCTGCGCGCGGACGCGGGCGAGTACGCCCAGCGGGTGCGCACCGAGGCGTCGGACGCGCTGGCCGAGGCCGACCAGGCGGCGGCCCGGACCCGGGCGGACGCCCGCGAGGACGCCAACCGCATCCGCTCCGACGCGGCCACCCAGGCCGACACCCTCATCACCGAGGCCCGCAACGAGGCCGAACGGCTCCAGACCGAGACGGCCGCCGAGGCCGACCGGGTGCGCACGGAGGCGCTCATGGAGGCCGAGCGGCTCCAGACGGAGACCGCCGCGGAGGCCGAGCGCATCCGCACGGAGGCGTCGGAGACGCTCACCGAGGCCACCGAGGCGGCGGCCCGGACCCGGGCGGACGCCCGCGAGGACGCCAACCGCATCCGCTCCGACGCGGCCACCCAGGCCGACACCCTCATCACCGAGGCCCGCAACGAGGCCGAACGGCTCCAGACCGAGACGGCCGCCGAGGCCGACCGGGTGCGCACGGAGGCGTTGACGGAGGCGGACCGGGTCCGTGCCGAGGCGGTCGCGAGCGCCGAGCAGCTGCTCGGGGAGGCGACCGACGAGGCGGAGCGGCTGCGTGCCGAGGCCGCCGAGACCGTCGGTTCGGCGCAGGCGCACGCCGAGCGGCTGCGGGCCGAGGCCGAGCGGTCCAGGGCGGACGCGGAGGCCGAGGCCGAACGGCTCGTCAACTCCGCGCGCGAGGAGGCCGAGCGGACCCTGGACGAGGCGCGCAGGGAGTCCAACAAGCGGCGTTCGGAGGCGGCCGAGCAGGTCGACAAGCTCATCACGGAGACCACGGCCGAGGCCGACAAGCTGCTCACCGAGGCGCAGCAGCAGGCGCTGAAGACGACCGCGGACGCCGAGTCGCAGGCCGACACGATGGTCGGCGCGGCCCGCAGCGAGGCCGACCGGATCGTGTCCGAGGCGACCATCGAGGGCAACTCGCTGGTGGAGAAGGCCCGGACGGACGCGGACGAGCTGCTGGTCGGTGCCCGCCGGGACGCCACCGCGATCAGGCAGCGCGCGGAGGAGCTGCGCGACCGCATCACCAGCGAGATCGAGGAGCTGCACGAGCGGGCCCGCCGCGAGGCCGCCGAGACGATGAAGTCCACCGGCGACCGCTGCGACGCGCTCATCAAGGCCGCCGAGGAGCAGCTGGCGAAGGCCGAGGCGAAGGCCAAGGAGCTGGTCTCGGATGCCAACTCCGAGGCGGGCAAGGTGCGGATCGCCGCGGTCAAGAAGGCGGAGGGGCTGCTCAAGGAGGCCGAGCAGAAGAAGGCCAGCCTCGTCAGGGAGGCCGAGGAGCTGAAGGCGGAGGCGATCCGCGAGGCCCGGCGCACGGTGGAGGAGGGCAAGCGGGAGCTGGAGATCCTGGTGCGCCGGCGCGAGGACATCAACGCCGAGATCTCCCGTGTCCAGGACGTGCTGGAGGCGTTGGAGTCCTTCGAGGCCCCCGCGTCCGGCAAGGACAACGGAGTCAAGGCGGGCGCCACGGTGGGTGCCCCCCGTTCGGGTGGCAAGTCGTCAGAGAGCTAGCGTAAGAGGTACGTTCGGGTGTCTTCTGGGGGCTTTGCCCGACTCCTTGGCAAGCCGTCCGACGGTCAGCCACCCAAAAGGGGTGCCATTCTCCAGATCAAAACCGTATCTGCTCGATGACACACCGCTTCGGCCCCTAGGATTCCCCTTATCACCTCACTCACCGGTCTCATTCGACAGGAACCCCATGAGCGACACTTCCCCCTACGGCTTCGAGCTTGTGCGGCGTGGATACGACCGCGCTCAGGTGGACGAACGTATCTCCAAGCTCGTCTCCGACCGTGACAGCGCTCTCGCCCGCATCACTGCCCTGGAGAAGCGCATCGAGGAGCTGCACCTCGAAACGCAGAACGCCCAGGCCCAGATCACGGACGCCGAGCCGTCGTACGCGGGTCTCGGCGCGCGGGTCGAGAAGATCCTGCGCCTGGCCGAGGAAGAGGCCAAGGAGCTGCGTGAGGAGGCCCGGCGGGCGGCCGAGCAGCACCGCGACCTCGCCGAGTCGGCGGCCCAGCAGGTCCGCAACGACGCCGAGTCGTACGCGGCCGAGCGCAAGGCCAAGGCCGAGGACGAGGGCGTCCGGATCGTCGAGAAGGCCAAGTCCGACGCGGCCCAGCTGCGCGCCGAGGCGCAGAAGGACGCGCAGTCCAAGCGCGAGGAGGCGGACGCCCTCTTCGAGGAGACCCGCGCCAAGGCCGCGCAGGCCGCCGCCGACTTCGAGACGAACCTGGCCAAGCGCCGCGAACAGTCCGAGCGCGATCTGGCCTCGCGTCAGCAGAAGGCCGAGAAGCGCCTCGCCGAGATCGAGCACCGGGCCGAGCAGCTGCGCCTGGAGGCGGAGAAGCTGCGCACCGACGCCGAGCGCCGCGCCCGCCAGACGGTGGAGACCGCCCAGCGCCAGGCCGAGGACATCGTGGCCGACGCCAACGCCAAGGCCGACCGCATCCGTTCGGAATCCGAGCGCGAGCTGGCGGCGCTCACCAACCGCCGCGACAGCATCAACGCCCAGCTGACGAACGTCCGCGAGATGCTCGCCACGCTGACCGGCGCCGCGGTGGCCGCGGCCGGCACGTCGACCGACGACGAGCCGATCTCCCGGGGCGTTCCGGCGCAGCAGTCCCGGTAGGTCCGGGTAGTCGTACGACCCCTGAGGGGCGGTGGGACCGGGTCCCGCCGCCCCTTTGCCGTCGCCTAGCGCAGGCCGTACAGCGGCGGTTCCTTGGTGCCCTCGCCGTTGACGACGATCCAGGTGCCGTCCGCGCGCAGCAGTTGGGTGCGCGCGGTCAACCGGTTGGTGGTGACCATGACGCCGTCGTCCTCGCCGATCCGGTCCCCGTCGGCCGTGTCGAGGGTCCACAGCCGGCCGTTCCCGCCGAGTACGGCCACCCGGTCGGGGCCGGTGGACACCAGCGCGGCGACCCTGTCCGCCCCGGCGCGCCACAGCCGCCGTCCGTCGCTGAGGGAGTAGGCCGAGACGTGGTCGGCGTCGTAGCCGCCCGGCTTGGCGGTGGCGACGACGAGGGTGTCCCCGATGACCGTCGCCGGCAGGGCGGGCCGTGCCGTGAAGCCCTCGCCGGAGACCTGTCCGAGCATCAGGTCCTCGTCGTCGGCGGAGAGCGGGATGCGCACGGGGTCGCCGTCGTCGTCGGGGTAGGCGAGGACGGCCGCGACACCGCGTTCGTCGCGCTCCTCCAGCAGCAGGGTGAACGGTTCGGCGGAGACCACCATGGCCGTGTCGACGGGGCTCTCCACGGGCAGTGCCCGGCTGCCGCGCTGCTTGCCGGTGGCGCCGTCCAGGGTCACCACCCGCCCGCTGCCCTTCTCCGGCGCCTGGCAGGTGACGACGACCCGGGCGGTGCCGCCGGCCGCGGAGACGACGTTCGGCGCGCAGGTCTCGTCGGCCTTGGTTCCGCGCAGATCGGTGGTCCAGCGCGTCCGGCCGTCGGTGAGGCCGTACGCCCGCACCCCGGTGTCGGTCAGAGCGAGGGCCACGTCCCCGTCGGCCGCCAGCAGGCTGTCGCTGCCGGAGGTGAACCCGGAGACGCCCTTGATCTTCCTCTCCCACAGGGTGCGGCCGGTGCGGGTGTCGACGCCCCACACGGTGTCACACGGCTTCTGGTACCGGGCGAACGCGACGAGGCCCATGCCATCGGCCACGCCCTCGCTCATCCCGCACACCGACTCGCGCACCGGCGCCCGCAGGGTCCAGCGGCGGTCGCCGTCGTGGGCGTCGTAGGCGACCAGCGCGTCGCCGCGCACCCGGACCACGGTCGAGCCACGCTCGCCCACGGTCCACACGCCCTCGGCCCGGACGCTCGACGGCCGGTCCCGGTCGGCCTGCCAGGCGAGGTCGAGCACCGGTCCGCGCATCCACAGGTACGCCTGCCATCCGGGCCACAGCGCGAGCAGCACGCCGGTGACGGCGAGGACGGCGGGTACGGCCTTGCCGGGGCGCCGGTCGGTGAACTTGCCGATGGTGACCAGGAGGGCGATGTAGCCGGCGAAGGTCAGCGCGAACGCCAGGAGGAGGGTGGGTGTGGTGCCGTCCGGGCAGGGCCGGTACCGGCCGCCGCAGGAGCCGCCCGGGACGGACTTCCAGCCCAGCACGTGGAACTCCACCGCGAGCCCGGCCGCCGCACCGGCGGCCACCACCGCGAGCCCCGCCCGCGCCGCGCGCCACCCCGGGCGCGGTCTGCCGTCCTGGACCACTGTCTCCCCCACCGTGTCCCGCCCCCCGGCGCCCCCCGCGCCGTTCAAGGGGGCTGGAGCATACCGCGCCCGCTCGAGTGGCAGCCGCCCCCAGCCCGTCCTAGCGTGGCCGCATGATCGAGCTGGACGGGCTGACCAAGCGGTACGGCGAGAAGGTGGCGGTCGACCACCTCACCTTCACCGTCCGGCCGGGCATCGTGACGGGGTTTCTCGGGCCCAACGGCGCCGGGAAGTCCACGACCATGCGGATGATCCTCGGCCTCGACCGCCCCACCGCCGGCGACGTCCGGATCGACGGCACGCACTACGACCGGCTCAAGGACCCGCTGACGTACATCGGCGCGCTGCTGGACGCCAAGGCCGTGCACGGCGGCCGGAGCGCCTGGAACCACCTGCTCTGTCTCGCGCAGAGCAACGGCATCCCGAAGCGCCGGGTGGCTCAGGTGCTGGAGACCGTCGGGCTGACCGCAGTGGCCCGGAAGAAGGCCAAGGGGTTCTCGTACGGCATGGGGCAGCGGCTCGGGATCGCCGCCGCGCTGCTCGGGGACCCGCGGATCCTGATGTTCGACGAGCCGGTGAACGGTCTCGACCCGGAGGGCATCCACTGGATCCGGAATCTGATGAAGTCGCTGGCCGCGCAGGGCCGGACGGTGTTCGTGTCGAGCCATCTGATGAGCGAGATGGCGCTGACGGCCGATCACCTGGTGGTCATCGGGCAGGGGCGGCTGCTCGCGGACACCTCCATGGCCGACTTCATCCGGACGAACTCGCGGTCGTACGTGCGGATCCGCTCGCCGCAGCGCGAGCGGCTGCTCGACGTGCTGCACCAGGCCGGGATCACCGTCGTGGAGGCCGGCGGCGGGGCGCTGGAGGTGGAGGGCGGCAAGGCGGAGCAGATCGGTGAGCTGGCCGCGCGGTACGGGCTCGTGCTGCACGAGCTGAGTCCGCGGCAGGCCTCGCTGGAGGAGGCGTTCATGCAGCTGACGGCGGAAGCGGTGGAGTACCACGCGCAGGCCGGTCCCGGTCCCGCCCCGCAGGACTGGGGCGCCGGCTGGAAGGGGGCCTGAGACCATGGCGGCCGTACAGGTCATCCGGTCCGAGTGGACCAAGATCCGGTCGGTGGCGTCCACGGTGTGGACACTGTCGCTGGCCGTGGTGGTCACCGTCGCCCTCGGGACGCTGATCTCCGCGCTGTCGAACCGGCAGTTCGCGAACATGCCCGCGCGGGAGCGGCTCTCCTTCGATCCCACGGTCGTCAGTTTCGCGGGCATGACCCTCGGCCAGCTCGCGATGATCGTGTTCGGGGTGCTGGTCGTCTCCACCGAGTACAGCACCGGCATGATCCGGGTCTCGCTGGCCGCCGTACCGCGGCGCGGCACCTTCCTGTTCGGCAAGGTCGCGGTGGCGGGCGCGCTCGCGCTCGCCGTCGGCATGGTGACGAGCTTCGCCGCGTTCTTCCTCGGCCAGGCGATGCTCGGCTCGCACCGGGCCGCCATCGGCGACCCCGGCGTGCTGCGCGCGGTGTTCGGTGGCGGGCTCTACATGACCCTGATCGCGATGTTCTCCATGGGCGTCGCCGCGATGCTGCGCTCGCCGATGCTGTCCCTCGGCATCCTGATGCCGTTCTTCTTCCTGATCTCCAACATCCTCGGCAACGTCGACGCCACCAAGAAGATCGGCCGCTTCCTGCCCGACCAGGCCGGCAGCCGGATCATGCAGGTGGTGCCGCGCGTGGCCGACGACACGCCCTACGGCCCCTGGGCCGGGCTCGGGATCATGGCGCTGTGGGTGATCGCCGCGCTGGCCGGCGGCTACGTGCTCCTCGAACGCCGGGACGCCCAGTAGACCCGGCCGTCACGCGCCGTAGTGCTCTGGCTTTACTTTCTTTTGGGCGGAACCGTCAGCGCCTCGATATCCTCCTAACCCTTACGGGGGCGTGTGCCCCGCTGTCCTGAACCTTTCGATGGGTGCGGAGCATGATCGAGGCTGTCGGCCTGACCAAGCGCTACGGCGACAAGACCGCCGTGTACAACCTTTCCTTCCGGGTGCGGCCAGGAGCCGTGACCGGCTTCCTCGGGCCCAACGGCTCGGGCAAGTCCACGACGATGCGGATGATCCTCGGGCTGGACAACCCCACGTCCGGGTCGGTCACCATCGGCGGCTACCCGTACCGCAAGCTGCCCAACGCCCCCCGGCAGGTCGGCGCGCTGCTCGACGCCAAGGCCGTGCACGGCGGCCGGAGCGCCCGCAACCACCTGCTGAGCCTCGCCCAGCTGTCCGGCATCCCGGCCCGGCGCGTGGACGAGGTGCTCGGCGTCGTCGGCCTCCAGGACGTGGCCAGAAAGCGCTCCAAGGGCTTCTCGCTCGGCATGGGCCAGCGCCTCGGCATCGCCGCCGCGCTGCTCGGCGACCCCCAGGTGCTGCTCTTCGACGAGCCGGTCAACGGCCTCGACCCCGAGGGCATCCTCTGGGTCCGCAACCTGATGAAGGCCCTCGCGGCCGAGGGCCGTACGGTCTTCGTCTCCTCGCACCTGATGAGCGAGATGGCGCTGACCGCCGACCACCTCATCGTCATCGGACGCGGACAGTTGCTCGCCGACATGAGCGTGAAGGACTTCATCTCGGCCAACTCGGCCGACTTCGCGCGCGTCCGCACGCCCGACTCCGAGCCGCAGCTGCGCGAGAAGCTGACCTCCGCGCTCACCGAGGCGGGCGGGCATGTGCTCCCCGAGCAGGACGGCGCGCTCCGGATCACCGGACTGCCGCTGCCCCGGATCAGCGACCTCGCGCACGAGTCGGGCGTCCGGCTGTGGGAGCTGTCCCCGCACCAGGCCTCGCTGGAGGAGGCGTACATGCGGATGACGCAGGGCGCCGTGGACTACCGCTCGACCGTCGACCAGAGGGCGGGCCTCCAGCAGCCGCTGCCGCCCGGCGCGCAGCCGCCCATGCCGGTACCGGGCCAGGGCCAACCCGGCTGGTACGCCCCGCCGCCGCCCCAGCAGGGCGGCCAGGCCTTCACGATGCCTCCCGCGGGCCCGTACGGCGGCGCCCCGGCGGCCGGCTACGGCGCTCCGGGCACGGCCCCGGGTGCGGCGCCCGGTGGGACGGCGGGAGCGGCGGCAGGGGCCAACCCCTACGCCCAGCCGGGCGCCCAGGGGCAGCCCGCGGCGCCTGCCCAGCCGGCCGCGCAGGCCGCCTCGGCCGGCCCGGCGCAGGACCAGCCGCCGGCCTTGGCCAAGGCGACTCCGGCCGCCTCCGCGAGCGCCGCTGCCCCGCAGGCCCCCGCTGCCCCGCAGGCCCCCGCCGCCCCGCCCGCCCCGCAGCAGGCGCCCGCCGCGGCTCCCCCGGCCCCCGCCACGAGCCCGGCCGCACCTGCCCCGAGCCCGGCCGCCGGCGCGGCCCCCACGCCCAGCCCGGCCGCCGCTCCCGCCTCCGCCCCCGCCGACCCGACCCAGCCCGAGGACGCCCGATGAGCACCCACCAGCCCCCCATGCCGCAGGCCCCGGCCGCCGCGCCTGACTGGCAGGCGGCGCCCGGTGGGCCGTACCCCGGTTACACCTCGCCCATCCCGGTCGTGCGCACCCACCTCGGGCACGCGCTGGCCTCCGAGTGGACGAAGATCAAGTCGGTGCGCTCCACGATGTGGACGCTCGGCGTGTTCGTGCTGCTCGTGGTCGGCATCGGCCTGCTGGCCGGCGCGCTGGTCCAGGCAAACTCCGACCCCGAGAGCCTGAGCGGCGAGAACCCGCTGTCGTTCGGCTTCTTCGGCCTGCTCCTCGGCAGCATCTGCATCATCACGCTCGGCGTGCTGACCACGGCCTCGGAGTACGGCACCGGCATGATCCGGACGACGATGACCGCGTGCCCCAGCCGGGCCCGGGTGCTCGCCGCCAAGTCGATCGTGTTCTTCGCCGTCGCCTTCGTCGTCACCCTGGCCACCTCCGGCTTCGTGGCCATGGTCCAGGCGTCCATGCTGGAGAACACCGGCGCCCGCACCCCGACCGGCGGTGACTGGCTCAAGGCCACCGTCGGCATCAGCCTCTACATGGCGCTGCTCGGCCTGGTCTCGCTGCTCATCGGCTCGGTCATCCGGCACTCCGCGGGCGCCATCACCATCATGATCGGCGTGGTCCTCGCGCCGCTGGTGCTCGCGCTGTTCATGGTGACGGAGTCGCTGGACAAGCTGCGCGAGTGGCTCTTCGAGTACTCGATCCCCAACCAGCTGAGCGTCTTCTACGCCAACTCCCTGAGCGAGTCCGGCCCGTCCGGCTGGGACCCGCTGTGGATCATGATCGTCCTTGCGGCGGCGGTGTACGCGGGCGCGTACGCGCTGCTCCAGAGCCGGGACGTGTGAGAAGCCGGGACGTGTGAGAGCCGGGACGGGTAGCCGTACGGCTCAGAACCTCGGCGCGTTACGGGACCGCTGCACCCGCGTGGTGCGGCGGTCCTTCGCGTTCCAGCAGGCCTTGTGCCAGTGCCGGCGGTCGTCGACGCCCGCGTACTCCGGCCAGGCCACCACGTGCGGGACAGCGGAGGGGATCAGCTGGTCGCAGCCCGGGCAGCGGTAGGTCTTGCCCTGCGTGCTCGCCCCGGCGACATGGCGCACGCTCCAGTCCTCGCCCTGCCAGCTCTCCGTCGACTGCCAGCCGCCGTACCGGCCGGTGTGGTCGTCCTCGGCGCTCCGGCCCGACGATCCGGCTGCCTTCGGTCGGTTGCGACGCGGGGACACGGGACACCTCTCGGGGCTATACAGGGAGCACGGCTCCATCCAGCCTACGCGCCGCCGAGGCGGGTACGCGTGGAGTAGGCGCAGGGAACCAACCCGTACAAGTCCCCCTCCAGAGCGACCCATTCTGAAGACAATCCGCAAATCTCTTCGGCCAGGCCGTGTCCTGGGCACGTGTCAGACGGTTATGCCGGGTGGGGGAGCTCCGGGTCGGAGCCAAGGAAGCAGGAAATGCGATGCACGTAGGAAGTTTTGTGCTGGCGGCCCAGTTCCCGGGCCAGGGCCCCGGGGAGGCCCTGCACCGGGCGGTCCGCTCGGCGGAGGTCGCCGAGCAGTCCGGGCTGGACGCGGTCTGGCTCGCCGAGCACCACTTCGTGCCCTACGGCACATGCCCGTCCGCGGTCACCCTGGCCGCGCTGCTGCTCGGCCGCACCCGCCGCATCCGGGTCGGCACGGCCGTCAGCGTACTGCCCACGGCCCACCCGGTCGCCCTCGGCGAGCAGGCCGCGCTGCTGCACCTGACCAGTGGCGGGCGGTTCACGCTGGGCATCGGTCGCGGCGGCCCCTGGGTGGACCTGGAGGTGTTCGGCACGGGACTGGAGGCGTACGAACACGGGTTCCCGGAGTCGCTCGATCTGCTGCTGCGCTGGCTGAGCGAACCGTCCGTGGGGGCCTCCGGGGAGCGGTTCTCCTTCCGTGAGGTCCCGGTCGTCCCCCGCCCGTCGGAGGCCCTGACGGACACCCCGGGCCCCGAGGTCGTCCTCGCCTGCACCTCACCGGCGAGCGTACGGCTGGCCGGTGAGCGCGGGCTGCCCATGCTGCTCGGCATGCACGTCGGGGACGAGGAGAAGGCCGAGATGGTCGCCCTGTGGCGTCGCTGCGCCCGCGCGGCGGGCCGGCCGGCCGATGAGATCGCGGGCGCCGCCCATGTCTCCGCCGGGGTCTGCCAGCTCGCCGACCGGCGCACGGACGCGGTGGAGACGCTGCTGAAGGCGATGCCCGGCTGGCTGCGGCAGGGCCTGGACGCCCATGTGACGGTGGACGGACGGGCGCGCTCGATGCGCGACCCGTACGCCTACACCGAACTGCTCTGCGGACTGCACCCGGTGGGCACCCCGCGACTCGCCGCCGACCGGCTCGCGGCGACCTCGGAGCGCACCGGCATCTCCCGCTTCGCCCTCCTCGTGGAGGGCTCGGGCGACCTCGCGGCCACGGAGGAGAACCTACGGCGCCTGGGCGCCGAGGTGCTGCCCCAGCTGCGCTGACCCGCCTTCCGCGCGCAAGCCGCCTGGGGGGCTTGCCGCCCCGGTCCTCAATGCACCTCCCCCGCGGGTGGAGCGGCAAGCCGACGGCTGTCCGTCTCGGCCGTACCCGAACCGCGCGTCAGCAGTCCCGAAGCTCCGGCGACTGGTTCAGCAACTGGCTGCGTACCGACGTGAAGCGGGCCAACGTCTCGTCCACCGAGTCGTCCAGCGGGAACACCGCCACGCGGTGGCAGTTCTGGAAGGCCAGCCGCACACCGAAGTGCCGCTGCAACGCGCCGCGTATGGCGTCACTCGCGAGCGCACGCAGCAGCTGACCGCGTGCCTGCTCGTCCGGCGGGGGCGTCTGGTTGTCGGCGAAGGGGCCGCCGTCCACCTTCAGCTGGGCCACCAGGGAGCTGATCATCTCCCATGCGTAGGGCAGGGAGGTCCGGACGCAGTCGACGAATGCTGCTTCGTCGACCTCGCCTCGCTCGGCCTGTTCGAGTAGGGCCGGTGAGACGTCGAGCGACATGGGTTCTCCTCTCGCACCCCCGAAGAGCAGGGGTTGCCGGACAGGTAAGGGAGTTCGCGATTTCGAACACGCTCGGTACAGAGGCCGCAACCTCCCGTTCCTACGGTAGGCAACGGTCGGTGACCACACCAGCAGAATGCGTATATGAACCGATCCCGTTACGCCCACAATCGGCCAGGGATGAACAAGAGTTTCAAGGGACAAATGGGGCGATCCACTGGGAGCTGGGCGGACGGATCGCTAGCACCGGCGGGCGTCGAGTAGCGTTGCCGACCATGCGTCTCGTCATTGCCCGATGCTCGGTCGACTACGCCGGCCGGCTCACCGCCCACCTGCCCTCGGCGCCACGACTCATCCTGGTCAAGGCGGACGGCAGCGTCTCCATCCACGCCGACGACCGGGCCTACAAGCCGCTCAACTGGATGTCGCCGCCCTGCACGCTGAAGGAGGGGACGGGCGAGGACGAGGGTGTCTGGACCGTCGTCAACAAGGCGGGCGAGAAACTGATCATCACGATGGAGGAGATCCTCCACGACTCCTCGCACGAACTCGGTGTGGACCCCGGTCTGATCAAGGACGGCGTGGAAGCGCACCTCCAGGAACTGCTCGCCGACCGCATCGAGACGCTGGGCGAGGGGTACACCCTCATCCGCCGCGAGTACATGACCGCGATCGGACCCGTGGACATCCTGTGCCGGGACGCGGACGGTCAGACGGTGGCGGTCGAGATCAAGCGGCGGGGCGAGATCGACGGCGTGGAGCAACTCACGCGCTATCTCGACCTGTTGAACCGCGACCCGCACCTGGCCCCGGTCCGCGGCGTCTTCGCCGCCCAGGAGATCAAGCCCCAGGCCCGCGTCCTCGCCACCGACCGCGGCATCAACTGTCACATCCTGGACTACGACGCCCTACGCGGCATCGAGGACGACAAGCTCCGCTTGTTCTAGCGGCAAGCCCCGCTCGTCCCAGCCGACGGCCCCAGTCCCGTTTCTGCCCCCGCACCCCCTTCGCAGCCGCGCGGGGACCCTCCGACCGCTCAAGGCTCCGGGGCGAAGGGGGGAGCCCCGGGCCGTGCTCCGCCGCCCACTTTCCCGCCGACCGCTTTCCCGCCGTCGGCTTCCTCTCCGTCGCCCACTCCTCCCGCCGCGACGGCGCTCCGCCACGACGGCGGGAACCGGCGGTGCCGAACCGGCCTGAGCCCCTCGGGCACCGCCGGGCGACGCCGTCGGGGTGGGGCGCCGTCGCGGCGGAAAAGGGACCCGCCGACCGCTCAAGGCTGCGGGGCGAAGGGGGAAGTGCCCCGACCCTGCTCCGCCGCCCACTTTTCCCGCCGCCGACTTTCCCGCCGCCCGTTTTCCCGCCGTCGGCTTCCTCTCCGTCGCCCACTCTTCCCGCCGCAACGGCGCTCCGCCACTACGGCGTCGCCCGGCGGTGCCCAACCGGCCTGAGCCCCTCGGGCACCGCCGGGCGCCGCCGTCCGGGTGGGGCACCGTCGCGGCGGAGAAGGAGTTGCCCATCGATGTCGGCACCGGCGCTGGAGGGGGTGGTGTCACATCACCGGGTCGGTCGTCCCCGGGGCTGTTTCCGTCGCCGACGCGCTGCTCGACGTCCCCCCGGTGGAGCCGTCCGTGCTGCCTGTCGTCGTGCCGCCCGTGTCGCCGCCCGTGGTGCCCCCGGTGGTGCCGCCCGTGGTGCCGCCCGTCGAGCCGCCGGTGGTCGTGCCGTCCGTGGAGCCGCCGGTGCTCCCGGTGGTGTCGCCCGTCGTTCCGGTCGAGCCTCCGGTTCCGCTCCCACCCGTGGTCGTACCGCCGGTCGACGTGCCGCCGGTGCCGCCGGTCGTCGAGCCGCCGCTCGTCGTGCCGCCCGTGGAGCCGCCGGTCGTACCGCCCGTCGTACCACCGGTCGACCCACCGGTCGACCCACCGGTCGTGCCCCCTGTCGTACCGCCACTCGACCCTCCCGGCTTCGGTGACTTGGACGGTGAGCCGGAAGAGGAGTCGGACGGCTTGATGCTCTCCGACGGGCGGGACGGGGGCGCGGGCGGCGCCGGGTCGTCCGCCGTGCCGTACGTCCCGTCAGGCCCCGGTGACGTGGGCCGGCTGCTGGCCGAGCCGGTGTCGCCGGTGTCCGTCGGCCCCGTGCCCAGGCCGCCGTCGCCGATGTCCTCGCCGGCGGACGGGTTGGCGTCGACCGTGCCGGCCGGGTTGCGGCCGGCGTCGTCGGGGGAGGTCATGCCGAGCGTGACGACCGTACCGAGCACGGCGGCCAGCAGCGCGCCGGAGCCGGCCGCGACGATGTTGCGCCGGGCCAGGCGCCGGATGCCGCCGCGCGGCTGAGGCGCGGCGACCCGCTGGGTGACCGCGGTGTCGTACGGCGCCGGCGTCCGCTCCTCCTGCCGTGTCTCCGCCGGCTCCTCCCCCACCGCCACCGGCGGCAGCCCGGGCGCCTCGCCCGCCCGGTCCGCGAGCAGGGCCAGGGCGCGGCGGCCGGCGACCGTGCCCCGCTTGTCGGCGAGGGCGCCACGCAGCCCGCTCGACGCCTCCAGTTCCGCCCGGGCCCGGTCGAGTTGGCCGGTGCAGAGCGCGAGGATGCCCAACTCGTGATGGAAATAGGCTTGTTCGCTCACCTCGCCGGACAGCCGGGAGGCTTCCGCGCCGGACCGCAGGGCCCGTTCCCAGGCGCTCCAGTGGAGTCCGGCGGCGAAGGCGGGCGCGGCCGTGCGGGCCAGCCGTACGGCGCTGCTCTCCTCGCCCTCGACGGGCGGGGTCGTCCGCGGCACGACGGCGGCGAGTGCGGCCAGGACCGCGTCGGCCTCCGCGCACACCCGCTCCGGGGTGACGGAGGGATGACCGGCCCACCAGGCGTAGTGCTGGGCGGCGGTGTCGGCGTGGCCGGGGGCGTCGTCGGCGTACCCGGCGGCCTCCAGCTGGGTCTGCACGCCGGCCGCGAGGCGGTAGCGGGAGCCGACCGGGGAGACCAGGCCGCAGCTCGCCAGCTCGCCGAGGGCGGCGTCCGCGTGGGTGTCGCCGACCAGCGCGGGCAGGTGCGCCTGATGGGGCAGCTCACCGCCGAGGGCGACGGCGAAGCGGAGGGCGGCGCGGGCGGAGGCGCTGAGCCGGGAGGCGAGCAGCGGGGCGGGGGCCGCGGCCTCGCCGAGGGAGGGCAGCGGGACCTCGTCCTCCAGGTCCACGGGCGGGTCCGCCGGCAGGCGCACGTCCTCGAAGACGCCGTACTCGTCGACCGCGCCGGTGCTGGCCCGCAGTTGGTCGCGCTGCCGGAGCAGGGCGCCGGCCTGGACGAACCGCAGGGGCAGTCCCTCGGACTCGAACCACAGGTCGCCGGCCCAGTTGGCCTCCTCCTCGGTGAGCACCCGGCCGGCGGTCCGCTCCAGGATCTCCACGCCGGCGGCGCGGTCGAGGCCGCCGAGGAAGACCTCCTCGACCTCGGACCCGGCGGAGGGCGCGGGCACGTCGGGGGTGGCGGCGAACAGGAACGCGCACTCCGGGGTGGCGTCGAGCAGTTCGTCCAGCGCGGCGCCGCCGAACTCCAGGTCGTCCAGGACGACGACCGCGCCGATCTCCCGGACGCAGTCGAGCAGTTCGTCCCGGTCCGGGCGGTGGTGGGGGGCGTCGTGGACGGCGTGGAACAGGTCGTGCAGGAGGTCGCCGGCCGTGCGGTGGAAGCCGCTGAGGCGGACCACGCCGTCGGGGGCGAGGTCCAGGCAGTCCTCGGCGACCAGGTCGAGCAGGGCGGTGCGGCCGGAGCCGGCCGGGCCGGTGAGCCGGACCGAGCGGCCACGGGCCAGGAGGCGGACCAGGCGTTCGCGTTCGTCCTGGCGTTCCAGCAGGGCGAGCGCGGGCTGGGCGGGGCCGGGCGGCACGGGCGGCCGGGCGGCCCGCTCGGTCTCGGCGCGCTCGGCGGCGGTGCGCTTGCGGGGCCTGCCGGGGCGCTCGGCCGGCGGGCAGGGCTCTATCTCGCTGCCGTCGACCGGATTGACGGTCAGTTGCAGGTCGCCGGTGACGAGCTGGGCCATGCGGGCGGGCGCGGCCGGGCCGGGGGCGAAGTCGGAGGTGAGGGAGTCCCGGGGCGGTCGGCGGCTGTGCGCCTGGCCGTGCTCCTCGGAGCCCGGGGTGATCGGGTTGATCGGGTCGATCGGCTCGATCGGGTCCATGGGTTCAAGCCCCCCAAAAGCGTTGTGTGCCCGTGTTTCCGGCCCCTCCCGGCCTTGTCGCACACCGCGCTGTCGCTTCTGGTCCGGGCCCGCTCGGTCGAGGGTCGCGTCGCGGCGGGCGACCGCACCCTAAACCTTCGCTCAGTGTCTCCGACAGGGCGGGGTGCCAAGCGGTCCGAGAGGTCACGGTCTTGTGAGGATTGCGTGCCTCACACCCGGGGCAGCGACTCCACCCCGATGCCGCCCTCGATGGCGAGGATGCGGTGCAGCCGGGTCGCCACCAACAGGCGCTGCATCTGCGGGGGCACGCCCCGCAGCACCAGACGGCGCCCGCAGCGGCCGGCCCGCCGGTGGGCACCCATGATCACCCCGAGTCCGGTGGCGTCCCAGGAGTCCAGTTCGGACAGGTCCAGCACCAGGTCGCCGACTCCGGTGTCGACGGCCGAGTGCAGGGCCGTACGGGCGTCCGCCGCGCTGCGGACGTCGAGGCGGCCCCCGACGACCAGCTCGGCGTGGTCGCCCCTGATGTGCATATGCGCTCCCCGTTGAGTGCGGTTGGCGTACTCGGTGACGGTGCTGTGCAACGTCTGACTGTTCGGGTGGCGGTGCGGTTGCTGCTTGTAAGCGAACCGATACCGAATTCACCCCGGGGAGTGACACTCCCGGGGTGGTTGTGCGTGGGCGGGTTGACTCAGTACTTGTAGAAGCCCTGCCCGCTCTTGCGGCCGATGTCACCGGCATCCACCATCCGGCGCATCAGCTCCGGCGGGGCGAACTTCTCGTCCTGGGACTCGGTGTAGATGTTGCTCGTGGCGTGCAGCAGGATGTCCACGCCGGTGAGGTCGGCGGTGGCGAGCGGGCCCATGGCATGACCGAAGCCCAGCTTGCAGGCGAGGTCGATGTCCTCGGCGGTGGCGACGCCGGACTCGTAGAGCTTGGTCGCCTCGACCACGAGGGCGGAGATCAGCCGGGTGGTGACGAAGCCGGCGACGTCCCGGTTGACGACGATGCAGGTCTTGCCGACGGACTCGGCGAACTCCCGGGCTCTGGCGAGGGTTTCGTCGCTGGTCTTGTAGCCGCGGACCAGCTCGACGAGCTGCATCATCGGCACCGGCGAGAAGAAGTGCACGCCGACGACCCGCTCGGGGCGCTCGGTGGCCGCCGCGATCTTGGTGATCGGGATGGCGGACGTGTTGGAGGCGAGCACGGCGTCCTCGCGCACGAGCTTGTCGAGCGCGCGGAAGATCTCGTGCTTGACCTCCAGCTTCTCGAAGACCGCCTCCACGACGATGTCGGCCTCGGCGGCGGCGTCCAGGTCGGTGGTCGGGGTGATGCGCGCGAGGGCGGCCTCGGCGTCCTCGGCCGCCAGCTTGCCCTTGCCGACGAACTTGTCGTACGAGGCCTTGATGCCGTCGGTGCCGCGCTTCAGTGCCTCGTCGGTGACGTCACGCAGGACGACGTCCCAGCCCGCCTGCGCGGCGACCTGGGCGATGCCGGAACCCATGAGACCGGCCCCGATGACGGCGAGCTTCCGTGCCACTCCGACTCCCTATGAACGCGGTGAAAGGTCTGCCTCTCGGCGGACCATAGCGCTCCGGCGCCGCTGTGTGACCGGTAAGTAACGCGCGTCACGTCCCATTTGACGGACATCACACCGGCAGGAGTACGGGGCGGAGGGCGCGACTCCACGAGCCGGGCGGTCAGCGGCCGATGAGGGCACGGACGGCATCGCCGAATCGGGGGGAGTCGGCTCCCGCGGCCCGCCCGGCCGGTGAGTGGGCGTCAACCCGTACCGGTACGGCACCGATCCTTTCGGCACAACGGTCGCGTGCGCGCCGATACGCTCTGCGTCCGGACCGTCACACGGCGACCACGAAGGGGGTGCCCCATGCCGATGCGGAGGGCGATCACCGGGCGCAGTCAGGAGCCCCGCCGACGCTACGCGGAGGAACTCCGCCTGCTCCGCACCTCCAGGGGCCTGAGCCTGCGCGAGCTGGCCAAGGCGGTCGGCTGGGATCCCTCGCTCTTCAGGAAGCTGGAGAGCGGGGAGACACTGGGCGGGCCGGAGGTGGCCGAGGCGCTGGACCAGTACTACGGCACACCTGGACTGCTGCTGGCGATGTGGGAGATGGCCGTGGCGGACCCGACGCAGTTCAAGGAGCAGTACCGGCGGTACATGGTTCTGGAGTCCGAGGCGGTGAGCCTCTGGAAGTACTCCGTGAGCATCCTGCCCGGCCTGTTGCAGACGGACGCCTACGCGCGCGAGGTGCTCGCCCTCGGCGGCTACAAGGGCGCGGCACTGGACCAGCAGGTCACCGCGCGCACCGGACGACGGCTGCTCCTGGAGGGCCAGGACGCCCCGCCGTTCCGTGCCCTGGTCTCCGAGACGGCGTTGCGCACGCCACTGCGCGACGAGGCGGCGTGGCGGGAGCAGTTGGACTACCTCCTGGAGGTGTCCGAGCGCCCCAACATCACGCTTCAGGCACTGCCGGACCGCTCGGGTCTGCACGGTCTGGTGAGCACCGACGTCATGTTCCTGCGGCTGACGTCCGGCACTACGGTGGCGTACACGGAGAACGCGCACCGTGGCGAACTGGTGGAGGAAAACGCCGCGGTTGAGCGACTGCAACGTGCGTACGATGCAATGCGCGACCAGGCACTCGGTCCCGACCGAGTCGCGGAAGTTCATCCTGCGAGTGTTGGAGGAAGTGCCGTGCGAGCCAGCGACATGACCGGTGTGACGTGGCGCAAGAGCAGTTACAGCAATCCCGACGGCGGAGAATGCCTTGAAGTCGCCGACGACCTCTACCTCGGCGTCCCCGTGCGAGCCAGCGACATGACCAGAATGACGTGGCGCAAGAGCAGCTACAGCAACCCCGACGGCGGGAACTGCCTCGAAGTCTCCGACAGTCTCTCCCCCGCCGTCCCCGTCCGCGACAGCAAGGCCCCTGACGGCCCCGCCCTCCTCTTCGCGGCCGGGCCTTGGTCGTCGTTCGTCGCCGCCGTGCGGACGGGGGCGCTCCGCTAGGGCTCACCCCGTACGGCATGGCCGAGCGGACTGGTGGCTCCAGCAGACCTGACCGGCCATCAGGTCCGGCAGCGGGTCGGCGGCGGCGCCGGTCTCCTCGCGCACGGCCGCCTCCAGGGTGTCGTGGATCTCCTGCTGGAGGCTCCACAGCCGGGAGCGAAGTGGCGGGGCCTCGCGACGCGGGGCGAGACGGCCTCGACCTCGCCGCGCAGTTCACGCAGGACGGCGCGCGCGGCGGACTCCCCGGCGTCCCGGCCCCGGACCCAGCGGGCGAGCCGGTCGGCCACGCCCGCCGAGCGGTCGAAGAAGAGGTCTTCCTTGGCGGGGAAGTAGTTGTAGGCGGCCTCCGGCGCCCGGACCGGACGAACGGAGGCGGGACCTTCTCGTCAAGCCGGCGTCTCGTCGGATGGGGCACCCGTCCCCCATCCGTACCAGCCGGGGCACTCACCGTGGGGCACGTGCACCAGGGCATTTCTTCCGCCGTACCGCCCGCCCTGCCTACGGCGCCCGGCGCACCACGGCCGAGCCCGCCCACCGCTCTCCCGCACGCGGCGCCGCCCGGACATCGCGATGGCGCTCACCCACCGCCCAAAGGTGCTGTTCCTGGACGAGCCGACGACCGGCCTGGACCCCGGCAGCCGAGCCGACCTGTGGGACCTGGTCCGCCGGCTGCGCGACACGCACGGTACGTGATCGTCGACCGGGGCACGGTCGCCGCCGAGGGCACCCCGAGCGCGCTGAGGCTTCCGCTACGGCGGCTCGCTCGACGCGACCTCCAGGACACCTTCCTCGCCGTAACCGGCCGCGGGCCCGCCCCATCGGCCGACACCGCCCCCGTCGCCGTCTGGCCGTACGCGGCCGAACAGAAACGTCAGGACCCGCCCGATGCTGCTTCACGACACGGCCATCGTCTACGGCCGCTCTCTCCGTCAGTCCCTGCGCTCCGGCTTCGCCCTGCTCTCCTTCGGCCCGCTGATCAACATGGCTGGACGTGCTGTCGCACTTCGTCCCGTTCCGCTATCTGGTGGACGCCGCCCGGGACGCCTACGTCGGCCAGTACACCAGCCCGCACATGCTCTACGGCATTCTGATCGCCGTCGGCTTCCCCGCACTGGCCGTGACGGCGGGCACACGGGTGTTCCGGACGGCCGGGGCATAACTACGCTGGCCGCATGGTCAACCTGACGCGCATCTACACGAGGACCGGCGACCGGGGCACCACCAGCCTCGGCGACATGAGCCGGGTGCCCAAGACGGACCTCCGGATCTCCGCCTACGCGGACGCCAACGAGGCCAACGCGGTGATCGGCACCGCCATCGCGCTGGGCGGCCTGGATGAGGAGATCGTCGCGGTCCTCACCCGCGTCCAGAACGACCTGTTCGACGTCGGCGCGGATCTTTCGACGCCGGTGGTGGAGAACCCGGAGTTCCCGCCGCTGAGGGTGGAGCAGTTCTACGTCGACCGGCTGGAGGCGGACTGCGACCGCTTCAACGAGCGGCTGGAGAAGCTGCGCTCCTTCATCCTGCCGGGCGGCACCCCGGGCGCCGCCCTGCTGCACCAGGCGTGCACGGTCGTACGCCGGGCCGAGCGCTCCACCTGGTCGGCCCTGGAGGTGCACGGCGAGACGATGAACCCGCTCACCGCGACCTACCTCAACCGCCTCTCCGACCTGCTGTTCATCCTGGCCCGCAGCGCCAACCGGGAGACCGGCGACGTGCTGTGGGTGCCGGGCGGGGAGCGCTAGGCCCTGTCGGGCCCAGCCCCGCTGGCCTAGTCGCCCGTGCGGCCGTCGATCAGCTCGCGCAGGATGTCGAGGTGGCCGTTGTGCCGGGCCGTCTCCTCGATGAGGTGGAGCAGGATCCAGCGCAGGTCCACCGCGCTGCCGTCGCCCCGCTTGCGCTGTGCCTTGGTGTCCAGGTCGTGCGCGGCGACGAGTTCGTCGTGCCGCGCGGTCTCCTCGGCGTACTCGTCGAGCAGCCGGGACAGCGGGATGTCGACGGCGATCCGCATCTCGCGGTCGGGGTCCTCGTCGGTCCAGGGACCCTCGTCCGGCTCCCCCAGGAAGACGACCCGGAACCAGTAGTACTCGACCCAGCGCAGGTGGTTGATCAGCCCGCTCAGCGTCATCAGCGGCGAGCCGGGGAGGATCGCCTTCACGGCGTCCTCGTCGGAGAGTTCCTCGCACTTGGCGCGCGCGGTGGCGCGGACGTAGGTGAGGAAGGTGGTCAGCTGAGTGCGCTCGTCCCAGGCGGGAGGCGTGTCGGTGCGTGTCATCGCCGCGATGATGTCCCGGTGCCCGTGTCGGTGTCGACAGACTTTTCGACCGGCCTTCCGACAGCTGTGCCCTCCGGCCCCCGCTTCGGGAAGAGCGTGTAGCTCGCCGCGATGACCACATTGATGCCGATCACCCACAGCATCCGCTGCTGCCAGGCCCGCAGCGAGCCGGTGTCCCCGCCGTCGCCGACGTACCAGACCGCTCCCTGGAGCAGGGCGAGGGCGACGGCCGAGGCCATGATCCAGCGGGCGGCGACCTTCCACTCGTGGACGGCACGGGCCGTGCCGTACTTCGGTGGCCTTACGGGAGGAGGGCCGCCGGCGAAGCGGTGGGCCACCCGGGCGTCCGCCCACCTGACGGTGGAGTGGCCGAGGCCGACCGTGAAGCCGATGTAGACCGCGGCGAGGCCGTGCCGCCAGTCCGGTTCGGCGCCGTTCCTCAGATCGATCGCGGTGACGGCGAAGAGCACGATCTCCAGGAGCGGCTCGCACAGCAGCAGGGCCAGGCCGGTGCGCGGCATCCGGAACACGTACCGGAAGGCCAGCCCGGCCGCCAGCAGCACCCAGAACGCCACCTCACAGGCGATGATCAGTCCGACGATCACGGTTCGCTCCCCTCGTCCACCCTTCCAGGCTCCCGGTCGGTTCCGCCGTTTTCGTCGTCGGCGCAGAGGAGACCGCCGTAAGCGAAAGTCGCACGCCAGGACCCTCCCCCGGAAGCAGGCGGCCCGCCTCCGAGCCGTGTTGGATGGGGGCATGCCCCTCGCGCTCCCCCGCCCGCACCGCGACGACCTGCGCATCGCCGTGGGCGGGCTGCTCGGCGGGGTGCTGCTGTGGGCGCTCGGCATCCGTCCCCGCCTGGCGTCCGACAGCCTGGTGCTGTGGCACGCGCCGTGGGCGCCGCTGGTGCCGCTGGCGCTGACGGCCGCGTGCGAGCCGCTGCGCCGCATCCGCCCGCGCGCCGGTCTGCTGGTCGGCACGGCCGCGCTGGCCCTGGACACGGTGACCGTCGGCAGCATCGTCACCGTCGTGCTGTACACCGACCTGATGTACGCGGCCGTCCTGTACGGCACCCCGGCCTCCGCCCGGCGTATCCCGTGGATCACCGGGATGCTGACGGTCGTCGGCGGGATCGTCCCGGCTGCACTCTGGCGCGATCCGCAGGGGCTGCTGATCGGTGTGGGCGTCGGGGTGGTGGCGCTGGCCCCCGCCGCCACCGGAGCGCTCGTGCGTAACCACCGCGACGCCGCCGAGGCGGCCCGGCTGCGCGCCGAACAGACCGCGCTGCTGGCCGAGATGGACCGCACCCAGGCGGTCACCGCCGAACGCGCGCGGATGGCACGGGAGTTGCACGACATGGTCGCCAATCACCTGTCGGCCATCGCCATCCACTCCACGGCGGCGCTCTCCCTCGACGACCCGAAGACCTCACAGGAGGCGCTGGCCGTCATCCGGGAGAACAGCGTGGCAGGGCTGGCCGAGATGCGCCGACTGATCGGCATCCTGCGCGACAGCACCGGAGACCGGGAGCCCGCCGCGTCCCCCACGCTGGACGGACTCGGCGCGCTGGTCGGCAGGGCGCGGGCGGGCGGTCTGGACGTCACGCTCGACGCCGGTCACGGCAAGGTGCCGGCGCCCGTGGAACTCGCCGCCTACCGGATCGTGCAGGAGTCGCTGACCAACGCCCTGAAGCACGCGGCGAAGGGGCCCGTCCGGGTCTCGCTCCGGCAGCGGGACGGGATGCTGGACATCCGGGTGAGCAGCCCGTACCGGCCCGGCGACGGCCCGCGCGCACCCGGCTCCGGTTCCGGTCTGACCGGGATGCGGGAGCGGGCCGCGCTGCTCGGCGGCACGTTCGAGGCCGGACCTCGGGGCGCCCTGTGGGCCGTACGAGCCACGCTTCCGCTCACCGAAGGAGATCCCGCATGATCCGTGTCCTGGTCGCCGAGGACCAGTCCGCCGTCCGCGCCGGGCTGGTCCTGATCCTGCGCAGCGCGCCGGACATCGAGGTGGTCGGCGAGGCGGCGGACGGCGAGCAGGCCGTCGAACTGGCCCGGAGCCTCAAGCCGGACCTGGTCCTGATGGACGTGCAGATGCCTCGCCTCGACGGGGTGTCCGCGACCCGGCGGATCGTCGCCGAGCGGCTCGCGGACGTGCTGGTGCTGACCACCTTCGACCTCGACGAGTACGTGTTCGGGGCGCTGCGGGCGGGGGCGGCCGGGTTCCTGCTGAAGAACGCGGAGGCGAGGGAGCTGCTGGAGGCGGTGCGGACGGTGGCGCGCGGGGAGGGGATCGTCGCGCCCGCCGTGACCCGGCGGCTGATCGCCGAGTTCGCCGCGGGCCCGGCGCGGGAGGCGGAGGCCGACCCGGCCGTGCTGGAGTGCCTCACCCGGCGGGAGCGGGAGGTGCTGGGCTGTATCGGCGAGGGCCTGTCGAACGCGGAGATCGCGGCCCGGCTGGACATGGCGGAGGGCACGGTGAAGACGCACGTCAGCCGGTTGCTGGCCAAGCTGGAGCTGCGCAGCCGGGTGCAAGCGGCGGTTCTCGCCCGGGAGTTGGGGGTCTAGCGCGGCTCACCCAGGAATGGTCCAGACCTATTGACGGGTGGTCCAGACCTTTCTACCCTCGCAGCACCGTGGGCGTGAAGGCTCAGTCATGCCCCTGACACCCCCGATGACGAGGGAGGCGCAGCATGCGCTTCAGACACAGAGCCGCGGCAGGGTTCGCGACCCTGTTGCTCCCCCTGGCCGGCCTGGTCGGACTCGCGAGCCCCGCCCAGGCGGCGGCGAACGCGACGGCCGCCTTCACCAAGACGAGCGACTGGGGCACCGGCTTCGGTGGTCAGTGGACCATCAAGAACACCGGTACCAGCAGCATCAGTTCCTGGACCGTCGAGTGGGACTTCCCCTCCGGCACGTCCGTCACCTCCGCCTGGGACGCGGACGTCACCGGCTCCGGCACCCACTGGACCGCGAAGAACAAGTCCTACAACGGCACCCTCGCCCCGGGCGCCTCCGTCTCCTTCGGCTTCAACGGCGCGGGCTCCGGCTCCCCGTCCAACTGCAAGCTGAACGGCGACAGTTGCGACGGCACGACGGTCCCCGGCGACGCGGCACCCTCCGCGCCCGGCACCCCGACCGCCTCCTCGGTCACCGACACCTCGGTGAAGCTCTCCTGGAGCGCGGCCACCGACGACAAGGGCGTCAAGGACTACGACGTCCTGCGCGACGGCACCAAGGTCGCCACGGTCACCACCACGTCGTACACCGACACGGGCCTGACCGCCGGCACCGACTACTCCTACACCGTGCGGGCCCGTGACACCGCCGACCAGACCGGCCCGGTCAGCGGCGCGGTCAAGGTGCACACCACCGGCGGCGGCACCACTCCCCCGCCCACCGGCGACAAGGTCAAGCTCGGCTACTTCACCGAGTGGGGCATCTACGGCCGCAACTACAACGTCAAGAACCTGGTGACGTCCGGCTCCGCGGCCAAGATCACGCACATCAACTACGCCTTCGGCAACGTCACCGGCGGCAAGTGCGCGATCGGCGACTCCTACGCCGACTACGACAAGGCCTTCACCGCCGACCAGTCGGTCAGCGGCGTCGCCGACACGTGGGACCAGCCGCTGCGCGGCAACTTCAACCAGCTGCGCCAGCTGAAGGCCAAGTACCCGAACATCAAGGTGCTGTGGTCCTTCGGCGGCTGGACCTGGTCCGGCGGCTTCGCGGACGCGGCCAAGAACCCGGCCGCCTTCGCCCAGTCCTGCTACGACCTGGTCGAGGACCCGCGCTGGGCCGACGTCTTCGACGGCATCGACATCGACTGGGAGTACCCGAACGCCTGCGGTCTGACCTGTGACACCAGCGGGGCCGCGGCCTTCAAGAACGTGATGTCCGCGCTGCGCGCCAAGTTCGGCTCGAACAACCTGGTCACCGCGGCCACCACCGCCGACGGCTCGGCCGGCGGCAAGATCGAGGCCGCGGACTACGCGGGCGCGGCCCAGTACGTCGACTGGTACAACGTGATGACGTACGACTTCTTCGGGGCCTGGGACGCCAAGGGCCCGACCGCCCCGCACTCCCCGCTCACCTCGTACGACGGCATCCCCAAGGCGGGCTTCACCACCGCCGACGCGATGGCCAAGTTCAAGGCGATCGGCGTGCCCGCGAAGAAGCTGCTCATCGGCATCGGCTTCTACGGCCGCGGCTGGACCGGCGTCACCCAGGACGCCCCGGGCGGCACGGCCACCGGACCGGCGACCGGCACCTACGAGCAGGGCATCGAGGACTACAAGGTCCTGAAGTCGTCCTGCCCGGCCACCGGCACCGTCGCCGGCACCGCGTACGCGCACTGCGGCAGCAACTGGTGGTCGTACGACACTCCCGCCACCATCAAGTCGAAGATGGCCTGGGCCAACAGCCAGGGCCTCGGCGGCGCCTTCTTCTGGGAGTTCAGCGGCGACACCAGCGACGGTGAACTGGTGAACGCGATCAGCAGCAACCTGTAAAAACGCCTAAGCGACGTTGACGCTCCCCCAGACTTCGTCCGGGGACCCCCACCCAGAGGGTGAATGTGGCTACGCCACATTCACCCTCTGTCCGGGCGGGGCTGCCTCCAGCCACGCGAGAAAACCGGTCAGCGCGTCTTCGCTCATGGCGAGTTCCAGGCGGGTGCCCCGGTGCGTACAGGCCAGCACCACCGCGTCCGACAGCAGCGCCAGCTCCTCCTCGCCCTCGGGCAGCCGACGGCCGGCCACCTCGATCTGCCCGCGCTCCAGGACGCGGCGGGGGCGGGGGGCGTAGGAGAAGACCCGGTACCACTCGATGCGGTCGCCGTTGTAGCGGGCGACGCCGTAGGACCAGCCCTTGCCGCCCGTGTCCGGTTTCTCGGGCAGGTCCCAGCGCAGCGAACAGTCGAAGGTGCCGCCGGAGCGCTGGATGAGCCTGCGGCGCAGCCCGAACAGGAACAGTCCCACCACCACGAGCGCGACCACGATCCCGCACACAGTCAGAGCGAGGACCATCGGCACCGACCTCCTCGTCTCCTAGGTAACGGAACGTAAAAAACACCCACATCTACCTCAGCCGGGGGGGGGGGGGGGGGGGGCGGGGGCGGGGGGGGGGGGCGCAGGGTGCCCCGCACGGCGGGAGGGAGCGGCAA
>NZ_JBVHWM010000049.1:0-73505 GCF_055564375.1 Streptomyces sp. NPDC029138
AAACGCCCGGTTACATTCCGAACCCGGAAGCTAAGCCTCACAGCGCCGATGGTACTGCAGGGGGGACCCTGTGGGAGAGTAGGACACCGCCGAACAATCTTTGGAAGGACCCCTGGTCACCAGCGTTCAGCTGGGACCAGGGGTCCTTTTGTTTTTACAATGCTTGTAGTACCGAAGACAGGAGTCACCATGTCCACCAACTCGCCCGACGACCGACCGGAGCGCGACCCGCGGCGACGGGACAGTGGTGACCGGGGTGACCGTGGCGGCTTCCGCCGCGACAACGACCGGCGCGACAACGACCGCCGCAGTGGCGACCGCGGTGGCGACCGCGGTGGCTACGGCCGCCGTGACGATCGTCGTGATGACCGGCGCGACGACCGCCGTGGTGGTGGTTTCCGCCGCGAGGGCGACCAACGGGGCGCACGTCCCGGGTTCCAGCGGGATGACCGCGACCGGGGTGAGCGCGGCGGATTCCGTCGGGACGACCGGCGTGATGACAGGCGCGACGACCGCCGGGACGACCGTGGAGACCGCGGTTTCCGCCGTGACGACCGTGGTGACCGCCCCTCCTTCCGCCGTGACGACCGTGGCGACCGCCCCTCCTTCCGCCGTGACGACCGGCGTGACGACAACCGTGGCGGCTACGGCCGGCGCGACGAGAACCGCGGCGGTGGCTACGCGCGCCGTGACGACCGTCGGGATGACCGGCGCGACGACCGCGACCGTGGCGAGCGCGGCGGGTTCCGCCGCGATGACAGGCGCGACGACCGGCGCGACGACAGCCGTGGCGGCGGCTACCGCCGTGAGGGTGAGCGGGGTTCGCGCCCGGCCTTCCATCGGGACGACCGGCGTGATGACAGGCGCGACGACCGCCGGGACGACCGTGGAGACCGCGGCTTCCGCCGTGACGACCGTGGCGACCGTCCCTCCTTCCGCCGTGACGACCGCGGCGACCGCCCCTCCTTCCGCCGTGACGACGACCGTGGTGGCTTCCGCCGCGATGACCGCCGCGATGACGACCGTGGTGGCTTCCGCCGTGATGACCGCCGCGACGACCGCCGCGACGACCGCGACCGTGGTGAGCGCGGTGGGTTCCGGCGGGACGACAGCCGTGGTGACCGCGGTGGCTTCCGGGGCCGGGACAGCCGGGATGACCGCGGTGGCTTCCGGGGCCGGGACACCCGGGATGACCGTGGGAGCCGCGGGCCCCGTAGGGACGACCGCGGTGACCGTGGCGACCGCGGCGGTCGCCCCGGTGGCTTCCGGGGCCGGGACGGCCGGGACGGCCGTGACGACCGCCGTGGCGGTGGCCGGTTCCGCGATGAGCGGGACCGGGACCGGGACCGGGAGCCGATCAAGCGGCTGCCGATCCCCGAGGACGTCACCGGCGACGAGATCGACAGGGACGTCCGGCAGGAGCTCCAGAGCCTGCCCAAGACGCTCGCGGAGGACGTCGCCAAGAACCTGGTGATGGTCGCCCGGCTCATCGACGAGGATCCCGAGGGCGCCTACGGCTACTCCAGGGTGGCGCTGCGTCTGGCGTCCCGCGTGGCCGCCGTACGCGAGGCCGCCGGATTCGCCGCGTACGCGAACCAGAAGTACGGCGAGGCCCTCGCCGAGTTCCGGGCCGCCCGGCGGATGACCGGCAGCGTGGACCTGTGGCCGGTGATGGCCGACTGCGAGCGCGGGCTCGGCCGGCCGGAGAAGGCGCTGGACATGGCCGGCGCCCCGGAGGTGCACAAGCTGGACAAGGCCGGTCAGGTCGAGATGCGCCTCGTCGCCGCCGGTGCCCGGCGTGACATGGGCCAGCTGGACGCGGCCATCGTGACCCTTCAGAGCCCGGAGCTGGCCTCCAACTCGGTGCAGCCGTGGACCGCTCGCCTGCGCTACGCGTACGCGGACGCCCTGCTGGCGGCCGGCCGGGAGCGCGAGGCGCGGGAGTGGTTCGCGAAGGCCGTCGAGGCCGACCGGGACGGCAGCACGGACGCCTCCGACCGGCTCGCCGAGCTGGACGGCGTGGAGTTCGTCGACGCTCTGTCCGAGGAGGGTGAGGACGCGGCCGACGAGTCCACCGACGCCTCCCCGGAGGACGGCGACAAGGACTGACGTCAGTCACCGAGAAGAGGGCGGGTTCCCCCGGGAACCCGCCCTCTTTCGTGTGCTGTCGGCCCGTGCGGCGTCAGCCGCTGCGGCTCAGATCTCCAGTGCGCGGAGCACCAGCCCCGAGGCCGGTTTGGGGCCGAACGACGTCGACTTGCGGGGCATGGTCACGCCCTGCCGGGCCAGGTCGCGTACGACTTCCTCGCGGACCGGGTGCATCAGCACCGCCGTACCGCCGTCGCGTTCCGCCTTCTCTACGGTCGCGGCCGTGTCGTGGATGTAGGCGATGTGGGCCGGGGAGTCCTCGGGGATGTGCCAGACGTGGTCGAGCAGCGTGGCGTGCAGGACCGTGGCGTCCAGGGCGCGCCAGGCGGCCGGGCGGTCCGCCGGGACGGTCCGGGCCAGCAGGTCCGGGTCCGGGCGGTCGAGCAGGTGGAAGGCGCCGTCGCCGGCCAGCAGGAAGGCGTTGCCGGCGCAGGCCGCGTCCGCCAGTGTCTCCAGGGCCTCGGGGAGGGGTTTGTCGAGGTGTCGTACCCGGAACAGGCCGTTCACCGCCGCCAGCGCGTCCGCGACCGGCAGGCCGTGCAGCAGCCGGTGGATGGCGCGGACGCGCAGCGGGTAGCGGGCGGTGTCGACCAGGAGGACCAGGCCGTAGTCCCAGGGGCTGGGGGAGGGGTGTTCCAGGCGCAGCCGGCGGTAGGTGGCCCAGCGGTGGTGGCCGTCGGCGATCAGGGCCTGGCGGCCGGCGAGGTCGGTCTGGACGCGGGTCAGTTCGCCGGGGTCGGTGACGGACCAGAGGCGGTGCCGGAAGCCGTCCTCGGTGGTCGTGGCCAACAGGGGCGGGCGGTCCGCCGTACGCTCCACGACCTCGGCCGCGGCGCCGTCTCCCCGGTAGGTCAGCAGCAGCGGCTCGAGGTTCGCGCGCGTGGCCCGCATCAGGGCGGCGCGGTCGGCGACCACGGGCGGCATGACGTCCTCGTGCGGGAGCACCACGCCTTCGGCGGGCTCGGTGACCCGCAGGGTGCCGATGATGCCGCGCTGGAGCATGCCGTCGCCGTTGCGCTGCTCGTACACGTACAGGCCCGGCTCGGGGTCGGCGGTGAGGATGCCCTCGTCCAGCCAGCGGCGCAGGGTGTCGGCGGCCTGCTCGGTGCGGGCGCTGGGGGTGCCGGCCTGGGGCAGGATCAGCCGGACGATGTTGTACGGGTCGGCCGACTGGAGGTGGTGCAGGCCGTCGGGGCGTACGACGACGTCGTAGGGCGGGGAGGTGACGGAGGCGAGGCTGCCGACCCGGTCGGGGTCGTAACGAAGGCCTCGGAACGGGGTCAGTTCCAGGCCTCGACGCGCCGTTGCCTCCCAGTGACCGGCAGTGTTCATCCCGGCATCGTACGTGTGTCAGTGGCATGCGGGATGATCGGGGGAAAGGCGAGTGAACGAGGAGCGATGTGGACATGAGCCAGGGCGTCAGGACGAGGCCCGAGGGCAGTGGGCAGCCCCTGAGCGAGGCGTACGACACGGCGCTGCTCGATCTGGACGGGGTGGTGTACGCGGGCGGGAGCGCGATCGCGCACGCGGTCGACTCGCTGGCGGTGGCCCGGTCGGGCGGGATGCGTCTGGCGTACGTCACCAACAACGCGCTGCGGACCCCGGACGTGGTGGCCGAGCATCTGACGGAGCTGGGCATACCGACGGGCGCGGACGAGGTCATCACCTCAGCGCAGGCCGTCGCGCGGCTGATCAGCGAGCAGGTGCCGGCCGGGGCGCGGGTGCTGGTGATCGGTGGGGACGGGCTGCGGGTGGCGCTGCGCGAGCGGGGCCTGACGCCGGTGGAGTCGGCGGACGACGACCCGGCAGCGGTCGTGCAGGGCTACGGCGGGCCGGATCTGCCCTGGGGGCGGTTCGCCGAGGCGTCGTACGCGATCCGGCGTGGCGTGCCGTGGTTCGCGTCCAACACCGATCTGACGATTCCGAGCGGGCGGGGCATCGCGCCGGGCAACGGGGCGGCCGTGGAGGTCGTGCGGATCGCGACGGGTGCCGAGCCGCAGGTCGCGGGCAAGCCGCTGCCCCCGATGCACCGGGAGACGATCATCCGGACCGGGGCCGAGCGTCCGCTGGTGGTCGGGGACCGGCTGGACACGGACATCGAGGGCGCGTTCAACGGCGGGGTGGACTCGCTGCTGGTGCTGACCGGGGTCACCGACGGGGCGCAGCTGCTCGCCGCGCCGCCGCGGCACCGTCCGACGTATGTGGACGCCGATCTGCGCGGGCTGCTCACCGGGCAGCCGGAGATCACCCAGGAAGGTGACGGTTTCCGTTGCGGCGGGTGGACGGCGACGGCCGGGGCCGGTCGGCTGGAGCTGACGGGTGACGGCGAGGCGCTGGACGGGCTGCGGGCGCTGTGCGCGGCGGCGTGGACGGCGGCGGGGGAGGGTTCCTGCGCGCTGGACGGGGAGAAGGCGCTGGCCAGGCTGGGGCTCTGACGGTCCCCCAGCGGGACGCGGGCGGATGTCACAGGAACCGGGGATCGAGATCGAATGCGAGGGTAGGCTAACCTAACCTCGTGTTGGTCGACAGTCCTCCGGAACAGCGCGCGGAGACCGCCCCCGCGCCCCCAACCCGCCGGGCGGCGAGGACCCTTGGGCTCCTGCTCTCGGTCGTGCTCCTGGTGCTCGTCGCTCTGGCGAGCATCGCGATCGGGGCGAAAGCGCTGTCGCTGGACCAGGTCTGGCACGGCCTGTTCCACGACACGGGGACGTACGGCGACGTGGTCGTGGACGAGCGGCTCTCACGTACGGCCCTCGGTGTGCTGGCCGGCGCCGCCCTCGGGCTCTCGGGCGCGGTGCTCCAGGCGCTGACCCGCAACCCGCTGGCCGAGCCAGGGTTGCTCGGGATGAACGCGGGCGCCTCCGCCGCCGTCGTGACGGCCATGACCTACTTCGGCGTCACCAGCCTTGCCGGATATGTGTGGTTCGCGTTCCTCGGCGCGGCGGCGGTCGGCGCGCTGGTGTGGTTCCTCGGCGGCAGCCGGGGTGCCACCCCGGTGCGGCTCGCGCTCGCCGGTACGGCGATCAGCGCGGCCCTGTACGGCTACCTCCAGGCCGTGATGATCACGGACGGGGCGGCCCTGGGCAAGATGCGCTTCTGGACGGTGGGTTCGCTGGTGTCGGCCACCGACGCGACCATCGTGCAGGTCCTGCCGTTCCTCGCGGTCGGCACGGTCCTCGCGCTCGCCCTGGCCCGGCCGCTGAACGCCGTGGAGATGGGCGACGACACCGCCCGCGCCCTCGGCGCGAACCTCGACCGCACCCGGGCGCTGGCCATGCTGGCCGCCGTGGTGCTGTGCGGTGCCGCGACCGCCGCCTGCGGCCCGATCGTCTTCGTCGGCCTGATGGTCCCGCACGTCGTGCGCTCCTTCACGGGCCCCGACCTGCGCTGGATCCTGCCGTACGCCACGGTCCTGGCGCCCGTGCTGCTGCTCGGGGCCGATGTCATCGGCCGGGTCGTGGCCCGCCCCGCCGAGCTTCAGGTCGGCATCGTCACGGCGGTCATCGGCGGCCCGGTCTTCATCTTTCTCGTACGACGGCGGAGGACGGCCCAGCTGTGAAGACACACTCCAGGAGCCGTGCCGTACGCACCCCCGGCGGGCTCTCGCTGCGCCTGGACCCGCGTGCGCTGATCGTCGTCGTCCTGCTGCTGGCCGCCGCCTGCGCCGCCGGTGTGGCGCTGATCGGCACCGGCGACGCCAAGATCCCGGCGGCCGACGTGCTGCGGACGCTCGCCGGGAACGGCACCGCCTACCAGGACTTCATCGTCAACGAGCTGCGGCTGCCCCGGGTCCTCGTCGGCCTGCTGGTCGGCGCCTCGCTGGGCCTGGGCGGCGCGCTGTTCCAGTCCGTCTCCCGCAACCCGCTCGGCAGCCCGGACGTGCTCGGCCTGTCGCAGGGCTCGACGGCCGGCGCGCTCGTGGTGATCGTGCTGATGTCCGGCAGCGCCTCCCAGGTGACCCTGGGCGCGCTGGTCGGCGGCCTGGCGACCGGTCTCGCGATCTACGTGCTGGCCTGGAAACGGGGCGTGCACGGATACCGGCTGGTGCTGGTCGGCATTGGCGTCAACGCCATCATGACGGCGGTCAACGGCTATCTGCTCACCAAGGCGGACCTGGTCGACGCGACCCGGGCGGTGGTGTGGATGACCGGCTCCCTGGGCGGCCGGGACTGGGACCAGGTGGGGCCGCTGCTCGGGCTGTGCGCCGTCCTCGTCCCGCTGGTCCTCGCCAACGCGCGCGGCCTGCGGATGATGGAGATGGGCGACGACATCTCGAACGCGCTCGGCGTACGGGTGCAGCGCGTCCGGCTCCTGCTGATGGTCTGCGCCGTCCTGCTCGTCGCCGCCGCCACGGCCGCCGCGGGCCCCGTCAGCTTCGTCGCGCTCACCGCGCCGCAGCTCGCCCGGCGCCTGACCCGCTCGCCGGGGCCGAACCTGGTGCCCTCGCTGTGCATGGGGGCGACGCTGCTGGTCGCCGCCGACTGGGCCTCCCAGCGCGCCTTCGGCGCCGACCAGCTGCCCGTCGGCGTGGTCACCGGCGTCCTCGGCGGCGTCTACCTGCTGTGGCTGCTGGTCACCGAGCGCCGGGCGGGCCGGATATGAAGCGCGCGCAGGGCCCGGACGGGAGCGGCGCGCACCCGAACACCCCTAGGAGCACTGTGAACCGCCTGTCCGCCGAGAACGTCACCCTCGCCTACGACCAGCGGGTCATCGCCGAGCAGCTGTCGGTGGAGATCCCCGACAACTCCTTCACGGTGATCGTCGGCCCGAACGCGTGCGGCAAGTCGACGCTGCTGCGGGCGCTGTCACGGATGCTCAAGCCCAGCCACGGCCGGGTGCTGCTGGACGGGCAGGCCATCCAGTCGATGCCCGCGAAGAAGGTCGCGCGGACCCTCGGCCTGCTGCCGCAGTCGTCCGTCGCGCCCGACGGCATCACGGTCGCCGACCTGGTCGGCCGGGGCCGCTACCCGCACCAGGGCCTGCTGCGCCAGTGGTCGGCGGAGGACGAGCGGGTCGTGAGTGAGTCGATGCGGCAGACCGGGGTCGCGGAGCTGGCGGAGCGGTACGTGGACGAGCTGTCCGGCGGGCAGCGGCAGCGGGTGTGGATCGCCATGGCGCTCGCCCAGCAGACCCCGCTGCTGCTCCTGGACGAGCCGACCACGTACCTGGACATCCAGCACCAGATCGACGTCCTCGACCTGTGTGCCGAGCTGCACGAGGAGCAGGGCCGGACGCTGGTGGCGGTGCTGCACGACCTCAACCACGCCGCCCGCTACGCCACCCACCTCATCGCCCTGCGCGGCGGCACGGTGATCGCCGAGGGCTCCCCGAACGACATCGTCACGGCCGAGCTGGTGGAGGAGGTCTTCGGGCTGCGCTGCCAGGTCATCGAGGACCCGGAGACGGGGACCCCGCTGGTGGTCCCGGCGGCGCGGAAGGCGCGCGCGGAGAAGGTCACGGCGGCTTCCTGAGCAGGAGCGTCTACAGCAGCTTCCTGAGCCGGAACAGGTCCAGCAGGCTCGCCTCCAGCCGCACCCGGCCCGAGCCCCAGGCGGTCGCGAAGTTCAGCTCGCCGTCCACCAGGGCCACCAGGTCGTCCCCGGCCATGGTGAGCCGGATCTGCGCCTTCTCACGGGGTGGCCCCGGGTGGGTCTCGTCGACCTCGATCCGGCCGTCGGTCATCCGGCCCGCGAAGGTGACGTCGAGATCGGTGATGTGGCAGCTCACCGAGCGGTCGAGCGCGGCGGCCGCGCGGACGTCGCCCTCGGCCCCCTGCATGTTGTCCGAAAGCTTCCCCAGTGCGACGCGGCACTCCTCGATCGTGGCCATCGCCCACGACGGTACCCCAGCGGTTCGGGGTAGCGTCTGGGCATGAGCGAGTCCGTGTCCGAGGCCGACATCGACACCGAGGCGGCGCCCGCGTACGACCCCGCGGCGCCCGCCCCCCTGAACGTCCCGCGCACCCCCACCGGCAACGCCGAGGTCGACGCCCAGCTCGACCGACTCGCCGACGCCGACCACCTCGCCACCGACGGTCATGTCGAGGTGTACGAGGATGTGCACCGGGGGCTGCGCGACGCGCTCACCGCGCTCGACGCCCGCCCGGGACCTCCGGTGCCCCCGCCTTCGCACCCACAGGCGCCGTCACCGGCGTACCGACACAGGAGCTGAACCGAACGTGGCAGGAGTCGCACGCCGCCGTCTCGACGCGGAGCTGGTCCGCCGGAAGCTCGCCCGCTCGCGCGAGCACGCCAGCCAGCTGATCGCCGCCGGGCGGGTCACCGTCGGCAAGACCGTGGCGACCAAGCCGGCCACGCAGGTGGAGACCGCGGCGGCGATCGTCGTCCAGGCCGACGACAGCGATCCCGACTACGTCTCCCGGGGCGGGCACAAGCTCGCCGGCGCGCTGGAGGTCTTCGTGCCGCAGGGGCTCGTCGTCGAGGGCCGGCGCGCGCTGGACGCCGGGGCGTCCACCGGCGGCTTCACCGATGTCCTGCTGCGCGCGGGAGCCGCCCACGTCGTCGCGGTGGACGTCGGCTACGGACAACTCGCCTGGTCTCTCCAGAAGGATGAACGCGTCACCGTCAAGGACCGTACGAACGTACGCGAGTTGACGCTTGAGGCGATCGATGGGGAACCTGTGGATCTTGTCGTGGGCGATCTGTCCTTCATCCCGCTCGGGCTGGTGCTGCCCGCTCTGAAGCGGTGCGTGACGCCGGACGCCGACCTGGTGATGATGGTCAAGCCGCAGTTCGAGGTGGGGAAGGAGCGGCTCGGCAGCGGGGGTGTCGTACGGAGTCCGCAGCTGCGGGCGGAGGCCGTGCGCGCAGTGGCCGAGAAGGCGTGGGAGCTGGGGCTCGGGGTGCGGGGGGTCACCGCGAGCCCGCTGCCCGGCCCCTCGGGGAACGTGGAGTACTTTCTCTGGCTGCGGGCGGGGGCACCCCAGGTGGACCCGGCCGACGTCGACCGTGCAGTGGCGGAGGGGCCGCGTTGACACAGAACCTGGCGCGTACTGTTTTCCTGCTCGCCCACACCGGGCGGCCCGCGGCGATCCGCAGTGCGGAACTCGTCGTCAAGGGCCTGCTGCGGCATGGCATCGGGGTGCGGGTGCTGGAGGAGGAGGCGCGCGACCTGCCGCTCCCGGACGAGGTGGCCCTCGTCAAGGAGGCGACCGCGCAGTGCCTGGACGGGTGCGAGCTGTTGATCGTGCTGGGCGGCGACGGCACGCTGCTGCGCGGCGCCGAGTTCGCGCGGGCCTCCGGGGTGCCGATGCTGGGGGTCAACCTCGGGCGCGTCGGGTTCCTGGCGGAGGCCGAGCGGGACGACCTCGACCGGGTGGTGGACCGGGTGGTGGCGCGGTCCTACGAGGTCGAGGAGCGGATGACCGTCGACGTCGTGGTGCACCGCAACGGTGACATCGTGCACACCGACTGGGCGCTGAACGAGGCGGCCGTGCAGAAGGCCGGCGCCGAGAAGCTGCTGGAAGTCGTGCTGGAGATCGACGGGCGGCCGGTGACCGGGTTCGGGTGCGACGGCGTCGTGCTGTCCACGCCGACCGGGTCCACGGCGTACGCCTTCTCCGCCGGGGGACCGGTGGTGTGGCCGGAGGTGGAGGCACTGCTGATGGTGCCGATCAGCGCGCACGCGCTGTTCGCCAAGCCGCTGGTCACCTCGCCGGACTCCGTGCTGGCGGTGGAGGTGCTGCCGCACATCCCGCCCGGGGTCCTGTGGTGTGACGGGCGGCGGACCGTGGAGCTGCCGCCCGGGGCGCGGGTCGAGGTGCGGCGGGGGGCTGTGCCGGTACGGCTGGCCCGTCTGCACCATTCGTCCTTCACCGACCGGCTTGTCGCGAAATTCGCGTTGCCCACCACGGGATGGCGGGGAGCACCGCACCACCCCTCGGAGTGACATGGGCGGGCCATGTGCGCTCGCCGCCCCGGACCTCGTATGGTCTGTTCCGTGTTGGAGGAGATGCGGATACGGTCGCTCGGGGTCATCGACGATGCCGTTGTCGAGCTTTCGCCTGGGTTCACCGCCGTCACCGGTGAGACGGGTGCGGGCAAGACCATGGTGGTCACCAGCCTGGGGCTGCTGCTCGGTGGCCGGGCGGACCCGACGCTGGTGCGGATCGGGGCCGAGAAGGCGGTCGTGGAGGGGCGGGTCGCCGTACCCCCCGGCGCCGCGGCCGTCGTACGCGCCGAGGAGGCGGGGGCCGAGCTGGACGACGGGGCCCTGCTGATCAGCCGTACCGTTTCCGCCGAGGGCCGCTCCCGGGCGCATCTGGGCGGGCGCAGCGTGCCCGTCGGGCTGCTCGCCGAGCTGGCCGACGACCTGGTGGCCGTGCACGGGCAGACCGACCAGCAGGGGCTGCTGAAGCTGTCCCGGCAGCGGCAGGCGCTCGACCGGTACGCGGGCGACGCCGTCGCCGTGCCGCTCGCCAAGTACACCGAGGCGTACAAGCGGCTGCGGGCCGTCTCCACCGAGCTGGAGGAGATCACCACGCGCGCGCGTGAGCGGGCGCAGGAAGCCGACATGCTGCGGTACGGGCTCGACGAGATCGCCGCCGTGGAGCCCCGGGCCGGCGAGGACGTGGAGCTGGCCGAGGAGGCCGAGCGGCTGGGGCACGCCGAGGCGCTGTCGTCCGCCGCGACGGCCGCGCACGCCGCCCTCGCGGGCAATCCGGAGGACCCCGAGGGGATCGACGCCTCGACCCTCGTCGCGGGCGCGCACCGGGCCCTGGAGGCCGTGCGGTCGCACGATCCGGCGCTGGCCGCGCTCGCCGACCGGATCGGGGAGATCGGCATCCTGCTCGGTGACGTGGCCGGCGAGCTGGCGGGGTACGCCGACGATCTCGACGCCGACCCGCTGCGGCTGGCCGCCGTGGAGGAGCGCCGGGCCGCCCTGAACGCCCTGACCCGCAAGTACGGGGACGACATCGCGGCCGTCCTGGCCTGGGCCGAGCAGAGCGCCGCGCGGCTCACCGAGCTGGACGGCGACGACGAGCGGATCGAGGAGCTGACCGCCGAGCGGGACGCGCTCCGCGCCGAACTGGGCGGGCTCGCGCAGGCGCTGACGGACGCGCGCACGGAGGCCGCCGAGCGGTTCGCCGCCGCCGTGACCGCCGAGCTGGCCTCGCTGGCGATGCCCCACGCGCGCGTGTCCTTCGACATCCGGCAGACCGAGGACCCGGAGGGTGTCGAGGTCGGCGGCCGGACGGTCGCCTACGGCCCCTCGGGCGTGGACGAGGTCGAGCTGCTGCTCGCTCCGCACCCTGGCGCCCCGGCGCGGCCCATCGCCAAGGGCGCGTCCGGCGGTGAGCTGTCCCGCGTGATGCTGGCCGTGGAGGTGGTGTTCGCAGGGACCGACCCGGTGCCGACGTACCTCTTCGACGAGGTCGACGCGGGTGTCGGCGGCAAGGCGGCGGTCGAGATCGGCCGGCGGCTGGCGAAGCTCGCCAGGACCGCGCAGGTCGTCGTGGTCACCCACCTGCCCCAGGTCGCCGCGTTCGCCGACCGCCAGCTGCTGGTGGAGAAGACCAACGACGGCTCCGTCACCCGCTCCGGCGTGAAGGTCCTGGAGGGCGAGGAGCGCATCCGCGAGCTGTCCCGCATGCTGGCGGGCCAGGAGGACTCCGAAACGGCCCGCGCCCACGCGGAGGAACTCCTCGCGACCGCCAGGGCGGACCTGTAGGACCGCGCGCCCCGGGGCGGGCGCCGGCCAGGTGTCCGCCCCGGGCCCACGGGCGTCAGGCCGACGGCGCCGGTTCGGTCAGGCGCCGGCGGGCGATGTCGTAGGCCCACGCGTGCGTGGACACCTTCGTGTCGACGGCGAAGCCCTCGTCGCGCCGGCCGTCGAGCGAGCCGGCTCGGCACGACGAGGGCGCGCTGCACCGGCGTGCGCCCGCGGACGAGGCAGACGGCCCCGGCCATGCCCAGGTACTCGGCGATGGGCCGCCGCGAGGGCCGCGTCCGGCGCGCGTCCGGGGTGTGCTCGCGGGTCCTGATCCCGAGCGCGTGCAGGTCGTAGCCGTGGTCCCGGCGCCCAGCGAGAAGTCCGGGCGGCGCGTTCGACGTTGTCGTAGACGCTCAGGTCGTGGTGGATCGCCATCCCGCCCGCGCGAGCCTTCCGGGTCTGTCGCCGTGGCTTCCGCGTCATGTGCCCCTCCCGCCGTACGCCGTCCCCCCGACCCCCGCATCGTGGCAGGCGGCACTGACAACGGCCGGGCCCCGGCGGGGAGCAGTGCGCCCTTAGGGTGATGTGGTGATCGTATGTGCGGGCAGGGGGAGTGCCTTCGGGTCGGCGGCGTTGTTGGCGCGTGCGGCGTGTGCCGGGCTCCGGAAGGCCGCTCCCGGTGGGCGGGAGCGTTGGGAGCGGACGAATCATGCCGGGCGGGTCGTGGGGCTGTACGCCGGGCCGGCCGCGGTGCTGGGGGCGGCGGTCGCCGCGGGGCGGGTGCGTCCCGGGGCCGGGTTCGCGGTGCTGGCCGCCGGGGTCTGTGGGGCGTACGACGATGTCGCCGGGGATCACCGGCGGGGGTTCCGGGCACATCTGGGGGCCCTGCGGGACGGTGAGGTCACCAGTGGGGCCGTGAAGTTGTTCGGGATCTCGGCAGCGGCGCTGGTGGCGGGGGCGCTGATGAAGGAGCGTCCGCTCGACAAGCTGCTCGGCGGGGTCGTGATCGCCGGGACGGCCCACCTGGTCAACCTCCTCGACGTGCGGCCGGGGCGGGCCGCCGGCGCGGTGCTGGCGCTCGGGGCGCCGGGGCTCGTACGGAAGGGGCCGGCGGCCGAACTGGCCGCCGGGGCGATGGGGGCCGCCGCGGCTGTGCTGCCCGACGACCTCGGCGAGCGCGTGATGCTCGGGGACACGGGGGCGCACGCCCTCGGCGCCGCACTGGGGGCGGCCGTGGTGGCGGGAAACCGGCGCGCGGGGCTGCTCGCGCACGCCGTCGCTCTGGTGGCCGCCGCCCGGTACGGGGACCGGGTGAGCGCCTGGGCCCGCGCACTGTGAGCGGCTGACCTCGTCGTATGCCCGCGCACACCGTTCGGCCGTGGCGCGCCTTCCCTCACCCGTGTGGGTGATGTGCTCCGGCGCATTGCCCCGGCCCGCCGCAGGGTGCGCCCTCCCCGATGTCCCTGAACGGCCGTACGTCCTGGCATGCTTGGCAGGGAACGCGGGGCGGGCAGCGGGTCCGGACGGTCCGCCCGGGAGGCGCGCGGGGTGCGTCCTTCCGCCCCCCTGAGCCCGCTACCTTCTGTACGTTTCCTCGTGACCACCCCACGTGAACCTCGTGCCCGTCCCCCGTGAACCAGGAGCCCGGCCCCGTGAGCCCCCTGAGCAGCAACGCACCGCACGGCCAGTCGCCGCTGCGCACCGTGCAGGTGCTCGGCGGAGGCAACGCCGGCAGCAGCGCGCATGTGCGCTCCCTGGCCGAGGGGCTGGTGGCGAGGGGCGTGCGGGTCACCGTATGCGCCCCCTTCGAGGCCGATCACGCCTTCGACTTCACCGGGGTCGGTGCCGAGCACGTGCACGTGCCGCGCAGCAGCGACCCCGTCTCCGTGGCCGCGCTCCGGACGGCGTGCGCGAACGCCGACCTCGTGCACGCGCACGGCCTGCACGCCTCCTTCCGGACCGTCCTCGCGCTCAGCGGGCGCACCACCCCACTGGTGGTCACCTGGCACAACCGTGCCCACGCGGAGGGCCCGCGGGCCCATCTGCTGCGGTTGCTGGAGCGGCGCGTGATGAGGACCGCGGCCGTGGTCCTCGGCACCAGCCCCGACCTGGTCGACCGGGCCCGGCGGACCGGCGCGCGCGACGCCCGGCTCGCGGCCGTCGCCCTGCCGGGTCGGCGCCTGCCCGGCGGCCTCCTCGACGCCGACGCCCTCGACCCCCTCGACCGCGAGGACCCCGACCGGATGCGGCCCAAGACCCGGGCCGAACTCGGTGCCACGGGCCGTCCGTTGCTCATCGCGGTCGGCTCCCTGGACCGGCACCGCGGCTACGACGTCCTGCTCGACGCGGCCCGCGCGTGGCGTGACCTCGACCCGGTGCCGCTGGTGGTCGTCGCGGGGGAGGGGCCGCTGCGGCCGGTGCTGCAACGGCGGATCGAGGACGAGGAGCTGCCGGTGCGGCTCATCGGGCACCGCGAGGACGTGCCCGAGCTGCTCGCCGCCGCCGATCTGGCCCTGCTGACCAGCAGTTGGGAGTCGCGGTCCGTTCTCGCCCAGGAGGCGCTGCACGCGCGCGTGCCGCTCGTCGCCACCCGGGTCGGCGGCATCCCGGACCTCGTCGGCGACGCGGCCGAACTCGTCCCGTACGGAGATCCGGAAGCCCTCGCCGACACCGTCGTACGGCTCCTCGCGGACCCGGAGCGGTGCGCGGTGCTGCGCGAGCGCGGGACGCGGCAGGCCGCCACCTGGCCGACCGAGGACGAGACCGTCGCCCAAGTCCTCACCGTCTACGACGAGTTGACCCAGCCGAGACCACTGGCCTGACCGGCCTCAGGGCACGTGCCGGCGCGCCCGCAGGGCCAGGCTCAACGCCAGTACCGTCTGCGGGTCGTCCAGGTCGGTACCCAGCAACTCCCCGATCCGGGCGAGCCGGTTGTAGAGCGTCTGCCGGTTGAGATGCAGTTCGCGGGCCGTCTCCGCCTTGCGGCCGGCGTGCGCCAGATACGTCTCCAGGGTCGGCAGCAGCGGCGGCCTGGAGCGGTGGTCGTGGTCGCGCAGCGGGCCGATCGCCCGGTCCACGAAGGCCGCCAGATCCGGGTGGTCGCGCAGCCGCCACAGCAACAGGTCGATGTCGAGGCGCCGGGCGTCGTACCAGGGCCGGTCGGTCAGGCCCTGGGCCGCCGTCGCGGTCTCCGCCGCGTGCCGCAGCCCCGCCGAGGCCGCGGCCCAGCCGCCCGCCACCCCGACGACCACCACCGGCGGCGGCGAGCCCGGCCGGAGCATCCCGGCCCGCTCCGCCCCGGCCCGCAGCGCCGCCGCCACCCGGTCCGCGACCGCCGCCCGCTCCGACTCCGAGCGCAGCCCCAGCAACACCAGCACCCGGCCCTCCACCGGCCGCACCCCGAGCAGCACCGGCACCCCCACCGCGGCCAGCTCCTCGGAGACCGCCCGGGCCAGCACCGCCCAGCCCCCGCCGGGGGAGAGGCTGTCCCCGATCCGCATCACCACCGGCAGCAGCGGGCTGTCACCGGGCTTGAAGCCGAGCACCCGGGCCTGCGCCGGGGCGTCCTCCGCCGCGATCCGGCCCTCGGCGAGATCGGTGAGGAAGTCACCGCGCCCGCGCGCCGCCAGCTCTTCTTCCTGCCGGGCCTGCATCAGCACCACGGCCAGGATGCCCGCGGCCCGCTCGGCGGCGATCCGGTGCACCGGGGCCAGCGGTGAGCGGACCGGCAGCAGGACCAGGCGGGCGCGCACGGAACCGGCGGTGCCGGGTCCGCCGCCGGGCACGTCGACCAGTACCGACCCGGCGGGCGGCGGGGCCTCCTTGTGCGGGCCGCGCAGCCCCTCCCACACCTGGAGCGGGTCCGCGCCCTCGGGCCCGGCCCCGGCGGCGTACAGCAGCCGTCCGTCGGCGGTCTCCAGGAACACCGGGTTGCCGCTGAAGTCGGCCAGGATGTCCAGCACCTGCGGCACCCCGCCGCCGCCCAGCAGGGCCTCGGTGCAGCGCCGGTGCACCTCCTCCGCTCGCTGGAGCAGCGCGTAGTGGCCGTTGACGATCTCGGTGTGGATCTCCTCGGTGACCGTCACGAACGGCACCTCGCGGTGCAGCTGGACCAGCGGCAGCCCGGCCGCGCGGGCCGTGTCCACCAGGGCGGCGGGCAGCCGGGCGAAGCGCGGGCCCAGCTCCACCACCAGGGCGGCGATCCCGCGCTCGGCGAGGGTGCGCACGAACGCCCGCTGCTCGGCCGGCCGGGTGCCGAGGCCGTATCCGGTGGTCAGCAGCAGCTCGCCGCCCTTGAGCAGTGAGGCGATGTTCGGGACCTCCCCCGCGTGCACCCAGCGCACGGTGCGGCCGAGCCGGTCGCCGCCCGCCAGCACCTCCGGCAGCCCGCTGCGCAGTCCGGGCAGCTCCAGCGCCCGCTGCACGGTGATTCCGGCGCCCTGGGTGTCGGATCGGTGGTCCGTACGGCTGTCCATGCGGCGACGCTACCTGCGGGAACGCCCTCAGGACAGCTCCCCCTGGGACAGCCGGCCCAGGACAGCGGGCGCAGGACGGCCGGTGCAGGACAGCTCGTGTCTAGACCGGCCGGATGTTGTGGTTGAACCGGAACACGTTGTCCGGGTCGTACCGCCGCTTCACCTTCGCCAGGCGCAGGGTGTTCCCGGCGCCCAGGCCCGCGCGGACCCGCTCGGGGCCCTCGTCGCCGATGAAGTTGAGGTACACGGCACCCGTGCTCCACCGCCGCAGGCCGGCGCGCACGTCCCGCACCCAGGTGATCGACCGCTCGTCGTCGGCCGGGTCCGCCCAGATCGCGAACGGGTGCGCCGCCCAGGGCGCGTCCCGGTACGGCACCGGGTACTCGTGCGGACCGGCCGCGACGGCCCCGCCCTGCGGGAAGAGCAGATGCTGGGTGGGGGTCGGCACCGGCATGCCGTCCGCGCGGGCGCAGAAGACGTCCACCGCCTCGTCCGGCAGCCCGGTCAGATACTCCGCCGACCAGTAGTTCCGCAGCCCCGCCGGCTGGTCGAGCATGCACTGCGCATCGGCGTACGGCATGTCACCGGCCAGCTCCACCTCGTGCGGCAGCGCGAGCAGCGGCTCGGCGAGCTTGCGCAGCTCGTCCTCGCCGCCGGTGTAGGTCAGCAGGGCCGCGCACAGCGGCGTGCCCGCCAGCTCCGGGGGTGTGAACTCCTCGGGCGGGCCGGCGAGGTACAGCGCCGCGCCGCCCATCTCGTCCGGCCCGGTGCGGATGACCTCCCGGAAGGTGCGGAGCACGTCCGGTCCGAGATCCGGCAGGTACAGCAGCAGGACGATCGAGAACTCCGGCAGCTCGTGCAGCCGCAGGGTGAGCGCGGTGGCGACGCCGAAGTTGCCGCCCCCGCCGTGCAGCGCCCAGAACAGCTCGGGGTTCTCGTCGGCGCTCGCGTGCAGCCGCTCGGCGTCGGCGGTCACCAGCTCCACGGCGATGAGGTTGTCGACGGCGAGGCCGAAGGCGCGGTCCAGCCAGCCGGTGCCGCCGCCGAGGACGAAGCCGCCGACGCCGGTGGTGGAGGCCCGCCCGCCGGTGGTCGCGAGACGGTACGGCTCGGTGGCCCGGTCGAGATGGCTCATCGTGGCACCGCCCTCGATGCGGACCGCCTCGGCCGCCGGGTCGACGGTCACCCGGTGCATCCGGCGCAGGTCCACCACGAGCGCGCCGTCGCCCAGTGCGGTACCGGCCACGCTGTGGCCGCCGCCGCGCACCGCGATGTGCAGGTCCAGCTCCCTGGCGAAGCGCACGGCCCGCACCACATCGGTCGCGTCCGCGCACTGCGCGATCACCGCCGGCCGCCGGTCGACCCTCGCGTTGAAGACCGCACGGGCCTCCTCGTAGCCCAGGTCCCCCGGCGCGAGAACCTCTCCGACCAGATCCTCGCGCAGCGCGGCGAGGGCCGCGCCCGCCTTCGAGAGGGAAGCCATGGCCGCCCCCTTCCGGAAAAGGGGCATCTGTCCGGTTCCAGGGTAGGCAGGTCGCGCCCCGAAGGGGCGCGGGGACCTGCGTGACCAGCCACGACGGACCCGCGGACGGGCGAAGAGCAGGCACGGCGCCCCTGGCGGAGCGTCTAGCCTCCGTAGGCGCCCGACGCGGTCAGCCGCAGGGCCGTGTCGATCAGCGGGACGTGGCTGAACGCCTGCGGGAAGTTGCCCACCTGGCGCTTCAGGCGCGGGTCCCACTCCTCGGCGAGCAGACCGAGGTCGTTGCGCAGCGCGAGGAGCTTCTCGAACAGCTTGCGGGCCTCGTCCACCCGGCCGATCATCGCCAGGTCGTCCGCCATCCAGAACGAGCAGGCCAGGAACGCGCCCTCGTCGCCGGGCAGGCCGTCGACGCCCTTGCGGTCGCCCTCCGTCGGGTAGCGCAGGATGAAGCCGTCCGGGGTGGACAGCTCGCGCTGGATGGCCTCGATGGTGCCGATCACCCGCTTGTCGTCCGGCGGCAGGAAGCCCATCTGCGGGATGAGCAGCAGTGAGGCGTCCAGCTCCTGTGAGCCGTAGGACTGGGTGAAGGTGTTGCGCTCCTTGTCGTAGCCCTTCTCGCACACGTCCCGGTGGATGTCGTCGCGCAGTTCCTTCCAGCGCTCCAGCGGGCCGTCCGCGTCGCCGGACTCGATCAGCTTGATCGTGCGGTCGACGGCGACCCAGGCCATCACCTTCGAGTGCACGAAGTGCCGGCGCGGGCCGCGCACCTCCCAGATGCCCTCGTCCGGCTCCTGCCAGTGGTCCTCCAGGTAGCGGATCAGCTTCAGCTGGAGCAGGGAGGCGTAGTCGTGGCGGGCCAGACCGGTCATGTGCGCCAGGTGCAGGGCCTCGGTGACCTCGCCGTACACGTCCAGCTGGAGCTGGTGGGCCGCGCCGTTGCCGACCCGGACCGGGGCGGAGCCCTCGTACCCCGGCAGCCAGTCCAGCTCGGCCTCGCCCAGCTCCCGCTCACCGGCGAGGCCGTACATGATCTGGAGGTTCTCCGGGTCGCCGGCGACCGCGCGCAGCAGCCACTCGCGCCAGGCGCGGGCCTCCTCTCGGTAGCCCGTGCGCAGCAGCGAGGACAGGGTGATCGCCGCGTCCCGCAGCCAGGTGTAGCGGTAGTCCCAGTTGCGCACGCCCCCGATGTCCTCCGGCAGGGAGGTCGTCGGGGCCGCGACGATGCCGCCCGTGGGGGCGTACGTCAGCGCCTTCAGGGTGATCAGCGAGCGGATCACCGCCTCGCGGTACGGCCCGTGGTACGTACAGTGCTCGACCCACTCGCGCCAGAAGTCCTCCGTCGCCTCCAGCGAGGCCTCCGGCTCCGGCAGGGGCGGCGGCTGCTTGTGCGAGGGCTGCCAGGAGATGGTGAACGTGATCCGGTCACCCGGGGCGACCGTGAAGTCGGCGTACGTGGTGAGCGCCTTGCCGTAGGTCTCGGCCTCGGTGTCGAACCACACCGAGTCCGGTCCGGCGACGGCCACCGTGCGGCCCTCGTGCTTGTGCACCCACGGCACCACCCGGCCGTAGGAGAACCGCATCCGCAGGGCCGAGCGCATCGGGACCCGGCCGGTGACGCCCTCCACGATCCGGATCAGCTGCGGGGCGCCGTCACGCGGGGGCATGAAATCGGTCACACGGACCGTGCCGCGCGGGGTGTCCCACTCCGATTCCAGGATCAGCGAGTCGCCGCGGTAGCCGCGCCGGGCGGCCGTGGGCGGCTTGGCGTCGGCGGCGTGCGCCGGGCCGAGGCGCCAGAAGCCGTGCTCCTCGGTGCCCAGCAGGCCGGCGAAGATGGCATGCGAGTCGAAGCGGGGCAGGCACAGCCAGTCCACCGTGCCATCCCGGCAGACCAGCGCCGCGGTCTGCATGTCTCCGATGAGTGCGTAGTCTTCGATACGCCCGGCCACGTGCAACTCCAGTCGAACGGCCACGTCACACCCCCGCGCAGGGGGCTGTCGCTAGTGCGGTCAAGGGTTCGTTGTTGTGCGTCGTTGAGCGGTGAAGCAAAGCAGTCCGCCGAGCCCTGAGGCAATACGACAGTCTTTGCTCAACGAACTGCCGCGCTCTCGTTGTTCCGGGTGATGTTGGCGGGGGTGTGCCGTCGTTCCGGCCGGGCTCGGCAGCGAATGTCCGAGCAGGATACGACGCACGTAGATGGTCTGCGTGCCGCTCCGGGCAACCCGTGTGGGCCGAACGAGTGAGCACTGGGTGAGAACGGTGTGTCCCGAGTATGACCTGAGTGACACCAGTGACATGTGTGGCGGCCCGCTGTGCCCGGGCGACCGCGAAGAGTGGTCGGGAGCCATCTCGCCCAGGCGCTGATACGCTGGTAGCCCGTGGACCGGTGGGAGAAAAACCCCCGAACCGCAGCGACGGCACCTCCGGAACACTCGGGAGGGTCGCCGTATCGCACCCCCAGACCGCGACCACGGGAGCCCCCTCTTGGCCATGCCGCCCAACACCACGACGACCAAGCACATCTTCGTGACCGGGGGTGTCGCCTCCTCGCTCGGCAAGGGTCTGACCGCCTCCAGCCTGGGCATGCTGCTCAAGGCGCGGGGCCTGCGTGTCGTGATGCAGAAGCTGGACCCGTACCTGAACGTCGACCCGGGCACGATGAACCCCTTCCAGCACGGTGAGGTGTTCGTCACCAACGACGGCGCCGAGACCGACCTGGACATCGGCCACTACGAGCGGTTCCTCGACCGCGACCTGGACGGAACCGCCAACGTCACCACCGGCCAGGTCTACTCGACCGTGATCGCCAAGGAGCGGCGCGGCGAGTACCTGGGCGACACGGTGCAGGTCATCCCGCACATCACCAACGAGATCAAGCACCGCATCCGGCGCATGGCCACCGACGAGGTCGACGTGGTCATCACCGAGGTCGGCGGCACGGTCGGCGACATCGAGTCGCTGCCGTTCCTGGAGACCGTCCGCCAGGTCCGCCACGAGGTCGGCCGGGACAACGTCTTCGTCGTGCACATCTCGCTGCTGCCCTACATCGGCCCGTCCGGTGAGCTGAAGACCAAGCCGACCCAGCACTCGGTGGCCGCGCTCCGGAACATCGGTATCCAGCCGGACGCGATCGTGCTGCGCTGCGACCGGGAGGTGCCCACCGCGATCAAGCGGAAGATCTCCCTGATGTGCGACGTCGACGAGGCCGCCGTGGTGGCCTGCCCCGACGCCCGCTCGATCTACGACATCCCCAAGGTCGTGCACGCCGAGGGCCTGGACGCCTACGTGGTGCGCAAGCTCGACCTTTCCTTCCGCGACGTGGACTGGACGACCTGGGACGACCTGCTCGACCGCGTCCACAACCCCGACCACGAGGTCACCCTGGCGCTGGTCGGCAAGTACATCGACCTGCCCGACGCCTACCTGTCGGTCACCGAGGCGCTGCGCGCGGGCGGCTTCGCCAACAAGGCCCGCGTGAAGATCAAGTGGGTCACCTCGGACGACTGCAAGACCCCGGCCGGCGCCAAGGCCCAGCTCGCGGACGTGGACGGCGTCTGCATCCCCGGCGGCTTCGGCGACCGGGGTGTGCTCGGCAAGGTCGGCGCGATCCGCTACGCCCGGGAGAACAAGATCCCGCTGCTCGGCCTGTGCCTGGGCCTCCAGTGCATCGTGATCGAGGCCGCCCGCAACCTGGCCGACATCCCGGACGCCAACTCCACCGAGTTCGACCCGGCCACCGCCCACCCGGTCATCTCCACCATGGCCGAGCAGCTCGACATCGTCGCCGGTGAGGGTGACATGGGCGGCACCATGCGGCTGGGCATGTACCCGGCCAAGCTCGCCGAGGGCTCCATCGTCCGTGAGGTCTACGACGGCAAGGAGTACGTCGAGGAGCGCCACCGGCACCGCTACGAGGTCAACAACGCCTACCGCGCGGAGCTGGAGAAGAAGGCCGGCATCGTCTTCTCCGGCACCTCGCCGGACGGCAAGCTCGTGGAGTACGTGGAGTACCCGCGTGACGTCCACCCGTACCTGGTCGCCACCCAGGCGCACCCGGAGCTGCGCTCGCGGCCGACCCGCGCGAACCCGCTCTTCGCCGGCCTGGTGAAGGCCGCGGTCGAGCGGAAGAACTCGAAGTAACACACCAGTTGTACGGTGGCCGGGGTGCGAACCTTCAAGGGTGAGCGCCCCGGCTTTCTTTTGGGGGCCGGCTTTTCGGAAAGCGTGTGGAAGGACAGGGCATGACGATCAAGGACACCCCCGAGGAGTGGGAGATCCGGGCCACGGACACCCCCTTCGTGGGCAACAAGACCTCCGTCCGCACGGACGACGTGGTCATGCCCGACGGGTCGGTGGCCCGCCGTGACTACCAGGTCCACCCCGGCTCCGTGGCCGTCCTCGCCCTGGACGAGGAGGACCGGGTGCTGCTGATCAACCAGTACCGGCACCCGGTGCGGCACAAGCTGTGGGAGATCCCGGCCGGGCTGCTGGACGTGCCCGGCGAGAACCCGCTGCACGCGGCCCAGCGGGAGCTGTACGAGGAGGCGCACGTCAAGGCCGAGAACTGGCGGGTGCTGACCGACGTGTACACCACGCCCGGCGGCTGCGACGAGGCCGTACGGATCTTCCTGGCCCGCGGCCTGTCCGACGCCGAGGGCGAGCGCTTCGCGGCGGAGCACGAGGAGACCGACATGCAGCACGCGCGCGTGCCGGTCGAGGAGCTGGTGCGCCGCGTCCTGGCCGGGGACGTGCACAACAACTGCCTCGTGGTGGGCGTGCTCTCCCTGGTCGCCGCCCGTGGCGGGGACGGTCTGGACGCGCTGCGTCCCGCCGACGCGCCGTGGCCCGCGCGCCCCTTCGAGAACTGACCCGACCCGTCCGGGACCTGACCGCACCCGTCCGGCCCACCGGTGTGACGATCGCCTGATCCGATCGGGCGATACCCGCGCCGCGCTCCTCCGGGAACGTCGCAGAGCGTGAACTAGGCTCTTCAACGCCCGCACCGGAAGACACCGGCGGGCTTGCGCGTGCGGTGGGACGGGAGTGTGGCCCGTGACGGATCAGGCGGTGGACCCAGACGGTGCGGAGCGGTCCGCGCACCCGGCCAGGGAGGACCGTTTCCTGGGCCGCGCACGGGAGTTGAAGGAGCTGCGCGCCGACATCGAGCGCGCCGGACTGGACACCCTCTCCGGCCGCAAGGCCCCCCGCGCGCGCGTGCTGCTCATCGCCGGCCGCCCCGGCTCCGGCCGGACCCGCCTCGCCGAGCAACTCGTCCGGCAGGTCGCCGGCCGTTACCCCGACGGAGTGCTGCGGGCCCGGCTCAGCGAGCCCGGCGGCACCCCGGTGCCCGTCGAACAGGCCGCCCGCGACCTGCTCGCCGCGCTGGAGCTGCCCGCCCCCGCCGGAGCCGCCGAGGACGACCTGGCCGCGGCCCTGCGCGCCGCCCTCGCCGGCCGGCGGATGCTGCTCCTGCTGGACGACGCGGCCGGCGCCGACCAGGTCGACGCGCTGCTCCCGGACGCCCCGGACTGCCTGGTGGTGGCCGTCTCCGGGGGCCCCCTCACCGGCATCGCGGACGTCCGCCCCTGCACGCTCGGCGGCCTGGACACCAAGTCCGCGCTGGAGCTGCTCACCGGTTACGCCGGCTCGGTCCGCGTCACCGTCGACCCGCGCTCCGCGGAGAGCCTGGTCGAGGCCTGCCAGGGCCACCCGGCCGCGCTGGTGCTGGCCGGCGGCTGGCTCGCCGCCCGCCCCCAGGCCGCCGTCTCCGACCTCGCCAAGCGGCTGCACGCCGACGCCGGCGCGGACGGCACCCCGCTGTCCCGCGTCTTCCGGGTCGTCCACGACCAGCTGCCCGGCCCGGCCGCCCGCATGCTGCGACTGCTGTGCCTCGCGCCGGCCGGCCTGGCCGACCCGCACACCGCCTCGGCGCTGGCCGGCTGCTCGGTCGACGCGGCCCGCGCCACCCTGGACGACCTCGTCGCCCTCGGCCTGCTGCGCGCGCTGGGCACCCCGCTGCCCCAGTACGAGGTCCCCGGCTGTCTGCACCCGCTGCTGCGCGCCCTGGCCGAGACCCAGGAGCGGCCCACGGAGCTGCAACTGGCCCGGGCCCGGATGCTGGAACGGACGGTACGGCTGCTCCAGTCCTGCCGGGCGATCACCGAGACCGACAGCCCGCAGGCCCGGGAGAAGCTGAGCGGCCTGCCCCCGGCGCTGCGCTTCCCGAACCCGCGGGCCGCCGCCGACTGGCTGCGCATCCGGCGGCCCGCCCTGCTGGCCTCCGCCCGCCTCGCGGTGGCCGACGGCGAGCTGGACACCCTGGCCCGCCGGCTGATGTCCCAGCTGGTCAGGGCCCTGGCGGCGCATGTCGGCACCCAGGCCGCCGCCCCCGACCTGTACGGCCTGCACGGCCTCGTCCTGGACGTCGCCGAGCGGCGCGGGCTGCCCCGGGAGAAGGCCGCGGCCCTGCTGAACCTGGGCGATCTGGACGCGCAGACCGGCCGGACCCGGGAGGCACTGGTCCGTTTCCGGGCCGCACTGGACGCCGGACGCGAGGCGAACGACCCGTACGCGACCGGCCGCGCGATGGAATCCGTAGGCGGTGCCTACCAGGAGCTGGGGGATCATGACCGGGCCGCCGACTGGTTCGGCCGGGCGCTGGCCGAGCGGCTGGCCCGGGGGGAGCACCCGGAGGCGGCCCGGCTGTACGGCCGTATCGGCACCGCCCACACCTACGCCGGCCGCTACGGCGAGGCGCTGCGGAACTGGCGGGCGGCCCTCGCCGGCTACCGCAGGAGCGGCGATGTCGCCGCCAGCGCGCGGGCGTTGAGCGAGATCGCCCGGGTGCAGGAGTACGCGGGGCGGCCCGAGGAGTCGCTGCGCACCTGCCAGGAGGCCGTGGAGTGGGCGCGGCGCGCCGAGGACGCGCGGTTGCAGGCCGCACTCCAGCTGCGGCTCGCCGACACCCTGGACCGGCTCGGCGACCCCGCGTCGGCCCGCCTGCACCGCGCAGCGGCGGAGCGCATGCTGGGTGAGGAGCCACCGGAAGAGGACGCAGGGCCGGAACACGACGCTAACGCCTGCGAAATCCGTAGTGCATCCAGCGAAGATTGATGCAATGAAAGGCTAGACAGTCGGAACACCTTCATTAAACTGGCTCTGCCGCTCGTTCTCCTGCGGTGTCTCCCGGTATGCCCCCGCATGTCTGGGTACGTCTTTAATGCACCCCCATACCCTCTGAGCCAAGGACCGTGATCGACGTGAAGGTCGGCATCCCCCGCGAGGTCAAGAACAACGAGTTCCGGGTGGCCATCACCCCCGCCGGTGTGCATGAGCTGGTGCGCAACGGCCACCAGGTCGTCGTCGAGCGGGGCGCCGGTCTCGGCTCCTCGATCACGGACGAGGAGTACGTCTCCGCCGGTGCCGCCATCCTCGACACCGCGGACGAGGTCTGGGCCGGCGCCGACCTGCTGCTGAAGGTCAAGGAGCCCATCGCGGAGGAGTACCACCGTCTCCGCAAGGACCAGACCCTCTTCACCTACCTGCACCTGGCCGCCTCCAAGGAGTGCACGGACGCGCTCCTGGAGTCCGGCACCACGGCCATCGCCTACGAGACCGTCGAGCTGCCGAACCGCGCCCTGCCGCTGCTCGCCCCGATGTCCGAGGTCGCGGGCCGGCTGGCCCCGCAGGTCGGCGCCTACCAGCTGATGCGCGCGGCCGGCGGCCGCGGCGTGCTGCCGGGCGGCGTCCCGGGCGTGACCCCGGCCAAGGCCGTCGTCATCGGCGGCGGCGTCTCCGGCTGGAACGCCACCCAGATCGCCATCGGCATGGGCTTCGAGGTGATCCTGCTCGACCGCGACATCAACAAGCTGCGCGAGGCCGACCGGATCTTCGGCACCAAGGTCAAGGCGATCATGTCCAACGCCTTCGAGCTGGAGAAGGCCGTCCTCGACGCCGACCTCGTCATCGGCGCGGTCCTCATCCCGGGCGCCAAGGCCCCGAAGCTGGTCACCAACGAGATGGTGTCCCGCATGAAGCCGGGAAGTGTCCTTGTCGACATCGCGATCGACCAGGGCGGCTGCTTCGAGGACTCCCGTCCCACCACGCACGCCGAGCCGACCTTCCGCGTCCACAACTCGGTCTTCTACTGCGTCGCCAACATGCCGGGCGCGGTGCCGAACACCTCCACCAACGCCCTCACCAACGCGACGCTGCCGTACATCGTCTCGCTGGCCAACAACGGCTGGGTGGAGGCGCTGCGCCGCGACCCCGCGCTCGCCAAGGGTCTCAACACCCATGACGGCAAGGTCGTTTACAAGGAGGTCGCCGAGGCCCACGGCCTGGACCACGTCGAGCTGGAGAGCCTTCTCGGCTGACCCAAAAGGCGATTCGTCAACACGGCTCGTCAACCCCGCGCACCCGGCCGGACCTTGCCCGACAAGGTCCGGCCGGGTGTGTGTATGGTCACTTTGCGACTCTCGGTCAACTCGCCTCGAACGTAACCCTTCGACCGATTCGCACACCGGTGAAACCTGCCGTGCGACGGCCGTACGCCCTTGACAGCGAGATGTTTCATTGCCGACACATCCTGCCGGGTCCGGCGGATTGTGTTGCTGCGGACCGCCGACACGCCATAGAGTCGCCAACCGTCGGCATGGTGCCACGCTGACCTTGTCTAGAAGTTTCCTGGTCACCAAGGAGGTAAGACGACTTGTGAATGAGTCGACATTTTCTCCCGGGGGTGGTCAACCAGGAATGCCTGCACGGGGCCAGGGCTCCGCGGGATTCGAGGCTGTCGGCTCCGTAGCTGTGCGCACCTTCGCAGCCCACCAGAGTTCCGGCCCGAAAGCGGTCGGGACAGCACACCAGAGCATGGATGGCCATCACGTGAACGCCATGGCCGGCGACGGAAGTGGCGCGCCCCACAACCACTTCGCCGACTACGACGAACTGCCCGAGGGGCACTTCTACGACCCCGACGCCGAGTACGAGCCCGATCCCGAGTACGCGGCCACGCTCGCGCCCGACGCGGCCCGCCAGCGCCGTGAGCGCATCGGCCCGACCGGACGCCCGCTGCCGTACTTCCCGATCCCGGGCCCGCTGACCGACCACGGCCCCGCGACGATCATCGCGATGTGCAACCAGAAGGGCGGCGTCGGCAAGACGACGTCGACCATCAACCTGGGTGCCGCGCTCGCGGAGTACGGCCGGCGCGTGCTGCTCGTGGACTTCGACCCGCAGGGCGCGCTGTCGGTCGGTCTCGGCGTCAACCCGATGGAGCTGGACCTCACCGTCTACAACCTGCTCATGGAGCGGGGCATGTCCGCGGACGAGGTCCTGCTGAAGACGGCGGTCCCCAACATGGACCTGCTGCCGTCCAACATCGACCTGTCGGCCGCCGAGGTCCAGCTGGTCTCCGAGGTCGCGCGCGAGTCGACGCTCCAGCGGGCCCTGAAGCCGCTGCTGCCCGACTACGACTACATCGTGATCGACTGTCAGCCCTCGCTCGGCCTGCTCACCGTCAACGCGCTGACGGCCGCGCACAAGGTGATCGTGCCGCTGGAGTGCGAGTTCTTCGCCCTGCGCGGTGTGGCCCTGCTGACCGAGACCATCGAGAAGGTCCAGGAACGGCTCAACCCCGAGCTGGAACTCGACGGCATCCTCGCCACGATGTACGACTCGCGCACGGTCCACAGCCGCGAGGTGCTGGCCCGCGTGGTCGAGGCCTTCGACGACCACGTCTACCACACGGTCATCGGCCGCACGGTCCGCTTCCCGGAGACCACGGTCGCCGGTGAGCCGATCACCACGTACGCCTCCAACTCCGTCGGTGCCGCCGCCTACCGCCAGCTCGCCAGGGAGGTGCTCGCCCGGTGTCACGCCGAGTGAGTCTGCCCGGGGCCGACGAACTGTTCCGCACGACCGGGGGGATGGCGCTCCAGCCGTCCACGCCCCGCCGCGCGGCCAACGGCGAGGCCCGGGTGCCGGCTCCCGCGGGGGAGAGCGACGAGGTGGCCGCCGCCGAGGACGCACCGCAGTCGGTGCCCGTCCAGAGCGGTGACGGAGAGGGCGCGGAGCATGTGGCGGCGGAGGCCGAGCCGGCCGAGGCCGGCGAGTCCCGCACCCGCCCGGCGCGCCGGCAGACCGCGCAGGAAGGTTCTGCCGCCGCGCAGCCGCGCAAGCGCGGACGGTCGGCGGCCCGGCGGCCCAGCGGGCGCGAGCGGCACGACGAGAAGATCACCGTCTACGTCTCCGCCGAGGAGCTGATGGACCTGGAGCACGCGCGGCTGGTGCTCCGCGGCGAGCACGGGCTCGCGGTGGACCGCGGGCGGATCGTCCGCGAGGCGGTGGCCGTGGTCCTGGCCGACCTGGAGTCCCGCGGGGACGCGAGCATCCTCGTACGACGGCTGCGCGGGCGGTAGCGGTAGCCTGCGGGGGCTATGACCTCGAACGACGTTCCCGTCCCCGGCGCCGGTGCCGGCCGTCGGCGTGCGCTGGGACGGGGTCCGGGAGCTTCGCCGGCCGAGCCGGTCGCGGCACCCGTGGAGGTTCCGGATCGGGCGCTGCCCGAGCCGGGACCGGAAGGACCGGGGCCGGCGGAATCCGCATCGGCTGAACCGGAATCCGCAGAACCGGCCCGCGTGGAGCCCGAACCCGCGGAACCGGCCCGCCCGGAACCGGAACCCGCTTCCGACGGCGTCTTCAAGGTCCGCCTCGCGAACTTCGAGGGCCCCTTCGACCTGCTCCTCCAGCTGATCTCCAAGCACAAGCTGGACGTCACCGAGGTCGCCCTGTCGAAGGTCACCGACGAGTTCATGGCGCACATCCGGGCCATGGGACCCGACTGGGACCTGGACCAGACCACGGAGTTCCTGGTGGTCGCGGCCACGCTGCTCGACCTCAAGGCCGCCCGGCTCCTGCCCGCCGCCGAGGTGGAGGACGAGGCCGACCTGGCCCTGCTGGAGGCCCGCGACCTGCTGTTCGCCCGGCTGCTCCAGTACCGCGCCTACAAGCAGATCGCCGACATCTTCGACCAGCGGCTCGACGACGAGGCCCGGCGTCATCCCCGTACCGTCGGCCTCGAACCGCAGCACGCCGAGCTGCTGCCCGAGGTCGTCATCAGCATCGGCCCCGAGGGCTTCGCGAGACTCGCGGTCAAGGCGATGCAGCCCAAGCCCAAGCCGCAGGTCTACGTCGACCACATCCACGCCCCGCTGGTCAGCGTGCAGGAGCAGGCCGGGATCGTGGTCGCCCGGCTGCGCGAGCTGGGCGAGGCCAGCTTCCGGGCGCTGATCGAGGACACCGACGACACCCTCACCGTCGTAGCCAGATTCCTCGCGCTGCTGGAGCTGTACCGCGAGAAGGCCGTCGCCTTGGACCAGGAGACCGCCCTCGGCGAGCTGCTGGTGCGCTGGACGGGCGGGGACGGGGACGAGAGGCCGATGGTCACGGACGAGTTCGACCGGCCGCCGGAGGCGCCCGAGGAGGAGAAGAAGGCATGAGCGAGACCGCCGACCTCGATCTCAAGCCCGCCCTGGAGGCGATGCTCATGGTCGTGGACGAGCCCGCGACCGAGGAGCACCTGGCGAAGATCCTGGAGCGGCCCAGGCGGCAGATCGCGGACGCCCTGCGCGAGCTGGCCGACGAGTACACCGTGCAGGGCCGTGGCTTCGAGTTGCGGTTCGTCGCGGGCGGCTGGCGCTTCTACACCCGCGCCGCCTACGCGCCCGCCGTCGAGCGGCTGGTCCTGGACGGCCAGACGGCCCGGCTCACCCAGGCCGCGCTGGAGACCCTGGCGGTCGTCGCCTACCGCCAGCCGGTCAGCCGCAGCCGGGTCTCCGCCGTGCGCGGGGTGAACTGCGACGGCGTGATGCGCACCCTCCTCCAGCGCGGTCTGGTCGAGGAGGCGGGCACGGAACCCGAAACAGGTGCGATCCTGTACAGGACGACGAACTACTTCCTGGAGCGGATGGGCCTGCGTGGCCTGGACGAGCTTCCGGAGCTCGCGCCCTTCCTCCCGGAGGCGGAGGCGATCGAGGCCGAGACCCAGGAGGGAGTCCCGTCGTTCGACCCGGACGCGCCCGACGCGCCCGGTGGTCAGGACGCAGACGACTAAGACGGAAACCTTGATGCGAAGCAGCGGCAGCGGCAAGAGCGGCGGGCGCGGTAACTACCGCGGTGCCGGCAACGACAGGGACCAGAAGCAGGGGCAGGGACGTCCCCGCAAGCCCCGCCCCGAGGAACGCCGCTACGACGTGGGCCCCGGGGCCACCAAGGACGGCCCCAAGGCCGGACGCGGCGGTGCCGCGCGGGGCGGCGCCAAGGGCGGCCCCAAGAAGCCCCAGCAGGGCAGCCGTACGGCCCCCGCGCGCTCCCGCGAGTACGAGACGCGGGTCGAGGAGCGCAACCGGGAGCGGTACGCGGGCAAGAAGGACGTCAAGCTGCCCAAGACCTTCCCGGGCGCCGAGCAGGAGGGCGAGCGGTTGCAGAAGGTCCTCGCGCGTGCCGGTTACGGCTCCCGGCGCGCCTGCGAGGAACTGATCGAGCAGGCCCGCGTGGAGGTCAACGGCGAGATCGTGCTCGAGCAGGGCCGCCGCGTGGACCCGGAGAAGGACGAGGTGAAGGTCGACGGCCTGACGGTCGCGACCCAGTCGTACCAGTTCTTCTCGCTGAACAAGCCCGCCGGCGTCGTCTCCACCATGGAGGACCCGGAGGGCCGGCAGTGCCTCGGTGACTACGTCACCAACCGCGAGACGCGGCTCTTCCACGTCGGCCGGCTGGACACCGAGACCGAGGGCGTCATCCTGCTCACCAACCACGGCGAGCTGGCACACCGCCTCACGCACCCCAAGTACGGCGTGAAGAAGACCTACCTCGCGCACATCGTGGGCCCGATCCCGCGCGACCTCGGCAAGCGTCTGAAGGACGGCATCCAGCTGGAGGACGGCTACGCGCGCGCGGACCACTTCCGGGTGGTCGAGCAGACCGGCAAGAACTACCTGGTCGAGGTGACCCTGCACGAGGGCCGCAAGCACATCGTGCGCCGCATGCTGGCCGAGGCGGGCTTCCCGGTCGACAAGCTGGTGCGCACGGCCTTCGGCCCGATCACCCTGGGCGACCAGAAGTCGGGCTGGCTACGCCGCCTGTCGAACACCGAGGTCGGCATGCTGATGAAGGAAGTCGACCTCTAAAGCGCCTTGCCGTGATCACCGTCCCCCTTTATTGTCATGGTGACGATAAAGGGGGATGACGCATATGCCCAAGCAGCCGGCGACCGGAGCACTCCTCGGCCTCGCCCTCGGGGACGCCCTCGGCTTCCCGACCGAGTTCAACGACGTGCCCTCGATCCTCGCCAAGTGCGGGCCCTGGCGGGAGATGGAGCTGCCGAAGCGGGCCTTCGTCTCCGACGACACCCAGATGACCCTCGCCCTCGGGCGAGCCCTGCGCACGGCCATGGAGCGCGGACACCTCGCCCCCAAGCGGCTGGAGCGGCCCCTGCGCGAGGAGTTCGTTGACTGGTACCAGTCGCCCGAGAACAACCGCGCCCCCGGCACCACCTGTCTGCGGGCCTGCGAGCTGCTCAAGGCGGAGGGCCGGGCCTGGCAGGACGCCAGCCGGATCGGCTCCAAGGGCTGCGGCGCCAACATGCGGGTCGCCCCGGTCGGCCTAGCCCCCGGCCTCAGCGACGAACAGCGGGCCGGAGCCGCCCAGTTGCAGGCCGCGCTCACCCACGGCCACCCCACCGCGCTGGCCGCCTCCGACCTCACCGCCCAGGCCGTCCACCTGCTCGCCCGGGGCACCGACCCGGCCGGACTGGTCGGGCACCTGCGCTCCTACGCCCTGGACAACCGCACCCGCTATGACCACACCTGGCTCGGCGACCTGTGGACCCGCTCGCAGGACCCCGGCCCCGAGCACTTCATCGCGCGCGGCTGGGACGAGTGCCTGGAGATCCTCGGCCGGCTCCAGGAAGCCGCGCGTACCGTCTCCCCGGAGACCGACCCCTGCCTGGCCACCGGCGAGGGCTGGATCGCGGAGGAGGCCCTCGCGACCGGGCTGCTGTGTTTTCTGCTCTTCCCCGACGAGCCCGTCACCGCCCTGCGCCGGGCCGCCTGCACCGCCGGCGACTCCGACTCCATCGCCTGCCTCACCGGCGCCTTCGCGGGCGCCTGGCTGGGCGCGGACGCCTGGCCCGCCGACTGGGCGGAGCGGATCGAGTACCGAGGCGACCTGTTGGCCCTGGGAGCGCTCTGGGACGCTTAGGTCCATGATCGACGACCTCGACATAGACCTGGCCCCGGTGGTCGCGGAACAACCCGACCCGCTGCTGTTCGCCACCGTCTCGGGAGCCCACCTGTACGGCTTCCCCTCGCAGGACTCCGACGTGGACCTGCGGGGCGTCCATCTGCTCCCCGCCGCCGACCTCGTCGGCCTGCGCGAGCCGGAGGAGACCCGCTCGCGGACCTGGGTCCGCTACGGCGTCGAGCTGGACCTCGTCACCCACGACCTGCGCAAGTTCGTACGGCTGATGCTCCGCCGCAACGGCTATGTGCTGGAGCAGCTGCTCTCGCCCCTGGTCGTGCACACCTCCGACGCCCACCGGGAGCTGGCCGCCCTGGCCCCCGGTGTCCTCACCAGCCACCACGCCCACCACTACCGGGGGTTCGCGGTGACCCAGTGGCGGCTGTTCGAGAAGACCGGCGAACTCAAGCCGCTGCTCTACACGTTCCGCGTGCTGCTCACCGGGGTCCACCTCATGCGCAGCGGCGAGGTCCAGGCCCATCTGCCCACGCTGCTGGACGAGGTCGGCGGGCCCGGCTATCTGCCCGAGCTGATCGCCGCCAAGCGGGAACGGGAGCACGGCAAGGCCGACGTCGACCACGCGCGCGTGGAGGCCGACGTGGAGCGGCTGCACACCGTGCTGGACGAGGCGCAGGCCGGCTCAGCGCTGCCCGACGCGGCCGGTGCCCACGACGCCCTGCACGACCTGGTGGTCCGGCTCCGCCTGGAGGGCTGAGGCCCGGCGCACCCGGTGCAGGAAGGCGGCCACGCGCGCGTGGTCCGGCTCCGGCGGCAGCGGGCCGCCCCGCAGGGCCTCCTCGGCCTCGGCCGCCAGCCGGACCATCCACGCCTCCACCTCCGCCCACGGCACCTCGCCGCGCTTCACCGCCAGCAGGGGCTCGCGCTGCTCACCGACGTCGATCCGCAGCTCACCGCTGCGCAGCAGGTCCCGGGCGCTCATCAGCAGCCGCAGCAGATGCATCGCGTGCTTCCAGCGCGGGGCTCCCGTCGCGCGGACGTCGGCCTCGAGCCGCTTGCGCTGGCCGAGGGCGTAGCGGGTGAAGGTGTCGTGGGCCTGCCGGGACAGGAAGGCGCCGCGCAGGGACAGCAGCTCGCGGCCGGTGTCGTCCACGTGCTCCACCAGCGGGGAGTGCAGGCACTCCAGGATGTTCGGGTTGCCGCGCAGCGCCAGCTCGCAGAACCGTTCCAGCTCCCAGGAGAACCGCTCCTCGCCCGGCCCCTCGACATGCGTCGGCGGCTTCTCGAACCGCCAGAACAGCGGGGTCGGGGCGAGGAACACCCCGCGCCGGTCGGTGTCGCTGGCGTCCGTCGCCAGGCCGAAGGCGCGGGAGCCCATGACACAGGCGTAGACCGTGTGGTCGCGTACGAGATCCTGCGGCTGCATCCCCGGAGCGTACGCGGCCCCCTCAGGCCAGGCGGATCGAATTTCCGTCCACCGTGATCGACCGCTGGGCCAGCGGCCTGGTCGCGGGACCCTGCGCCACCGAGCCGTCGGCGACGCGGAACCTGCTGCCGTGGCACGGACAGTCGATGGTGCCGTCCGCCACCTCGTCCACCACGCAGCCCTGGTGCGTGCAGATCGCCGAGAAGGCCTTGAAGTCACCCTTCTTCGGCTGGGTGACCACCACCTTCTCCTTCTTGAACACCTTGCCGCCGCCCTCCGGGATGTCGCTCGTCCTCGCCAGCGCCTTCCCGTCCGTGGCCGCCGCCTCCTTCCCGGCCGGGGACGCCGATGCCGACGCCGACGACGCCGTGGCGCCGTCTCCGCTCTCGCCGCCGCACCCCACGCATCCCAGGGCGAGCGCACCGGCCCCCGTGGCGAGAACTGTCCGCCGTGTCGCTGGCTGGGGCATGTCAGACCTCCGTACAGATGTGCATATCGGTGGATACCGGAACTTTCGCATCGTCTCAGCGAGCGGGCGGCCCGCGCCCGTCCCGCGCGGGCTGACTACGCTGGACGGACCAAGAACGGAACACGCATGTCAGCGAGGAGCAGCGCCGTGGCGGTACGAGCGGTCCGGGGGGCCGTCCAACTGGAGCGGGACGAGGCCGGTCACATGGAGGAGCGGGTCGGGGCCCTGCTCACCGCCGTCCTGGAGCGGAACGGGCTGACCGCCGACGACCTGATCAGCATCTGGTTCACGGCCACCCCCGACCTGCACAGCGACTTCCCGGCCGCCGCCGCCCGCAAGCTCGGCATCGCGGACGTCCCCCTCATCTGCGCCCAGGAACTGGACATCGAGGGCGCCATGCCCCGTGTCGTGCGCGTCCTCGCGCACATCGAGTCGGACCAGCCCCGCGCCGACATCGCCCACGTCTACCTCGGCGCCGCCGCGGCCCTGCGCAAGGACATCGCCCAGTGAGAACCGCACTCGTCATCGGAACCGGCCTCATCGGCACCTCCGCCGCCCTGGCCCTCACCCAGCGCGGCGTCACCGTCCACCTCGCCGACCACGACCCCGAGCAGGCCCGCACGGCCGCCGCGCTGGGCGCCGGCACCGACCAGGCCCCCCAGGGCCCGGTCGACCTGGCGATCGTGGCCGCCCCGCCCGCCCACGTGGCCCGGACCCTCGCCGACGCGATGCGCCGGGGCGTGGCCCGTGGCTACCTGGACGTCGCCAGCGTCAAGGGCGGCCCCCGCCGCGAGCTGGAGGCGCTCGGCCTGGACCTCACCGCGTACATCGGCACGCACCCCATGTCCGGCCGGGAGAAGTCCGGCCCGCTGGCGGCCACCGGCGACCTCTTCGAGGGCCGCCCCTGGGTGCTCACCCCGACCCGGGACACCGACACCGAGGTGCTCAACCTCGCCCTGGAGCTGGTCTCGCACTGCCGGGCCGTCCCGGTCGTCATGGACGCCGACGCCCACGACCGCGCCGTCGCCCTCGTCTCCCACATGCCCCACCTGGTCTCCAGCATGGTCGCCGCGCGCCTGGAGCACGCCGAGGAGGCCGCCGTACGGCTGTGCGGGCAGGGCATCCGGGACGTGACCCGGATCGCCGCCTCCGACCCGCGCATGTGGATCGACATCCTGTCCGCGAACCCGGAACCGGTCGCCGACCTGCTCTCCGACGTCGCCGCCGACCTGGACGAGACCGTCCGGGCGCTGCGCGCGCTGCAATCCTCCGACGAGGCCAAGCGGGGCAAGGGCGCCGCCGGCATCGAGGACGTGCTGCGCCGCGGGAACGCGGGCCAGGTGCGGGTACCCGGCAAGCACGGCAGCGCCCCGCGCGTGTACGAGACCGTCGTCGTCCTCATCGACGACCAGCCCGGCCAGCTGGCCCGCATCTTCGCCGACGCGGGCCGGGCCGGGGTCAACATCGAGGACGTCCGGATCGAGCACGCGACCGGACAGCAGGCCGGTCTGGTCCAGCTGAGCGTGGAACCGAAGGCGGTGCCCGTGCTGGAAGAGGCTCTGCGCGAGCGGGGCTGGGCGCTGCGCCGGTAACACCCGGTGAGGGCGCCTCCCGCGAGCCAGTAACCTTGTGCGGGGCGCCCTCGCGCCCCGGACCCCGCTCACCACCCTTCACCAGGAAGGTGCCCTCCCGTGGAAAACGGCGCCGCCCCGACCGCCAAGCCCGTGATCGTCGCGATCGACGGTCCCTCCGGCACGGGCAAGTCGAGCACGTCGAAGGCCGTGGCCGCGCAGCTCGGCCTCAGCTACCTGGACACCGGTGCCCAGTACCGGGCGATCACCTGGTGGATGGTGACCAACGGCATCGACCTGGAGGACCCGAGCGCCGTCGCCGCCGTCGCCGGCAAGCCGGAGATCGTCTCCGGCACCGACCCGGCCGCCCCGACCATCACGGTCGACGGCGTCGACGTGGCCGGCCCGATCCGCACCCAGGAGGTCACCTCCAAGGTCAGCGCCGTCAGCGCGGTGCCCGAGGTGCGCGCCCGGATCACCGAGTTGCAGCGCTCCCTGGCCGCCGCGGCGGAGAACGGCATCGTGGTCGAGGGCCGGGACATCGGTACGACCGTCCTGCCGGACGCCGACCTGAAGATCTTCCTCACCGCCTCCCCTGAGGCCCGCGCGGCCCGCCGCAGCGGCGAGCTGAAGGGCGCCGACGTCCACGCCACCCGCGAGGCCCTGATCAAGCGGGACGCGGCCGACTCCAGCCGCAAGACCTCGCCGCTCGCCAAGGCCGACGACGCGGTCGAGGTGGACACCACCGAGCTGACCCTCGCCCAGGTCATCGAGTGCGTCGTCACCCTGGTCGAGGAGAAGCGGGCCGGGAAGTGAGCCGTCTGCCGGTCGGGTCGGAGCGGGGCGCCGAGGTCGGGCGGCGCATCGGCGTAGGCCTGATGTACGGGCTGTGGCGGCCGCGCGTGCTCGGCGCCTGGAAGGTGCCGGCCACCGGCCCGGTGATCCTCGCGGTGAACCACTCCCACAACATCGACGGCCCGATGGTCATGGGCGTGGCACCCCGGCCGACGCACTTCCTGATCAAGAAGGAAGCCTTCATCGGTCCGCTGGACCCCTTCCTGACCGGCATCGGCCAGCTGAAGGTGGACCGCGCCGCCGCCGACCGCACCGCGATCGGCCAGGCCCTCGGCGTGCTGGCGGCCGGGGGAGTGCTGGGCATCTTCCCGGAGGGCACCCGGGGCGAGGGCGACTTCGCCTCGCTGCGCGCCGGGCTGGCCTACTTCGCGGTCCGCAGCGGGGCGCCGATCGTCCCCGTGGCCGTCCTGGGAAGCGCGGAGCGGCCCGGCCGGTTGATAAAGGCGCTGCCTCCGCTGCGCTCCCGCGTCGACGTCGTCTTCGGCGACCCGTTCGAGGCGGGCGACGGCAGCGGGCGGCGTACGCGCAAGGCGCTGGACGAGGCGACCGAGCGCATCCAGAAGCAGCTCACCCGCCATCTGGAAAACGCCAGGCGCCTGACCGGGCGCTAGGCGACACTTGAGTAGTGGATCAGCCGTTTTGTGCGGCGGTCCACCGATCACCACGAACGAACGAGGTACGGACTTCATGAACGACGACATCCAGCCCGACGGCTCGGACGTGTACGACAACGCGCACGAGTACGAGCACGGGGCTCTCGGCGACGCCGAGTACGCGGAGTTCATGGAGCTCGCCGCGGAAGAGGGCTTCGACATCGAGGACGTCGAGGGCGCCATCGAGGCGGCGGGCCACGGTCCGCTGCCGGTGCTCGCGGTCGTCGGCCGCCCCAATGTCGGCAAGTCGACACTGGTGAACCGGATGATCGGCCGCCGTGAGGCGGTCGTGGAGGACCGGCCGGGCGTCACCCGCGACCGGGTCACCTACGAGGCCGAGTGGGCCGGCCGCCGCTTCAAGGTCGTCGACACCGGCGGCTGGGAGCAGGACGTCCTCGGCATCGACGCCTCCGTGGCCGCGCAGGCCGAGTACGCGATCGAGGCGGCCGACGCGGTCGTCTTCGTGGTCGACGCCAAGGTCGGCGCGACCGACACCGACGAGGCGGTCGTCCGGCTGCTGCGCAAGGCCGGCAAGCCGGTCGTGCTGTGCGCCAACAAGGTCGACGGCCCGAGCGGCGAGGCCGACGCGGCGTACCTGTGGAACCTGGGCCTCGGCGAGCCGCACCCGGTCTCGGCCCTGCACGGCCGCGGCACCGGCGACATGCTCGACGCCGTCCTGGAGGTCCTGCCGAACGCCCCCGAGCAGTCCTTCGGCACCGCGATCGGCGGCCCCCGCCGGGTGGCCCTGATCGGCCGCCCGAACGTCGGCAAGTCCTCGCTGCTGAACAAGGTGGCCGGCGAGGAGCGCGTCGTCGTCAACGAGCTGGCGGGCACCACCCGTGACCCGGTCGACGAGATCATCGAACTCGGCGGCAAGACCTGGAAGTTCGTGGACACCGCCGGCATCCGCAAGCGTGTCCACCTCCAGCAGGGCGCCGACTACTACGCCTCGCTGCGCACGGCCGCCGCCGTGGAGAAGGCCGAGGTCGCCGTCGTCCTGATCGACGCCTCGGAGTCCATCTCCGTGCAGGACCAGCGGATCATCAGCATGGCGGTCGAGGCGGGCCGCGCGATGGTCATCGCGTTCAACAAGTGGGACACGCTGGACGAGGAGCGCCGCTACTACCTGGAGCGCGAGATCGAGACCGAGCTGGGCCAGGTCGCCTGGGCGCCCCGGGTCAACGTCTCGGCGCGCACCGGCCGGCACATGGAGAAGCTGGTCCCGGCGATCGAGACGGCGCTGGCGGGCTGGGAGACGCGCGTCCCCACGGGCCGGCTGAACGCCTTCCTCGGCGAGCTGGTCTCGGCCCACCCGCACCCGGTCCGGGGCGGCAAGCAGCCGCGCATCCTGTTCGGCACCCAGGCCGGCACCAAGCCCCCGCGGTTCGTGCTCTTCGCCTCCGGCTTCATCGAGGCGGGCTACCGGCGCTTCATCGAGCGCCGCCTGCGCGAGGAGTTCGGCTTCGAGGGCACCCCGATCCACATCTCGGTGCGGGTGCGCGAGAAGCGCGGCGCGAAGAAGAAGTAGAAGAAGAAGCAGAAGAAGTAACGGCGGTACGACGAGGAGGGCGGCCCTGGGGTTCCGGGGCCGCCCTCCTCGTCCGTGTGCCCGTCACGCACCCCGGCGCGGCCCCGGCGGCAGGGCGGCCGCGGCCGGCACGTGCTGCATCCCCGTCTCCTGATGCCTGCCCAGCGTGCCGACCCGCTGCCACTGCGACTGCTGCCGGGCGCTGTAGGCCCCCGCGCTGTAGGCGCTGTAGGAGCTGCTGAACGACCCCGCCCGGTGCCCGCCGTACGCGCCCGTACCGTCCGGGAAGTCCCCGAAGGCGCTGAACCTCAGCTCCTCCTCACCGCTGCGGTCCCCCGGCAGTGTGCGGAAGGTCCTGACCCACTCCGCGTAGAGCGAGTCGTAGATCGGCGTGGCCGAGGGCCCGCCGGACGGCTCGTGCGCCGCCCGGGCGGACGGCACGGAGGAGAAGGACCGGCGGGGAGGAGTGTCGTATGCGTGCACGTATGTCCAAACGACCGGAACCTCAAAGAGATGCGGCCGGACGGCTCACCGGGGCTCAGGTGCCCGCGAGCGGAAGCGCCGCGGCGACCAGCTTGCCGCGAGCGGCGGCCTGGTCCAGCGCGCCCCGCAGCAGGTCCTCCCGGGGCTGACGCCCGATGGACCCGACCGGCGCGGCGAACATCAGCACCTGCTGGTGCTTGTTCGCGGCGGCCCGCCAGCTGTCGGTCACCTGGAGCGGCTGATGCGCCTGCCACCAGGCCACCGGCTGCCCGCCGGCCGCCGACGGTTGCAGCACCGCGTGCAGCTGGCCCACGGCCAGCAGGACGGACCAGCCGTGCAGCACCGGAGGGACGGACGCCAGGTCGGTCACCGGCATGAAGCCCTGCTCGATGAGCAGCGGCAGGAAGTCGTCGCCCGCCCCGGTGGTGCCCGGACGGACGATCGGCGAGGTCGGCTCGACGACGAGCGCGGGGTGCAACTCCCCGTCGACCAGGACGAGTCCGCTGGTCACGCCGAGCACCGCCTGCTCGGGCACGGAGTTGTGCGGCGCACCCTCGGCCAGGTCACCGCCGCCCGCGCCGATGGACCGGACGGCGCCCTGCAACTGCTCCTCCGTCACCTGGACGACCTGCGAGGGCAGACAGCTGGCGTGGGCGAAGGCGAGGACGGCGGTCTCGTCGCCGACGAACAGAACGGTGCTGGTGCGCTCCTGCTCGGAGTCGCCCGGGGTGCGACAGGACGTGCAGTCGTAACTGCCCGGGGCGTTCTCTCCGGCGAGCAGCCGGTCGGCTTCTTCGTCGCCGATCTCGGCGCGTACGGCGTCGCTGACGTCGAGCATGCGCGGCACGGGTGGCTCCCTCGGGATGCGGTGCTGGGTCGGCCGGGTGGCTCCCGGCCGATGAGCCCCGGGGTTCCGGGCTCATGAAGAAGACAACGGGCGTCCTGTGGTGGGGGTCACGCCCCGGGGCCGACCGGTTCGCACCTTCCACCGCGCAGGGTCACCTGGGGTGCGGAATCGAACACTCACCGTCAACTCGTCCTGGCGTCAAGGAACTTGTACGGGTGAGGTGGGTCACAGGTCGCGTCGGCTGGCGGTCGACAAATCAGGAAATCAGCGCATGTAGTGGGTGGCCGAAAATCGCCGATACCGGCAGTAACAGGCAACTGGCCTGGAGCGACGGTGACTTGGTTGATTCCCGCCGCTCGCCCTCCTTACATTCCTCCGCCGTGTGCAACGAGCACCGCTCGGGTACGTCCGCCGGCCGGCACCAGGCAGAGCTGAACCGCCGACACCGGCCGCGGCGGGCGGGGCGGGCGCGAGGAACCGCGGTCCACGCGGTGAGGCGCGCTCCGCCTTGGGGGAGCCCGGGTTCGTGGAGAGGGAACTACATGTCCGATTGTGCCGATACCACCCGCGACACCGCCCGTCCCGACGGCGCCCGTCCTGACGGCGCCCGCAAGGGCCGTACGACGGCCGCGCTCGCCGGAGCCGCCCTGCTGGCCCCGCTGGGACTGCTGGCCGCGACCGGCAACGCCGCTGCGGCGGACAACGGGGTGTGGGACCGCATCGCCCAGTGCGAGAGCGGCGGCAACTGGCACATCAACACCGGCAACGGCTACTACGGCGGACTCCAGTTCTCCGCCTCGACCTGGCGCGCGTACGGCGGCTCCGCCTACGCCCCGACGGCCGACCAGGCCTCCAGGAGCGCTCAGATCGCCGTCGCCACCAAGGTCCAGCAGGCCCAGGGCTGGGGCGCCTGGCCGGTCTGCTCGGCCCGGGCCGGGGCCTCCGGCGCGGCTCCGGCGGCGGCCCACACCGGCTCCTCCGGTAGGGCGACCCGCGACAGCGGCGCGACGACGCAGTCCGCGCCCAGGCGGTCCACCCCGGCGAAGGCGCCGGAACGCCCCGCGGCCACCACCCACCGCGGCGCCTCGCACGGCGACTACACCGTCCGCGAGGGCGACACCCTGAGCACCATCGCGGCCCGGCACGGCACCACCTGGCAGCGGATCTACGCCGCCAACAAGGCCGTCATCGGCGACGACCCGAACCTGATCGTCCCCGGCCAGCGCCTCGCGCTCTGACCCCGGCACGCCACAGCAGGCAGCCGCTGCCCCGACGAGGACAGCGGCTGTCCGCGTCCCCTGAGCCCGCCGAGCCGGCCGGTGGCGTCAGGACGCTTCGGGGCCGGCCTGATGGCGCTTCGGTTCGGGCTGCGGGGCCTGGGCCGCGTACTGCGGGTGGTGCAGGTCGAACGCCGGGGACTCCGAGCGGACCCGGGGCAGGGTGACGAAGTTGTGCCGGGGCGGCGGGCAGGACGTCGCCCACTCCAGGGAGCGGCCGTAGCCCCAGGGGTCGTCCGTCTCCACCTTCTCCCCGTACACGGCGGTCCTCCAGACGTTGTAGAGGAACGGCAGCGTCGACAGGCCCAGCAGGAAGGAGCCGATCGTCGAGACCGTGTTGAGCGTGGTGAAGCCGTCGGCCGCCAGATAGTCGGCGTACCGGCGGGGCATGCCCTCGGCGCCCAGCCAGTGCTGCACCAGGAACGTGGCGTGGAAGCCCACGAACAAGGTCCAGAACTGGATCTTCCCGAGCCGCTCGTCCAGCATCTTGCCGGTGAACTTCGGCCACCAGAAGTAGAAGCCGCCGAAGACCGCGAAGACGACCGTGCCGAAGACCACGTAGTGGAAGTGGGCGACGACGAAGTACGAGTCCGTGACGTGGAAGTCCATCGGCGGGGACGCCAGGATCACCCCGGTCAGCCCGCCGAGCAGGAACGTCGCCAGGAAGCCCATCGCCCACAGCATCGGCGTCTCGAAGGACAGCGAGCCCTTGATCATCGTGCCGGTCCAGTTGAAGAACTTCACGCCCGTCGGCACCGCGATCAGGAACGACATGAAGGAGAAGAACGGCAGCAGCACCGCGCCCGTGGCGAACATGTGGTGCGCCCACACCACCATCGACAGCCCGGTGATCGCCATCGTCGCGCCGATCAGCGTCAGATAGCCGAAGATCGGCTTGCGGCTGAACACCGGGATGATCTCGGTGATGATCCCGAAGAACGGCAGCGCGATGATGTACACCTCGGGATGCCCGAAGAACCAGAACAGGTGCTGCCACAGCAGCGCCCCGCCGTTCGCCGCCTGGAACACCTGCGAGCCGAAGCGCCGGTCCGACTCCAGCACCAGCAGCGCCGCCGCCAGCACCGGGAACGCCATCAGGATCATGATCGACGTGAACAGCGTGTTCCAGGTGAAGATCGGCAGCCGGAACATCGTCATGCCCGGCGCGCGCATCCCGATGATGGTGGCGATGAAGTTGACCGCGCCGAGGATCGTCCCGAAGCCGGCCAGCGCCAGGCCCATGATCCACAGGTCGGGGCCGACACCGGGGGAGTGCCGGGCGTCGTTGAGCGGCGCGTAGGCGAACCAGCCGAAGGCGGCCGGCCCGGTGGGCACCAGCAGCGAGCCCAGCACGATCAGCCCGCCGAACGCGAAGAGCCAGTACGACAGCATGTTCAGCCGGGGGAAGGCCACATCCGGGGAACCGATCTGCAACGGCATCAGCTCGTTGGCGAAGCCCGCGAAGCTCGGGGTGGCGAACAGCAGCAGCATGATCGTGCCGTGCAGCGTGAACAACTGGTTGTACTGGTTGTTGTCCATGAGCTGAAGCCCCGGCCGGGCGAGTTCCGCGCGCATCAGCAGTGCCATGACCCCGCCCACCAGGAAGAACCCGAAGCCCGTGATCAGGTAGAGGTGGCCGATCTTCTTGTGGTCGGTGGTGGTGAGCCAGTCCACCACCAGCCGGCCGGCCCTGGCGCGCCGCACCGGTCGTGCCGTCGCCCCTACGGTCTCGGTCCCCATCGCTCGCTTGCCCCTTCGCATCGCCGCGCCCGGACCCGCCGCAGCCCGCGGCACGCGTACCCGCGAGCTGCCGTCGTGATGCTCGCCGGGCATGCGCTCCGACAGAGGGCCTCCGGCGGTTGTGTGCTGAATCCGTGAAATTCCTATGTGACGTCAGCTGCCGTGCCGCCACTGCGGATTGCGCGGGGAATCGCGCCCCGGGCCCGCCCCGATCCCCACTGCGGCACTTTCCGCCGGGTAATTCGGAGTGGCCCTCCGACACGCGTGAATTCTGTTCGATTACCCCGGTAAGCCGAACGGAAACCCTCGTTCGTGTGACGCCCGCCGCGGCAGCGGATGAGGTGACCGCGGCCGAAACGGGATCGGAGTGGCTGTGACAGAAGTGTGACGGGAGCCGGATACGGCCCTTACCCGGTTGTGCCCGGCTTCCGTCACCGCCGGTCGCGGCCTAGCGTGGCCGCATGGCACCGATTCCCACTCCGTCAGCGGAGCCCCAGGACAGCCCGGACGGGTACGTCGGCCTCGACGCGGCGCACGCCGAGCGGCTCGCGCGGCAGCGCGGCTGGTCGACGGTACGGTCGCTGCCGCCGGGCGCGATCATCACCATGGAGTACCGGGCCGGACGGCTCAACTTCGAGGTACGGGACGGCCGGGTGGCCCGCGCCTGGAAGGGCTGACCGCCGGCTCGCCCCGGGTGGACACGCACAAGGCCCCGCTCCTGTTTCCGGGAGCGGGGCCTTCGTGGTGCGGGGTGGTGGTGCGTACCGAACCCCGTGGCCGTGCGAGCCGTCAGCCGCCGGTCAGCGGGCGGGCCGGCTGGGACGTGCCGCGCGGGAGGCGGTCGGCGTGCGGCGGGCGGCGGCTGCCCGCCGGGGTGACCGGGGTGCGTTCCGAACGGGCCGTGTGCGGTCCGGGCGCCAGGTGCGCCAGGCCCCGGGAGGTCCGGGTGGAGGCCACCGGCTCGCGGACCGGCGTCGGCTGCTCGGCCGCCAGGCCACGCGGCTTGAGCAGCACCGGCGCGACCGGCACGGCCGGTTCGGGCGCGGGCAGGCCGCGGCGGGCGCGCCAGCGGTCGCGCAGGTCGAAGAGCCACAGCTCGGCCTTGGCGATCAGCGGCTCGAACCAGGGCAGGGCGAGCAGGATCAGCAGACCGGCGGCCCAGCCCAGCAGCACGTCGCTCAGCCAGTGCGTACCGAGGTAGACGGTGGTGAGGCCGACGCCGAGCGAGGTGACCGCGGAGAGGGCCGACAGCCAGCGGCGCGCTCTCGGGGTGGAGGCCAGATACGCCAGAATTCCCCAGGTCACCACCGCGTTGGCGGTGTGGCCGCTGGGGAATATATCGCCGCCCAGGCCCATCTCGTTCGAGCCGATGACGGTCGCGTAGTGCGGACCGAGCCGCCCCATGCCGAGCTTGGCGGCGCCGACCGTGATGTTCAGCAGCAGCAGCGAGGTGGCCAGGGTGAGCAGCGGGCGCAGGGTGTGCTGCCGCCAGGAGCGCCAGCCGAGCCAGGCCGCGACCATCACGGCGGTGGGGCCGCGCTGGCCCAGCACCACGTAGTAGTCGAGGAACGCGTGGATCTCCGGCCACTGCTGGTACGGCCGGAAGAACATGACCTGCCAGTCCAGCCGGACCAGCCAGGAGCTGATCACGACGGCCCACACGATCGCGAGGTAGAAAGCCAGGGTCGCGGTGAACAGGACGACCCGGTGCCGGCTCATCCTCGGCACATCGATGTGGGCCGGTCGTTCCGGCTCACGGTCCAGTCTGGCGAACACCCGGTCCAGACGCCGGGTGAGGTTTCGTTCGGTACGCACCCAATCGACGTTACAGCGAGTGAGCGGTGTTCCCGGTCGAAACAGCGTCTTTGTGATGACGATGTGATGTGGGAAACCTCTCAAGGGCGGCCCGAATTCCCGGGATTCCGCAATCCTGTGAGTCCGATCGGGCCAATTCCTTTGATCATGCCGGGTGTTGTTTATATGGCGCTTATGAATGTGTTAACCCGGTCCTGGTGCGGAATTCTCCGGGGCGTCATCGGACGGACCGGTCGATCATGGCGGGCCGGAACCGTTCAGCCAGAACGCCCCGTAGACCGCCGCCGCGACCGCCAACCCCGCCGTGAGCAGGGCCGATCGGGACGTGCGCGGCCGGGCCAGGGCGCGGGCGAGCGGCAGCAGCAGCGGGAAGGCGGGCATCAGCAGCCGCGGCTTGGAGCCGAAGTAGCTCGACGCGCACAGGGCGAGGGCGAGCACGATGCCCGTGTACACCAGCAGTTCGACCGGCTGGCGCGCGCGGACGCCGGTGACGTACAGCCAGATCAGCAGGCCCACCCCGGCGATCAGGCCGAGGCCGGCGAGAGCGGACGGAAATGACGTGAACTTGTCGGCCACGAAGCGGGCGAAGGCGTGGCCGCCGTCGAACCCGTTGCGCCATCCGGCCTGCACGTCCAGATACCCGAGCGGGCCCCCGCCGGTGCGATGGCCGACCCACAGGACATACCCGGCGGCCCCGAGCGGAGCGAGCAGCATGCCGAGCGCGCGCCGCCAGACAGGGGCGCACGGGGTGACGGACGCGCCGAGGGCAGGCGCGGGAGCGCGTTCGTCGTGGTGCGAGCCCGGCGCGTGCTTCACGCCACGCTCTCGCACGAACGAGACCACGCCCGCGACCCACACCGCCGCGACCACCGCCACCCCCACCGGCCGGGTCAGCCCGGCCAGCGCCGCCAGCGCGCCCGCGCTCACCCACCGCCCGGTCAGCACCGCGTACAGCGACCAGGCCGCCAGCGCCGTGAACAGCGACTCGCTGTACGCCATCGACTGCACGATCCCGACCGGCAGCACCGCCCACAGCAGCACCGCGCACACCCCGACCCGGGGCCCGTACACCCGGTCCGCGACCGCGAAGATCCCGGCCGCGGCGGCGAGCGAGGCCACCAGGCTCACCGCGAACCCGGCGCCCGCGTACGACAGCGGGGTGACCGCGTGCAGCAGCCGCTCCAGCCACGGCAGCAACGGGAAGAACGCGAGGTTGGAATGGACGTCCCCGTTCGGCAGCCGCACCTCGTAGCCGTACCCCAGCTCGGCGACCCGCGTGTACCACAGCGAGTCCCAGCGCGCGGTCAGCAAGGTGAACGCGCTCTTGCCGCGCGCGGCGCTCCACACCGCCAGCACCACCAGCCCCAGGGCGCGGACCGCCGCATAGCCCAGGAGGGCCGGGGCCGCCCGGCGCGGAAGAGAGGCGTGGGGCGGGGCCACGCGCGTTTCAAGATCGGTCACGGGCTCGATTATCGACCGCGCGCCCCACCGGACCGGTCGCCGGGTCATGGTCAAGAGGGACTGACGTGGCGTACGCCACACGGGTTCCCTCCGGTGGGTGAGAGGTCCGCCACGTGACCGCGCGGCGGACTCGCGTACGCTGACGAGTCACTCGCATGGGTTCGCGCGGGCCGGAGACACCGCTCCTCTCCGGCCGTACGACGGGGAGTCCCCACCCCGTCGGTCCGCCCCGCACGAGGGATCATCTGGGAGGTACGTACATGTCCGGGACGACCACGGCTGCCGTACGGCCGCGCCGTCGGGTGCCCGGGGCAGGTGCCAACCGCTGGGTCGTCCTCGTCGTGCTCTGTGTCAGCCTGCTGCTCGTCGCGCTCGACGCGACCGTGCTGCACGTGGCGGTCCCCGCCGTCACCGAGGACCTCAAGCCCGGCGCCATCGAACTGCTCTGGATCGTCGACGTCTACCCGCTGGTCTGCGCCTCGCTGCTGATCCTCTTCGGCACGCTCGGCGACCGGGTCGGCCGCAGACGCGTCCTGCTGCTCGGCTACGCCCTCTTCGGGGTCGCCTCCGCCGTGGCCGCGTTCGCGCCGACCGCCGCGATGCTCATCGCGGCCCGCGCGCTGCTCGGCGTCGGCGGCGCCATGATCATGCCGGCCACCCTGTCGATCCTGCGCCAGGTCTTCCCCGACCGGCGCGAGCGGGCCCTCGCCATCGGCGTCTGGAGCGCGGTCGCGGCGGTCGGCGCGGCGGTCGGACCGCTGCTCGGCGGCTTCCTGCTGGAGCACTTCTGGTGGGGCGCCGTCTTCCTGGTCAACATCCCGCTGATGCTGGTGAGCCTCCCGGTGGGCCGGGTGCTGCTGCCCGAGTCCCGGGGCGAGGGCGACGGTCCCTGGGACGTGACCGGCGCGCTGATGGCGGCGGCCGGGCTCTTCGGCGTGGTCTTCGGTGTGAAACGGCTCGGTGGCGGGGAGGCGGTCGCGAGTCCTTTCACCGTGCTGCCCCTGCTGACCGGTGCCGCTCTCCTCCTCTTCTTCGTACGGCGCCAGCGACGGCTCCCGCATCCGCTGGTGGACCTGCGGATGTTCCGCCGGCCCGCGTTCAGCACCTCGGTGGGCTGCATCGTGCTGGCCATGCTCGCGCTGGTCGGCCTGGAGCTGATCGCCGCCCAGTACCTGCAACTGGTGCTCGGGTTGTCCCCGCTGCAAACCGGCCTGAGGCTGCTGCCCCTCACCCTCGCCGCGATGGCGGCCGGGCTCGCGGGCGCGCGCATGCTGCGCCGTTTCGGACCGCGCCGCATGGTGTGCTTCGGCTTCTGTCTGACGGCGGCGGCGGTGCTGACGCTGACGGGGATGGGCGGCACCGACAACCCGACGCTGCTGCTGGCCGGCTTCGTGCTGCTGGGCTTCGGCCTGGAGACCACGCTCTTCGGGGCGTACGAGTCGATGCTCAGCGAGGCCCCGGCCGACCAGGCCGGCGGCGCGGCGGCGATCGGCGAGACGTCGTACCAGCTCGGGGCCGGTATCGGCATCGCCCTGCTGGGCAGCGTGATGAACGCGGCCTACGCGCCGGGGCTGCGGTCGGTGCCGGGCGTGCCGCGGCCCGCGTCGGACGCGGCGGGCCACTCGCTCGGCGAGGCCTACGAGGTGGCCGGACGGCTCGGCGGCACGGCCGGGGCCGCGCTGCGCCACGCCGCGCGGGGCTCCTTCGTGCACGGGCTGCATGTGACGTTGCTGGTGAGCGCGGCTCTGTTGCTGCTGGGCGCGCTGATGGCGCTGCGGCTGCCGTGGCTCATGCAGTGCGGCGAGGAGCCGGCAGGCGGGGAGTCGGCGGCCGGGGAGCCGGGGATCAGGGAGTCGGCCGGCGGCGAACCGGCCGCCGGTGAACCCGCGCTGCCGTCGCCGCGCGAGGCTGAGGCCGCGGCCGGGAAGCCGCGGGTCACCGCCTGACCTCCTCTGGACGTGGGGGACACTGCACCGTAACGTCGGCCGGAGAGCCGTAACTAGCGGTGCTAGTTTTGCCGATGTCCCGTGTCCGGAGGGTGTTCCATGTCCGCGTCCGCGAAGCTGCCCCCGTTCGATGCCGCCGACCCGCTCGGGATCGACGACCTGCTGGAACCGGAGGATCTGGCCGTCCGGGACACCGTCCGCAGTTGGGCGGCCGATCGCGTGCTGCCGTACGTCGCCGACTGGTACGAGAAGGGGGAACTGCCCGGAATCCGGGACCTCGCCCGCGAACTCGGCTCGATCGGCGCCCTCGGCATGTCCCTCACCGGGTACGGCTGCGCGGGCGCGAGTGCGGTCCAGTACGGCCTGGCCTGTCTTGAACTGGAGGCGGCCGACTCGGGCATCCGGTCGCTGGTCTCCGTGCAGGGCTCCCTCGCGATGTACGCCATCCACCGGCTCGGCAGCGAGGAGCAGAAGCTTCAGTGGCTGCCCCGCATGGCGGCCGGCGAGGTGATCGGCTGCTTCGGGCTGACCGAGCCCGACCACGGCTCCGACCCGGCCTCCATGCGCACCCACGCCAAGCGGGACGGTGGGGGAGACTGGGTGCTCAACGGTCGCAAGATGTGGATCACCAACGGCTCGGTCGCCGGGGTGGCCGTCGTCTGGGCGCAGACCGAGGAGGGCATCCGCGGCTTCGTCGTCCCCACCGACACCCCCGGTTTCTCCGCGCCGGAGATCAAGCACAAGTGGTCCCTGCGCGCCTCGGTCACCAGCGAACTCGTCCTCGACGACGTACGGCTGCCCGCCACGGCCGTGCTGCCGGAGGTCACCGGGCTGCGCGGACCGCTGAGCTGTCTGTCGCACGCCCGGTACGGCATCGTCTGGGGCGCGATGGGCGCCGCGCGCAGCAGCTTCGAGGCGGCCCTCGACTACGCCAGGTCACGGGAGCAGTTCGGGCGGCCGATCGGCGGCTTCCAGCTCACCCAGGCCAAGCTCGCCGACATGGCGGTGGAACTGCACAAGGGGATTCTGCTCGCCCACCATCTGGGGCGGCGGATGGACGCCGGCCGCCTGCGTCCCGAGCAGGTCAGCTTCGGCAAGCTCAACAACGTCCGCGAGGCCATCGAGATCTGCCGTACGGCGCGGACGATCCTCGGTGCCAACGGGATCTCCCTGGAGTACCCGGTGATGCGGCACGCGACCAACCTGGAGTCGGTGCTCACCTACGAGGGCACCGTCGAGATGCACCAGCTCGTGCTGGGCAAGGCGCTCACCGGGCTCGACGCCTTCCGGTGAGCCCCGGTGGAGAGGCGGGGCCGGTGCGGCGGCCCTGCCTCAGCTCTGGTTGAAGAAGCCGTCCGAGCGGTGGGCGGACGCCTCGCCGCTGATGATCTCGGTGTCGGCCGGAGTGAGCAGGAACACCCGGTTCGAGACGCGGTCGATCGAGCCGCGCAGCCCGAAGATGAGCCCCGCCGCGAAGTCCACGACCCGCTTGGCGTCGCCGGGCTCCATGTTGGTGAGGTTCATGATGACCGGGACACCGTCCCGGAACAGCTCGCCGATGGCGCGGGCGTCCCGGAAGCTGTCCGGGGTGACCGTGCCGATCCGGCGGCCCTTGTCCTCGGCCGTGTCCGTGGCCACCTTCACCCGAGGGTCGGTGACCCAGGCGTCCCCGGACTCGGTGCCCTCGGAGTAGTCGTCGTCGTAGTAGCGCTCGTCATCGTTGTCGTCGACGAGGCCGAGCCACGCACTCGCCTTGCGTACCGATCCCATGGACGCCTCCTCTCACAGCGGTCTTTCTTGCTTTCCGCATCCCTATGGTCATCCATGATGCGGACGGCGCGCCAAGTGGATAGACGCCGCGCGGGGGGTTTGTGACGGTACTGGTGCACAGCCGATCCGTCGAGAGTCCTTGTGCCCCAAGGGGCGAGACTCATACGGCTGCTGACTGAGAGTGAAATATGATTGTCTGCGGCGGACGGGTGATGCGCGGTGCGTACGGGTGAACGCCAACGTCGTATCACAGTACGGGGGGATGTTGTGTTCGGAATCGTCAGGCCTTGCGCCCACCGGCTCGGTGAGCGGTTCAAGGCCGACTGGATGGCGCACTTGTGCGGGTTGTGCCTGGCCCTGCGCCGCGATCACGGTCAGTTCGCACGGATCGTGACAAATTATGATGGTCTTCTTGTATCGGTTCTGACGGAGGCTCAGACCGGCGCATCGAGCGGCACCCGCCGTACGGCCGGACCGTGCGCGCTGCGGGGCATGCGGACCGCGTCCGTCGCACAGGGTGAGGGCGCACGGCTCGCCGCGGCCGTCTCCCTCGTGCTCGCCTCCGCGAAGGTGCGCGACCACGTCGTCGACCGGGACGGACTGCTGGCCCGCGCGCCGGTCGCCGCCGCCGCGCGCCGGGTCGCCGCGAACTGGGGCCGGGCCGGGGAGCGCGGCGGGGCGGCGGTCGGGTTCGACACCGGCGTCCTGGTCGACGCCGTCGGCCGGCAGCCCGGCGTCGAGGCGCTGGCCGGTCTCGGCACTCCCATCCTGACGGTCACCGAGCCGACCGAGACCGCGACCGCCGCCTTCGCGCACACCGCGGTGCTGGCCGGGCGGCCGGACAACGCCGGGCCCCTGGCCGAGGCCGGGCGGCTCTTCGGCCGGCTCGCGCACCTGCTGGACGCCGTGGAGGACCGGCGAGCTGACGCCCTGTCGGGTGCCTGGAACCCGCTCACCGCCACCGGCACGCCCCTCGCCGAGGCGCGCCGGCTCGCCGACGACGCCCTGCACGGCATCCGGCTCGCCCTGCGCGAGGCCGACTTCCGCGACGGCCGGCTCGTCCACCTCCTCCTCGTGCACGAACTGCGCCGCTCGGTGGACCGCGCCTTCGGCACGGCACCGGTGTGCGCGGCCGATCGGCACGGGGGGCCGCGGGGGTCCTACGGTGCGGGGGCGCGGCCGGGGCCGTACGGTGCCGGAGTGCCGCAACAGCCGTACGGCGGTGGGATGCCGCACGGGCCGTACGGCGGTGGGATGCCGCAGGGCGCCGGTGCTCCCGCTCCGGGGAATCCGTATGCCGGCGGCGGTTCTCCCGGCGGAGGCGGCGGCCACGGCGGGGGCGGTTTCGGGGGTGGTGGTTTCGGGGGTGGTGGTTTCGGGCCGCCGCCCGAGCCCGCCGCCAAGGGCCGACGCGGTTTCTGGGCGGGCTGCGGGATGTTCTTCGCGCTGTGCTGCACCTGCAAGATGTGCTGCGCCGATGAATACGAGGGACCGTGGACCCGGAAGAAGCGCAGCGGCTGCTGCCAGTCATGCGACTGTTCCTGCCCCGGTGGCTGCGACGGCTGCGACTGCTGCTGTCCCTGCGACGGCTGTTGATTCAGTTCTTCAGTTCCGGCGGGCTGATCCGCGACTTCTTGATCGCTGAACCTGTGGTGCCCCACTTCTTCAGAATCCTGTCGTAGGTGCCGTCGGACAGCAGTTTGTTCACCGCCGCCTGGAACGCGGGCGCCAGCTTCGTGCCCTTCTTGAAGGCGAAACCGACGTCCAGGCGGTGGTATTCGTTGAGGAACTTCAGGCCCTGCTGGTGGGCCACGGCATACCGCAGGCCGTTGATCGTGGACATCACGACGTCGCTGCGGCCCTGCTGGAGCGAGGACCAGATCGCGCTCGACTCGGCGTACGTCTGCACCCGGTACGCCTTCTTGCCCGCGTCGGCGCACACCTGCTTGTCGGCCTCCAGCGTGGCCTCGAACGTCGTGCCGGCGCTGGTCGCGACGTTCAGGCCGCACAGCTGCTTCAGATCGGTGATCTTCGAGAGCGTGCTGTCCGCACGAGTGGCGAAGCCCTGGCCGTCGTTGATGTAGGTGACGAAGTCGATGGTCTCGCGGCGCTCGTCCGTGACGCCGAAGTTGCTCGCGCCGAAGTCGTACTTGCCGCTGTCCAGGGCGGGCAGGATCGCCTCGAAGCTCGCCTGCTCGACCTTCAGCTTGATGCCGAGCACCCGGGCGACCGCCTTGGTGAAGTCGACGTCCTGGCCGGTCAGGGTCGTGCCGTCGGCGAGGTAGGTGGTGCCGGGCGGGGTGCCGCCGACGCTGACCGCGACGGTGAGGCTCGTGGTGCCGGCGGGCAGCAGCTTCGCCGCGGCGTCGTCCTTCCGCACGGCGGAGACGACGTCGGTGGTGGGCACCTCGTCGGCCTTGGCCGCCACCCCGGAGGCGTCCGTGCCGCCCGAGCCACCGGACCCGGAGCCGCAGGCCGTGAGGAGCAGCGCGGCCGAAGTTATGGTGACAAAGGGCATGAAATGGCGATAAGCGGGCGTACGCATCGGATAGCGGTCTCCTGAAGCGGAAGGGTGTGCGGAAACGCGAGGGGAGGGGTGCGCGTGTGAAGGCGGAGGACAGGCCGGGAATCAGCGAGAGAACGCGAGCAGGCCCGCCCGGAGGGCAGGCGGGAAGCAGGGGGTCAGCTCAACAGGAGGAGGACCACACGCGACCGAAGTCGATGTGGGAGCGGGTGACCAGCCACTGCTGTGGATGCATGGGCCAAGTGGAACAGGCATCCGGTTCCGCGTCAACCGACTTGAGATGTACGGCTCACACTCTGGACAACCTTGACAGCGGACGGAAACGCCCCCGTACTCTCGACGCACGGCCCTGCTGAGGGGCTCGGCCGTATCCGCGCCGCGTGGCGCGCCCCCGTGTGAAGGCACCACCCGTTCTGACGACTCAGCGCGCCCTCGACGACGCGCGTCACGGAGCCTTCGCATGTCATCCGACACCCTCGCCAAAGTCCCCACCGCCTCGGGCACACCCGAGCCCGCGGGCGTCCCGCGGATCGTCCCCCAGCGCCGGTACGGCCAGTGGGCCGCGGCCGTCGTCGTCCTCGCGCTGCTCGGGTTCGCCGTCAACTCCGTCGTCCGCAACAAGGCGTTCCAATGGGAGGTCGTCGGCGACTACTTCACCTCGGACTCCGTCCTGCGCGGGCTGTGGCTCACGCTGTGGATGACCGCGGTCGTGATGGTCCTCGGCTTCGCCCTCGGCACCCTGCTCGCCGCGTTCCGGCTGTCCGCCAACCCCGTGCTGCGGGCGGCCAGTTGGGGATACGTGTGGCTGTTCAGGTCCATCCCGATCCTGGTGCAGCTGCTGCTGTGGTTCAACATCGGGGCGCTGTACCCGCAGGTGTTCGGCGTGAAGACCGTCAACCTGCTCACCCCGGTCGCCGTCGCGATCATCGGCCTCACCCTGCACGAGGCCGCCTACGCCGCCGAGGTCGTCCGTGGCGGCATCCTCTCCGTCGACCGCGGGCAGATCGAGGCCGCCCAGGCGCTCGGCCTGAGCCGGTGGCGGCGCTGGCGGCGGATCGTGCTGCCGCAGGCGATGCGCGCCATCGTGCCGACCGCCGGCAACATGCTGATCGGCACCCTCAAGGGCACCTCGATCGTCAGCGTCATCGCCGTCAACGACCTGCTGTTCTCAGCCCAGTTGATCTACCACCGCACCTATCAGGTGATCCCGCTGCTGATGGTCGCCACCCTCTGGTACGCCGTCGTCACCTCCCTGCTGGGCATCGCCCAGTACTACGTGGAGAAGCACTACGCGCGCGGCACGGAGAACGCCCGATGAGGCAGCAGCTGGTGATCGTCGGAGCCGGGCCGCGGGGGACCGGCCTCCTGGAACGCCTCGCCGCCAACGCGCCCGAGCTGTACGCCGGTCCGGGCCTCGACATCCACCTGGTCGACCCCCATCCGCCCGGCGGCGGGCGGATCTGGCGGCAGGCGCAGTCGCCGCTGCTGTGGATGAACTCGCAGGCCGAGGACGTCACCATGTTCACCGACGACACGGTGACCATGGCCGGCCCGGTGCGCGAGGGCCCCACCCTGCACGAGTGGGCCCGGCTGGACGGCCGTACCTTCCCCGACCGGCAGCTCCAGGGCCGCTATCTGCGCTGGGTGTACGAACGGGCCGTCGCCGACCTGCCCCCGAACGTCACCGTCCACCATCACCCCCATCGCGCCCTGCGGGTCGCCGGCCCCCGCGAAGGCCGCCAGCAGGTGTGGCTGGAGGGCCGTCCGCGCCCGCTCCCGGCCGACCTGGTGATCCTCGCCATGGGCCATCTGGACAGCGAACTCGACGCGGAACAGGCCGAGTTGGCTGCGTACGCCCATGAGCACGGCCTGGTGCACCTGCCGCCCGACTTCACCGCCGACAGCGACCTGTCCGCACTGGCGCCCGGCGCACCCGTCCTCGTCCGAGGCTTCGGGCTGGCCTTCGTCGACCTGATGGTGCTGCTGACCGAGGGGCGCGGCGGGCGGTACGAGGGCGAGACGTATCGTCCCTCGGGGCGGGAGCCGGTGCTGTACGTCGGCTCGCGGCGCGGAGTGCCGTACCACTCGAAGATCGGCTACGACTGGACCGGCGACCGGCCCCCGCTGCCCCGCTTCCTCGGCCCCGCCGAGGTGGCGGAGCTGCTGGCCCGGCCCGGAGGCTTCGACTTCCGGCGCGATGTGTGGCCCCTGGTCGAGAAGGAGCTGGGCTTCGCCCACTACCACCGGCTGTTCACCGCCCACCCCGGACGTACGGCGATGGCCTGGGCCGACTTCGAGGAGAAGTACGCGGCGGCCGGCGACCCCGCCGAGACCCGGGCGCTCGTCGCCGCCGCCGTACCGGATCCGGCCGACCGGCTCGACCTCACCGCGCTCGACCACCCGCTGGACGGCGTGCGGTACGCCTCGCACGACGACTTCCAGGAAGGGCTCAGGAGCTACATCGAGGGCGACCTGCGACGCCGCCACGATCCCGCACACAGCCCCGACCTGGCGGTGTTCCTCGGGCTGCTCTCCGTCTACGGGCAACTGGTGCGGCTCGGGGACATCGGGTCCTGGTGGCACGGGTTCTTCAGCTACCTGGCGTCCGGGCCGCCCGGGCCCCGGCTGCGGCAGATGCTCGCGCTGTCCCGGGCCGGACTGCTCCGGTTCGTCGGGGCCGGCATGGCCGTCACCGCGGAGGACGGGGTGTTCCGGGCCACCAGCCCGACCGTGCCGGGCTTCTCCGTCGAGGCCCGGGCGCTGGTGGAGGCCCGGCTGCCCGCGCCCACCGTCCGGCGCGCCCGCGACAGCCTGCTGCGCGAACTGCACGCCGACGGCGCCGCCGAGACCCCCGACGGGCTGCTCCGGGTCGACCCCGGCGACGGCCGTGTCCTCGACCGTGCCGGGCGCCCGCACCCCCGGCGTTTCGCGCTCGGCCCGTACACCGACACCCGCGCCCCCGGCGCCTTCACCCGCCCCCGCACCGGCGGACCCGCGTTCCGCCAGAACGACGCGACCGCCCGGGCGGTGCTGGCCTTTCTCAGCGGCTCACTCGTAAAGGAACTCGCGCGATGAGTGTCATGGACGGCGCGCTGACGGCGTACCGGCGGGCCGGGGGCAAGCGTCCTGGACAACGTCGTCGAGGCGCCGGTGTCCGCGCTGAAGCGGCCCCGGAAGGCGGCGGTGGAGAGCGCCCACCGGCTGCTGGAGCGGGTGGGGCTCGCGGACAAGGCCGACGCCTGTCCACGGCAGCTGTCCGGCGGGCAGCAGCTGGGGGTGCCCCTGGGCCGTTCAGGCACCGGGGGAGGGTGGCCATCGCGCGGGTGCTCGCGCTGGAGCCGAAGCTGTTGCTGTTCGACGAGCCGACGTCGGCGCTCGATCCCGAGTTGGTGGGGGAAGTGCTCGATGTCGCGAGATCGCGTTCGCGCGGGCGTTCCTGGCGAAGGTGCTGTGAGGGTGGGGGCCGTGGTCGTCGGGCGCGGCGGGTTCGGCACCGCCGGCCCGCGCCGTCGTGTGTCTCGCCGTTGCGGCGGGGACGAGGGGTGCCGTGGGGACGAGGGCTGCTGTGGCGACAAGGGGTGCGGAGGGGGCCGGTATGAGCAGTCTGTTGCATCTTGCCGCCGCTCTTGATCTGGCAGGGGTTCTCGACGCCGGGGCCTACGTCGAGCTGGCCCGGCTCGCCGAGCGCGGGGGGCTGGACTTCGTGACGCTGGACGACTCCTTCGCGTGGCCGGGATCCGACGCGCTCGGCGTGCTGTGCCGGGTGGCGCCCGCTACCCGGCGGATCGGGCTCGTGCCGACGGTCACCACCACGCACACCGAGCCCTTTCAGGTGCAGGCCGCCGTGGCCGCCCTGGACCGGGTCAGCCGGGGGCGGGCCGGCTGGCGGATCGACGTGTCCACCGCCGAGCAGGAGGCCCGGCTGTTCGGCCGCCGCCACCCCGCACCGGCCGAGACGCTCTGGCAGCAGGCCGGTGAAGTCGCCGACGTGGCGGCCAGGTTGTGGGACGGCTGGGAGGACGGCGCCGAGATCCTGGACGTGGCCACCGGCCGCTTCCTCGACCGGGACCGGCCGCCCCGCGTCGACTTCGCGGGCACCGCCTTCTCGGTCCGGCGCCCGTCCACCGTGCCCCGGCCGCAGCAGGGCCACCCCGTCCGCGTGGTCGACGCCACCGACGGCCCCGCCCGTGCGGTCGCCGCCCGGTACGCGGACGTGGCTCTGGTGCGCGTCGCCGCCCCCGCCCAGGCGGCCGGGGTACGGGACGAACTGCGGGAGCGGGCACGGGCCTTCGGGCGGAGCCCGGACGCGCTGCGGGTCCTGGTGAGCCTGCTGGTGGATCTGGGCGACGGCGAGCACGCGGCCGAGCCGGGACACGGGGGCGGCGGTCCGCGGCCCACCGGGCGGGGCCCGCTGTACCGGGGCGGCCCGGTGGACCTCGCGGAGCTGGTGGCCGCCTGGCACGCCGACGGGGTCACCGACGGCTTCCACCTCGTCCCCGTCGAACCGCGCCGCGATCTGGAGCGGCTGGTCAACGGCACGGTGACGCTGCTCCAGCACCGCGGTCTGTTCCGCACCTTCTATCCGGGCAGCACCCTGCGCGAGCACCTGGGCCTGGCCCGGCCCGCCAACCGGCCCGCCAACCGGTACGTCGCGCCCGGGGCGACCGCCGTGACCGAGGGAACGTCATGACCGTACGACGACGGCTGCACGCGGCTTCCGGCCGACGGACTGGAGGAGTTCGTGGACCGGGTGGTGCCGCTGCTCCAGGAGCGCGGCGCGTTCCGCACGGAATACCGGGGCGGCACACTCCGCTCCCATCTCGGGCTGTCCTCACCGGTACCTCCGGCCGGGGAACGCTGATCACCGATGAAAGGAACCGATGGCATGACGACGGACGCGTCCGACGCCTGGAAGCAGTGGCACGAGGAGTGCGTGGAGCGGGTCTCGGCGCCCTACGGGCCGCTCGCGCTGACCGCGACGCACTGGATCGAGGACTATCCGGATGGTCGACTTCCGGACATTCCCGGGAACTGGGTGGCGGATGAGGGCGGGGTGGTGCTCACCGCCGCCGAGGCCGACGGCCTGACCGTGGACGGCCGGCCCTTCGCGGGGAAGGCCGCACTGGCCGCCGACCGTGGTCCGGAGGCCGGGGCGCGGGTCGCGCTCGGCGCGAAGCGGCTGGTCGTGCTGGTGCGCGAGGGTGTCTGGGGTGTGCGGGTGTACGACCCCGACGCCGCCACCCGACGAGCCTTCCGGGGCATCGAGGCCGGGCCCTACGACCCCCGCTGGTCGGTGCCGGGGCGGTTCACGCCGTACGACGGCACGCGGACCATCCGGCTCGGCAACGCGGACGGCCGCGAGCGCGGCTTCGACCTCGCCGGAGAACTCTCCTTCACCCTGGCCGGACAGGAGCGGACGCTGAAGGTCGCGCGGCAGGGGGACGGGCTGCTGTGGGCGGTCCTCGCCGACGCCACCAGCGGCGACACGAGCTTCCGGTTCCGCTTCCTCTTCTCGCCGGCCCCGGACGCCGAGGGGCGCACGACCGTCGACTTCAACCGCGCCCAGCTCCCGCCGTGCGCCTTCGCCGACCACTTCGTCTGCCCCTTCCCGCCGCCCGGCAACACGCTGGACGTGGCGATCGAGGCGGGGGAGCGTCGCCTGAGCCGGCCCCGGTCGGTGTAGCCGGCCTCAGTCGAACGTGTGGGAGAGGGCCGACGGCCGAAAGGCACCCTTGTGCCGACCGGCCGTTCGGCCGAATACTCCCCCTCAGCGCTTGTCAGGGGCATGCATATTTCGATCCGGTCGAGCCCCTGGCTGCGCCTCACGGGCCCCGACCCCACGCGGGCCCCCGACTTCCCCAGGAGGGAACGACAAGTGAGGATCAAGCGCACCACTCCCCGTGGCGGTACGGCGAGACGGGTCCGGCTGACCGCCGTGGCCACCGGCTTCCTGGCCGCGGCCGCGTTCGCCGCCCCCACCGCGAACGCCAGCGACGTCCACACGTTCAGCGCCACCCAGCTCACCAAGGCGAGCGACTCCGTTCGCCAGGCCGACATCCCCGGTACCGCCTGGGCGGTGGACAGCAAGTCCGGCCGCGTCGTCGTCACCGTCGACAGCACGGTGTCCCAGGCCGAGATCGCCAAGATCAAGAAGCAGGCCGGCGGCAACGCCGACGCCCTGGTCGTCAAGCACACACCGGGCAAGTTCAACAAGCTGATCTCCGGCGGCGACGCCATCTACGCGAGCAGCTGGCGCTGCTCACTGGGCTTCAACGTCCAGGACTCCAGCGGCAACTACTACTTCCTGACCGCCGGGCACTGCACCGACGGCGCGGGCACCTGGTGGTCGAACTCGTCGCACACGACCACGCTCGGCACCACGGCCGGCTCCAGCTTCCCCGGCAACGACTACGGCATCGTGCGCTACACCAACGGCTCGGTGACCAAGTCGGGTGCCGTGGGCAGCCAGGACATCACCAGCGCGGCCACGCCCTCCGTGGGCACGACCGTCTACCGCCGCGGGTCCACGACCGGTACGCACAGCGGCCGCGTCACCGCGCTCAACGCCACGGTCAACTACGGCGGCGGCGACATCGTCTCCGGCCTGATCCAGACCACCGTCTGCGCCGAGCCCGGCGACTCCGGCGGCCCGCTGTACGGCGGCACCACGGCCTACGGTCTGACCTCGGGCGGCAGCGGTGACTGCACCTCCGGCGGTACGACGTTCTTCCAGCCGGTCACCGAGGCGCTGAGCGCCTACGGGGTGCACGTCTACTGACGGTCCTCCTCCGCTGACGGACGACACCGGGAAGCCCCCGCACGCGCACGGCGTGCGGGGGCTTCCTGACGCGTTTGCGCAGGTGAGAGGCGCCCGAGCGGATGTCGTACACATGTTCGGGAATGGGGGTATGGTGGTGGTGGGGAAACTGGGAACTGATGTTCGAGAGCCGTTCGGGGCTCACGAGTGCGGGAGGTGTGCGTGCCGGGCTTCGCGCATCTGCACACCGTCTCCGGGTTCTCCCTGCGATACGGGGCGTCCCACCCGGAGCGGCTGGCCGAGCGCGCCTCCGAGCGGGGGATGGACGCCCTCGCCCTGACCGATCGCGACACCCTCGCCGGGACGGTGCGCTTCGCCAAGGCCTGCGCCGGGGTGGGGGTGCGTCCGCTGTTCGGGGTGGATCTGGCGGTGGCGGCGGCGGAGGGCGTACGGCGTGACCGGCGGCGGACGCCGGTGCGCGGGGGCGCCTTCGTGGACGAGTCGGCTCCCCGTGTGACCTTCCTCGCCCGGGACGGCGCCCGTGGGTGGGCCGACCTGTGCCGGCTCGTCACGGCGGCGCACGCGGGCGAGGGCACCGCGCTGCTGCCCTGGGCCGACAATCGCGGCGACGGTCTGGTGGTGCTGCTCGGGCCGGGGTCGGACGTGGGGCGCGCGCTCGCCGCCGGGCGGCCCGACCAGGCGGCCGAGCTGCTCGTGCCGTGGCGCGAGATCTACGGTGACGCGCTGCGGCTGGAGGCCGTCTGGCACGGCCGTACCGGTACGGGGGCCGGTTCCCTGCGGCTGGCGGCCCGTACCGTCGGGTTCGCCGCCGAGCAGGGGGTGCGGCCGGTGCTCAGCAACGCCGTCCGTTATGCCGATCCCGGGACGGGGCCGGTCGCCGATGTGCTGGACGCCGCGCGGCGGCTGGTGCCGATCGACCCCCGGGGCGAGCTGGACTCCGGTGAGGCATGGCTGAAGGACGCGCAGACCATGCTGGGCGTCGCCGAGCGGGTCGTGGAGGCCGCCGGGTTCCGGCGGGACACCGCCCACCGGCTGCTGGAGCAGACGCTGGCCACGGCCGCCGAGTGCCGGGTCGACCCCGAGGCCGACCTCGGCATCGGCACCGTCCACTTCCCCGAGGCACATCTCGTCGGCGCCGGCCGGCGCACCGCGCAACGGGCGCTCGCCTCGCGGGCGGCGGAGGGGATGCTGCGGCTCGGGTACGGCGGGCGGCGCGCGTACTGGGAGCGGATGCACCAGGAGCTGGACATCATCGCCCACCACGGCTTCGCCTCCTACTTCCTGACGGTGGCTCAGGTGGTCGACGACGTACGGGAGATGGGAATCCGCGTGGCCGCTCGCGGCTCCGGCGCCGGGTCGCTCGTCAACCATCTGCTCGGCATCGCGCACGCCGATCCGGTCGAGCACGGGCTGCTGATGGAGCGCTTCCTGTCCAAGGAACGCGTCGTGCTGCCGGACATCGACATCGACGTGGAGTCCGCGCGCCGGCTGGAGGTCTACCGGGCGATCATCAGCCGGTTCGGCGGCGAGCGGGTCGCCACCGTCTCCATGCCCGAGACCTACCGGGTCCGGCACGCGATCCGGGACGTGGGTGCCGCGCTGTCCATGGACCCGGCCGAGATCGACCGGGTCGCCAAGTCCTTTCCGCACATCCGGGCCCGGGACGCCCGGGCCGCCCTGGAGGAGCTGCCCGAGCTGAGGCGGCTGGCGGGGGAGAAGGAGAAGTACGGCAGGCTGTGGGAGCTGGTCGAGGCGCTCGACGCCCTGCCGCGCGGGGTCGCCATGCACCCGTGCGGGGTGCTGCTGTCGGACGCCTCCCTGCTCGCCCGTACGCCGGTGGTGCCGACCAGCGGTGAGGGTCTGCCCATGTCGCAGTTCGACAAGGAGGACGTGGAGGACCTCGGGCTGCTCAAGCTGGACGTGCTGGGCGTGCGGATGCAGTCGGCGATGGCGCACGCGGTCGCCGAGGTGGAGCGGGTGAGCGGGGAGCGGATCGACCTGGACGCGGTGCCGCCGGGGGACCCGGAGACGTACCGGCTGATCCGGTCCACCGAGACCCTGGGGTGCTTCCAGATCGAGTCGCCGGGGCAGCGGGACCTGGTGGGACGGCTACAGCCCGCCGACTTCCACGACCTGGTCGTCGACATCTCGCTGTTCCGGCCCGGGCCGGTCGCCGCCGACATGGTGCGGCCGTTCATCGAGGCGCGGCACGGACGGGCGCCGGTGCGCTATCCGCACCCGGACCTGGAGGAACCGCTGAAGGGGACGTACGGGGTCGTCGTCTTCCACGAGCAGATCATCGACATCGTCGCCATCATGACCGGCTGCGGGCGCGGCGAGGCCGACCGGGTGCGGCGCGGGCTGTCCGATCCCGAGTCGCAGGGGCGGATCAGGGTGTGGTTCGCCCAGCGGGCGGCGGCCAAGGGGTACAGCGCGGAGACGATCCGGCGGACCTGGGAGATCGTGGAGGCCTTCGGGTCCTACGGCTTCTGCAAGGCGCACGCCGTCGCCTTCGCCGTACCCACCTACCAGTCGGCGTGGCTGAAGGCCCATCACCCGGCCGCCTTCTACGCCGGGCTGCTCACGCACGATCCCGGGATGTACCCGAAGCGGCTGCTGCTGGCCGACGCGCGGCGGCGCGGGGTGCCGATCCTGCCGTTGGACGTGAATGTCTCCGGGGTCGCTCATCGGATCGAACTGGTGTCTGAATCACCGGAGGTGTGGGGGCTGCGGCTCGCCCTCTCCGACGTCCACGGCATCAGCGAGGCCGAGGCGAAGCGGATCGCGGACGGGCAGCCGTACTCCTCGCTGGTGGACTTCTGGGAGCGGGCCCGGCCCAGCAGGCCGCTCGCCGGGCGGCTCGCGCAGGTGGGCGCGCTGGACGCCTTCGGCGCCAACCGGCGTGATCTGCAACTGCATCTGACCGAGCTGCATCGCGGCGCCCGGACCAGTGGCGGCGGTCAACTCCCGCTGGCCGGCGGACGGAAGACCGCGTCGGCCGGGCTGCCTGACCTGACCTCGGCGGAGAAGCTCAGCGCCGAGCTGGGCGTGCTGTCCATGGACGCCTCGCGGAATCTGATGGACGACCACCGGGAGTTCCTGACGGAGCTGGGCGTGGTCTCCGCGCGCCGGCTGCGCGAGGCCCGGCACGGCGAGACCGTGCTGGTCGCGGGCGCCAAGGCGGCCACCCAGACCCCGCCGATCCGCTCCGGCAAGCGGGTCATCTTCTCCACCCTGGACGATGGGACGGGACTGGTGGACCTGGCCTTCTTCGACGACTCGCACGACGCCTGCGCCCACACCGTCTTCCACTCCTGGCTGCTGCTGGTGCGCGGAGTGGTGCAGCGGCGCGGCCCGCGCAGCCTGAGCGTGGTGGGCTCCGCCGCCTGGAACCTCGCCGAACTGGTCGAACTGCGCGCCGAGGGCGGACTGGACGAGGTGGCGGCACGGCTCGCGGAGCCGGTGGCGCGGGGCGCGGGCGGCGACCCCACCGGTGGGCGGCGGATCCAGCTGCCGACCGGATACGAGATGCATCCGTGGGCCGATCTGCGGCCCGCGGGGCAGGAGGCCGCACAAGGGCCCGCTGCCGTACGGAAGTTGTGGCACCAGAGTCCGGGGAGTGCGGGATGACCATTCTCTGCGTACGTTTCCAGCTGCCGCCGACGTACGAGGCGGCCCTGCCGGAACTGCTCGGGCTGCTGGAGGAGTTCACCCCGGTCGTGGAGGCGCTGCCACCGGACGGGGCGCTGGCCGATCTGCGCGGTGCCGAGCGGTACTTCGGGCGCAGCGCGGTGGAGCTGGCCTCGGTGATCCGGGTGCGGGCCCTCGCGCGGTACGGCGTCGACTGCGCGATCGGCGCCGGGCCGGGCCCGATGCTGGCCCGCGTGGCGCTGCGCCACGCCCGGCCCGGGGTGACCTGTGCGGTGCCCGAGGACGCCGTCGCCGAGTTCCTCGCCGACAAGCCCGTCGCCGCGCTGCCCGGCGTCGGCGCGGCGACCGCCTGCACCCTGGACGAGTACGGCCTGGACACCCTGGGCCGGGTCGCCGCCGCGCCGCTGTCCACGCTCCAGCGGCTGATCGGCGCGAAGGCGGGGCGGGAGCTGCGGGAGAAGGCGAGCGGCGTCGACCGCGGCCGGGTCGTCCCGAACGCCGTCTCGCGGTCGCTGGTGACGGAACGGGCCTTCGACGTCGACGAGTTGGACCCCGACCGGCACCGCGGCGCGCTGCTGTCGGCCGCCGAGGAGATCGGCTCCCGGCTGCGCGCGGTGGAGAAGGTCTGCCGCACCCTGACCCTCACCGTGCGCTACGCCGACCGGTCTTCGACCACCCGCAGCCGCACCCTGCGGGAGCCGACCGCGCATTCGGCGGCCCTGACCAGGGCGGCCTACGGCATGTACGAGGCGCTCGGCCTGCAACGCGCCCGGGTTCGCGCGATCGCCCTGCGCGCCGAGGGCCTGAGCCCCGCCGACCAGGCCTCCCACCAGCTCACCTTCGACCCCGTGGACGAGAAGGCCCGCCGCGTCGAGGAGGTCGCGGACCGCGCGCGGGCGAAGTTCGGGCCACGAGCGGTGATGCCGGGAACGCTGGCGCTGGTGTGCGCCCTCAGTCGGCCCACGGCGGCGTGATGCGCGGTACGGCGCCGCTGGTTATCACTGGAAGTTTTTACTGACGCGTAACTTCACACTTGCACTACTCGCTCGTAACTTGACGAGTGAACAGCATCCCGTGATCCGGATCACAGGGTTAGGCCGTGCACCTCCCGTGAGCCGCAAGGAGATCACACGATGCTGCCCTGGAAACGAGTGCTCAGACCCCTCGCCGCGCTGTTACTCACCGCCGCCGTCGCCGTCGTACCGGCCGCCACCGCCAGTGCCTCCGACAGCACCGCGGCCGGCAGTGGCTGGAACGACTACTCCTGCAAGCCCTCCACCGTCCATCCCCGCCCCGTCGTCCTCGTCCACGGCACCCTGGGCAACTCGGTCGACAACTGGCTCGGTCTCGCCCCCTACCTGAAGAGCCGCGGTTACTGCGTCTACTCCCTCGACTACGGCCAACTGCCCGGCGTCCCCCTCTTCCACGGCCTCGGCCCGATCGACAAGTCGGCCGAACAGCTCTCCGTCTTCGTCGACAAGGTGCTCGCCGCCACCGGAGCCGTGAAGGCCGACCTGGTCGGCCACTCCCAGGGCGGCATGATGCCCCGCTACTACCTGAAGTTCCTCGGCGGAGCCGCCAAGGTGAACGCGCTCGTCGGCATCGCCCCCGACAACCACGGCACCGACCTGGACGGCCTCACCCACCTGCTGCCGTACTTCCCCGGCGCCGAGGACCTGCTCAAGGCCACCACCCCCGGCCTCGCCGACCAGATCACCGGCTCCGCCTTCCTCACCAAGCTCAACTCCGGCGGCGACACCGTCCCCGGAGTGCGCTACACGGTCATCGCCACCCGGTACGACGAGGTGGTCACCCCCTGGCGCACCCAGTACCTGAGCGGCTCCGACGTCCGCAACGTCCTGCTCCAGGACCTGTGTCCGCTCGACCTCTCCGAACACCTCGCGATCGGCCTGTTCGACCGGATCGCCTTCCACGAGGTGGCCAACGCGCTCGACCCGGCCCACGCCACCGCCACCACCTGCGCGTCCGCCTTCAGCTGACGTGCCGCCGGGTCCTGTCCGGCCTGAGCCGCCGGACAGGCCCCGGATGTGTCGTGGCTCGGATTCCGTGGGGTGATCCGAAGCTAGCCCCAAGAAGCCGTGAAATCGCCTGCTGGGAACGGGTGGAGGAGATCCTTATGGTCGGCTTGAGGAAGCGCTAAGACTGCGCTCAGGTACCGACCGCGTACCGGCCGTGAGAACGGTGACGGACGTTGCCGTGTCAGCCTTCGGGCCACCAGGTGCGCGCGATGTCCTTGCGCACCTCGGGGCGTCCCGCCGGGCGCTCCTCCGCCTCGTCGCGGATCCGGCGGCTGTCCGTCCTCTTCAGGGGCTTCTGCACGGTCGTACGGCGCATAACTGCCTCCTTCAGTGCCCACCGAGTTCCGCGTTGTCACGGAGGTAGACGCTTTCGGGGAGAGTTCCTCATCGGTGCCGGTTTGTCAGTGGCGGCTGTCACGTCCGCACTGTCAGTGGCGTGTGTCACTCTCTGGGCATGACGAGCGAGAACACGCACACGGTTGCGGTTGCCCCGGAAGCGGACTGGGATGCGCTAGCCGCCGCCTTCGACGACGAACCGGACCACGGCCTGCGTGACCCCGAGGTCCGCGCGGCCTGGGCGGACCGGCTCCGGACCTGGCTCCCCGGGCACCCCGCCGACGTCCTCGACCTCGGCTGCGGCACCGGCAGCCTGTCACTCCTCGCCGTCGAGCAGGGGCACCGGGTGACGGGTGTCGACCGGTCCCCGGCGATGGTCGAGCGGGCCCGGGCCAAGCTCGCCGGGCGCCCAGCGACGATCGTGTGCGGGGACGCCGTGGCCCCGCCGGTGGGGGAGCGGCGCTTCGACGTGGTCCTCGTACGGCATGTGCTGTGGGCGCTGCCGGACCCGGCCGGGGCGCTGCGGCACTGGCGGGAGCTGCTGCGGCCCGGGGGCCGGTTCGTGCTGGTGGAGGGTGTGTGGGGGACCCTCAGCCCGGTCGGCGTACCGGCCGCCCGGCTCACCGCCCTGCTGGAGACGCTGAGCCGGGACGTGCGCGTGGAGCGACTGTCCGACGACTCCCTGCTGTGGGGCAAGGACGTGGACGACGAGCGGTACGCGGTGGTGGCCACCGTGTGACACCGGAGCGCCCGGGAGGGTCACGCCAGCAACTCCGCGAAGCCGTCGGCTCGGGTCGCCAGCGCCTCCAGCGTGTCGAGGGCGGCCACCGCGGCCGACGCGGCCTCCGGGTCCGTCTCCGCGAGACCGCTCTCGGCGAACTCGTCCTCGTCCAGCCGCCGTACGTCCCGGCCGTCCGCGGAGCGCCACAGGTCCAGGTCGAGATCCTCCACGACCAGCTCCGCGCCCATGGGGCTCCCCCCGCTCGAGCGGGTTCCAGGGTGGCGGAAGACCGCGGGGCGCGTGACGTCGCAGTACCAGCCCTTGACCGAGCCGTCCGCCGCGCGGACCTCCTTCACCGAGTACCACCGGTCCCGCCAGTAGTACTCGGTGAACACGTCACCGGGCTCGAACCGCACGAACCCGAAGTCCCGGACCCCGGAACCCGCCCAGGGGGCGCGTACGGCGATCCGGTCGCCGTCGTCCCGGAGCAGCTCCGCCGGATAACGGATCTTCGTCCGGCCCGCCTTGACCAGGACGACCTCCAGCCGGGCCGGCTCAGCCGAGTTCGCGGACATAGCGCACCTCCGTCGCGCAGACCTCGTACCCGAGCCACTTGTTGATCGCGATCATGGGAGCGTTGCCGGTGTCGTTGCCCGTGAAGGCCTCGGTGACACCGGCGGCGCGGGCCCGGTGCAGAGAGTGGATCTTGGCGAGCTTGGCCAGGCCACGGCCGCGATGGGCGCGGGCCGTGCCGGTCATCGCGGTGGAGTAGCGGCCGTCGCCGTCGGTGTAGGCCACGGTGAAGGCGACCGGACGGCCGTCGACACAGGCGGCCGTGGTCAGCTCCCGGTTCAGCAGCGGATGGCTCCAGCTCTGCGCGAGCCAGACGTCGTAGTCCGTGAACGCGTAGTCCACGTCGCTCGGTTCGTCGAGCACCGTCTCCGCGTCCAGCTCGAACAGCGGCCGGGGGTCGTCCGCGAAGTCGGCGGCCGTCCGCAGCTCGACGCCGGGCGGGAGCTCCGGGAGCGGCGGCAGCGTGCCGTCCGCCAGGTCCAGGCGGAGGAACTGCGCGGAACGGCCCCGCCGGTAGCCGCGCCGCTCGGCGAAGGCCTGGTTGGCCGGCTCGTCCAGGGCCCAGGCGAACAGCCTGGTCGCGCCCACGTCCGCCAGGTACTCCTCGGCGGCCCGGACCAGCAGCCGGCCGGCCCCGCGGTGGGTCCGGTCCGGACGGACGTAGACGTTCAGGGCGCCCTGGCCCGGGTCGGGGCTCTCGGGGATCAGATGCACCTGGGCCGTGCCGATGATCTCGCCGTCCTCCTCCGCGACGAGCGGCCGGAAGCGGGCGTCCGGGTGCGTATGGACCACCGTGTGCCGGACCGAGTCCGGCGTGAACAGGATGTACGGCAGAGCGAGTCGGCGGACACGGGCGAAGCCCTCGGCGTCCGCGGGGACGTCGGGGCGCAGAGCACGCACGAGGACAGTCATGATGAGGCACCGTACGGACCGGGAGTCCGGGCTGCCTCTCATTTTCCGGCGGGTGCGGGACAATCGGCCGTGTGAGCCTGAAGATCCGCATCGATGACAGCGCGCCCCCGTACGAGCAGGTGCGGGCGCAGATCTCCGAGCAGGCGCGGTCCGGCGCGCTCCCGGTGGGGTACCGGCTGCCGACCGTGCGGGGACTGGCCGAGTCCCTGGGGCTCGCGGTGAACACGGTGGCCAAGGCGTACCGGGCGCTGGAGGGCGACGGGGTGATCGAGACGCGCGGGCGCAACGGCACGTTCGTGGCTGCCGCCGGCTCGGCCGCGGTGCGGGAGGCTTCCCTGGCCGCCCAGGCGTACGTCGATCGTGTGCGGCGGCTCGGGCTGGACGAGGGGGCGGCGCTCGCGGCCGTGCGGGATGCCCTGCGGGCGGCTTACGGGGAGGGCTGAGGAGCGTTCGGCACCGCCGGACTCCGCCGTCGTGGCCGAGCGCCGTCGCGGCGGGAAAGGGTGAGTGGCCGGAACGCGGGCGGCTGGAACACGCCGGCCGGACCGGGGATCAGCTCAGTTTCGCCGGCTCCGGTGTTCTCGTCACCGTCAGCCCCGCTCTCCTCGCCGCCCGGCCGAACGTCACCGCGTCCTGGACCGCCGCGCCCCCGGGGTCGTTGTTGAAGTAGGCGTACACGTCCTCCGCGTCGGACCAGGTCGTCGCGACGCGGTCCACCCAGGTGTCCAGGGAGCGGCGGCCGTAGCGCGGCCAGGGCTGGGCGCGGCCCTGGTGGAAGCGGACGTAGCCCCAGTCGGTGGTGCGCCACAGCGGGGTGACCGGGCGGGCCAGGACGTCCGCCCAGCACAGGGCCGCGCCACGGGACGCCAGGACCTCGCGCACCTCGCCCGTCCACCAGGAGTCGTGGCGGGGTTCCACCGCGACCCTCGTGGCGGGCGGGAAACAGGCCAGGCAGGCGTCCAGCAGCGGCGGGTCGGCGCGCAGGGTGGGCGGGAGCTGGAGGAGGACGGGGCCCAGCCGGTCGCCGAGGCCCGCCGCGTGGGTCATCAGGCGGTGCACCGGCTCCTCGGGGTCCTTGAGCCGCTTGATGTGGGTGAGATACCGGCTGGCCTTGACCGTGACCACGAAGTCCGGCGGGACGCGGCCGCGCCAGGCGGCGAAGGTGTCGTAGGACGGCAGTCGGTAGAACGCGTTGTTGATCTCCACGGTCGCGAACAGCCGCGTGTACTCCTCCAGCCACAGCCGCGCCGGCACCCCGACCGGGTAGACGTGGTCCCGCCAGTCCTTGTACTGCCACCCCGACGTGCCGACGAACAGGGTCATACCCTCATGAAAGCACTACAGGTACAGGCCCGCGTCCGCGCCCTCCCTGGCCCCCGGCACCGAGGTCGGCGTGGTGCCCCGGCGCAGTGCGTACAGCTCGGCCAGGGTGGCGCCCTCCCGGCCGACGCCCTCCTCGGTGCCCAGCCACTTCACCGCCTCCGGGCGGGTCAGCGGGCCGACCTCGATGCGGGCCAGGCAGCGGCCGGGGCGGACCACGGCGGGGTGCAGCCGCTCCAGGTCCTCGTTGGTGGTGACGCCGACCAGGACGTTACGGCCCTGGCCGAGCAGGCCGTCGGTGAGGTTCAGCAGCCGTGACAGGGCCTGGCCGGCCGTGTGCCGGGCCTCGCCCCGGATCAGCTCGTCGCAGTCCTCCAACAGCAGCAGGCGCCAGCGGCCCTTGCCCGCGCCGTCGTCCTCGCCGATCGCGATGTCCATCAGATAGCCGACGTCCGAGAAGAGGCGCTCCGGGTCCAGGACGCAGTCGACCTGGCACCAGTCGCGCCAGGAGCGGGCCAGAGTGCGCAGCGCGGAGGTCTTGCCGGTGCCGGGCGGGCCGTGGAGCAGGAGCAGCCGGCCCGCGATGTCCTCCGGGGTCGTCTTCATCAGGCGGTCCATCGCGTCCGCCACCGGCGCCGTGTAGTTGGGCCGGACCTCGTCCCACGTGCCCGCGGAGATCTGCCGGGTGGTGCGGTGCGGGCCGCGCCGGGGGGAGACGTACCAGAACCCCATCGTCACGTTCTCCGGCTGCGGTTCCGGCTCGTCGGCCGCGCCGTCCGTGGCCTGGTCGAGGACTCGCTTGGCCAGTTCGGCGCTGGTGGCGGTGACCGTGACGTCCGCGCCCCGGTTCCAGCGGGAGACCAGCAGGGTCCAGCCGTCCCCCTCGGCGAGGGTCGCGCTGCGGTCGTCGTCGCGGGCCATCCGCAGCACGCGGGCGCCCTCCGGCAGCAGGGTCGCGCCCGAGCGCACCCGGTCGATGTTCGCGGCGTGCGAGTAAGGCTGCTCGCCCGTCGCGAAGCGGCCGAGGAACAGCGCGTCGACGACGTCGGACGGCGAGTCGGAGTCGTCGACGTGGAGCCGGATCGGCAGAGCGTCGTGTGGGTTGGCAGACATGCCGCCATGATCCGCCACGGATGCGCTCCGCGCACGGCATTTCCGCTCCTTGCCCCGGGTGTCCCCAAGAGCCGCCCGGCACGCGGTATCCGTCATCACTGTTGTCCTTGACGGGGCGTCATGGGTCCGGTCGCCCGGGCGTGGTGACGAGGGGTCAACAGATATGGCATGCACGCGCAATATATGAGCGGTGAACGTCTTGGGGCGATCCTGTTGAGATGACAAAAGTCTTGGCATGGACACTTCCTGTCAACACGCGTAGCTGCTACCACAGTTGTGGCAGAGATCCTGCTAAAGGGAGGTTCCATGAGACGTTCCCGACTTACCGGATTCGTTACCTCGCTCCTCCTCGCCGCCGGCCTCGGTCTCACCGGGGCCGCTTCGGCGCAGGCGTCCTCGACCGTCGCGACCGGCGGCTACGTCGCGCTCGGTGACTCCTACTCCTCCGGGGTGGGTGCCGGCAGCTACATCAGCTCGAGCGGCGACTGCGACCGCAGCACGAAGGCGTACCCCTACCTGTGGAACGCCGCCCACAGCCCCTCCTCGTTCGCCTTCAACGCCTGCTCCGGCGCGAAGACGGACGACGTGCTCGCCAACCAGCTCGGCTCGCTGAACTCCTCCACCTCACTGGTGTCCATCACCATCGGCGGCAACGACGCCGGTTTCGCCGACGTCATGACCACCTGTGTGACCAGCTCGGACAGCACGTGCCTGTCCCGCATCAACACCGCCAAGGCGTACGTCGCCAACACGCTCCCCGGCAAGCTGGACACCGTCTACAACGCGATCAGCGCCAAAGCCCCGTCCGCCCGGGTGGTCGTCATCGGCTACCCCCGCTTCTACCTGCTCGGCCAGACCTGCCTCGGCCTCTCCGAGACCAAGCGGTCCGCGATCAACGGCGCCGCCGACTACATCGACACCACCATCAAGGCCCGCGCCACCGCCCACAACTTCGTCTTCGGCGACGTCCGCACCACGTTCTCCGGCCACGAGATCTGCTCCGGCGACTCCTGGCTGCACAGCGTCAACTGGCTCGACATCGGCGAGTCGTACCACCCGACCGCGTCCGGTCAGTCCGGCGGCTACCTGCCGGTGCTGAACAACGCGGCATGACCCGTACGGGCTCGCCCGGCAGGGTGAAGTTCTCAGCGTGAAGTTCTCAGGGTGAGCCCGAAGGTGAGGCGGAGGTCCCGGACGACGGGGTCTCCGCCGCCGTCGTACACGTCACCGAGAACGGCACCGAGTCCGACGTCGTCCGCACCGGACCGCGCACCTCCACGCCGATCTCGTTCTCGACCGTCCCGCCCTCGGCGTACGTCGTCACCGTCACCCGCTGCTCCCGCGTGCGCGGACCGCCCGCCGGGAACGACAGCGTCTTCCATCCGGGGTCGGACACCGATCCGTGCGCCAGGACCCACCGGTACTCCACCCGCGCGGGCAACCGGCCCACCGTGAACTCGGCGGTGAACGCGGGCGCCTGAGCGGCCGGCGGCGGACACGTCCCGGAGTACTCCGTGTGCGCCCCGGTCAGGGTCACGCGCACCGACTGCGCCGGCCGGTGGCTCGCCGACGCGCTGCTCCGCGAGGACGACGGCGCCGCGGTGTCCGCGTCCGTGCTGCCGCTCGGCGTGGGGGAGTGCGCCGGGCCGCTCGTCCTCCGGCCGGTGCTCGCGCTGCCCTTCCCCTGTTCGCCCCCGTCGCCGCGGTTCAGCAGCGCGTACGTCAGTCCCGCCAGCGCGAGGACCACCGCGAGCACACCCGCCACCAGCACGACGGCGGCCCGGCGGTCACGCTCGGGCCGCCGGGCCGGCCCGGCGGCCGTGGTGCCGGGGTCCGAGTAGCCGGCGGGCAACGGCACCGGCGGGGTCCGGGACGGCTCCGGGGGCGGGCCCGTCACCGCCGGCGCGTACGGCGACACCCCGGGCGCGGTGTCCGCCCGCGCCGACCCGCCCGCCGCGACAAGCCGCAGCTCCCGCTCCGCCTGCTCGGCCGGCAGCCGCTCGGCGGGCTCCTTGCGCAGCAGCCCCTCGATGACGGGCGCGAGCGGCCCGGCCCACCGCGGTGGCGGCAACTCCTCGTCCACCACGGCCCGCAGTGTGCTGAGCGGGGTGTCCTGCCGGAACGGGGAGACGCCCTCGACGGCCGCGTGCAGCAGCACCCCCAGCGACCACAGATCCGACGCGGGACCCGGAGTGCGCCCCAACGCCCGCTCGGGCGCCAGGAACTCGGGCGAGCCGATCACCTCGCCGGTCATGGTCAGCGCCGAACTGCCCTCCACCGTGGCGATCCCGAAGTCCGTCAGCACCACCCGGCCGTCGTTGGCCAGCAGCACGTTGGCCGGCTTCACGTCCCGGTGCAGCACCCCGGCGGCGTGCGCGGCGCGCAGCGCGGACAGCACCTCGGCGCCGATGTGCGCCGCCCGCCGCGGCGGCAGCGGACCCTCCGCCTCCAACTGGTCGGCGAGGGACAGCCCGCGCACCAGCTCCATCACGATCCACGGCCGGCCGCCCTCCAGCGCCACGTCGTACACCGTGACCACGTTGCGGTTCGCGACCCGGGCCGCCGCCCACGCCTCGCGCTCCAGGCGCGCGTACAGCCGCTCGACCTCGGGGCCGGGCAGTCCGGCCGGCGCCCGGACCTCCTTGACGGCCACCTCGCGGTGCAGCACCTCGTCGCGGGCGCGCCACACGGTTCCCATGCCGCCCTCGCCCAGCGGGGACAGCAGACGGTAGCGGCCCGCGATCACACGGTCCGGGCCCGGCTCCTCGGACACGGCGCCCCCCAAGGCATCTCGCGCGAACTCTCCACAGAAAGTAGCTCAGCCGAGTGCGGATGCGGCCCCCCTGAGCACCAGTCCGATGCCCAGCGCGAGCACGACCAGGGCCGACCCGAGCGGCAGGGCCCGGCGCGCCAGGGCGGCCAGTGGGTGAGCGCTCCAGCGCGGGCGCCGCTCCAGCGCCCGGACCGCCCCCGCTCCCAGCCGTACGACGGCGAACCCGGCGGCGGTGAGCGTCAGCGCGAGACCGGCCCCGTACGCCACGACGAGCAGCAGTCCGAACCAGGCCTTGCCGAGCGCGGCGGCGCCGACCAGCACGACCACGGCGGACGGGCTGGGCACCAGCCCACCGGCGAACCCGAGCAGGATCGTGCCGCGGAGTGTGGGCGCGGCGGGGTGGGTGTGGGTGTGCCCGCCATGGGTGTGGGTGTGGCCGCCACGGGAGTGCGTCTCGCCATGGGTGTGCGTGTGCGCGCCGTGGCTGTGGGAGTGTGCGTGGCCCCCATGGGCGTGCTCCACACCGTCATGGTCGTGATGATGGTGAGCGGCACCGTGGCCGGCGCCCACAGCAGCCAACTCCCGCTGTTCCGCCTGGTCAGGGGCCGCGACGGTCGTCCGCACCCGGTTGCGCCAGGCACGGCGGACGAGGGTGACGCCTGCCGCCAGCACCAGGACGCCACCGGCGATGCCCAGCCAGGAGATCACCGCCGGCGTGGCGGCGGAACCGGCCGTGACCAGGAGGCCCAGGGCGACCACGCCGAGGGTGTGGGTCACGGTGACCGAGGCGGCCATCGGCAGCACGTCCCGGGGGGGGGGGGGGGGCCCGCCCGCCCCCCCCCCCCCGCCCATCCGAGTCTCTTGGTGTTCCGCCTTAAGTGCGCGCGGCG
>NZ_JBVHWM010000050.1:0-72782 GCF_055564375.1 Streptomyces sp. NPDC029138
TGCTGGGCGCTCGTGCCGTTGCAGTCGTAGAGCTGTACGGCGGTGCCGTCGGCGGAGCTGGCCCCGGCGACGTCGAGGCACTTGCCGGCGAGGCCCGTGATGGCACCCGTGGCGGCCTGCGCGGGAGAGGCGGCGAGCACACCGGCCGAGACGGCGACCGCGGCGGCGAGCGCGGTTCTGAACAGGACGGAACGAGTGGGGGGTTGTGCTGCCAAGGGAGGAGATCACTGCCTTTCGTGGTCGATGAAGGACAGGGAGGGCCTCGCTGAGCCGAGCGCTGCGTGTGGAGACCCACCCGGCACCGGGAAAGTAAGAGGTCTGAACCAATTCCGTCAAGATGTGAACAGCGTTACCGGCGAGGGGAGTTGAGTGACCTGCGGTCTTGAATTCGAGTCAGGGCGCGGGCGGTGACGCCTCTCACTCGGCGTTCACTTGTTGATGGCGGCGGCTTGGACGTGTCGTTCCCGGCCACTTGACGGAGGCCTGGTCCGTACCTATGGTCTCGTCAACTCGGACGTTCAATCAGCCGCATTGCGTTCACATATGAGGACGGATCATATGCAGGACACCCCCGCTCGGCGCCGCCGTAAGTCCCCGCGTTCCGCTCTCGCCCTCACGGCGGCGGCCACCCTGCTCACCACCGGACTGCTCTCCTGGCCCGGCACCCAGCGGGCGGAGGCCGCCCCCACCACCTTCACCCACCCCGGCGTCACCGTCTCCCGCGCCCAACTCGACTTCGCCCGCGGCAAAGTGCTGACCGGCGCCCAGCCCTGGAAGAGCGCGTACGACCAGATGATGGCGAGCAAGTACGCGAGCCTCAGCCGCACGCCCCAGCCGCGCGCCGTCGTCGAGTGCGGTTCGTACTCGAACCCCAACTACGGCTGCACGGACGAACGCGAGGACGCGATCGCCGCGTACACCGACGCGCTCGCCTGGTACATCACCCGTGACGAGCGCTACGCCAAGAAGGCGATCGAGCTGATGGACGCCTGGTCCGCCGTGCTCCAGGACCACACCAACAGCAACGCCCCGCTACAGACGGGCTGGGCGGGTTCCTCCTGGCCGAAGGCCGCCGAGATCATCAAGTACACGTACACCGGTACGTGGGCCAACTCCGGCCGGTTCGCGACCATGCTCCGCAACGTCTATCTGCCCGAGATCATCAACGGCTCCAACTCCAACGGCAACTGGGAGCTGTCGATGATGGAGGCGGCAGTCGGCATCTCCGTCTTCCTGGAGGACAAGGCGTCGTACGACACGGCCATGGCGAAGTTCCGCACCCGCACCGCCGCGTACGTGTACCTCGCCTCCGACGGTGACCTGCCGAAGACCGTGCCGAGCCAGAACCTGAACACCCGCGACAAGATCGTCTCCTACTGGCAGGGCCAGTCCACCTTCGTCACCGGACTCACCCAGGAGACCTGCCGTGACTTCACCCATACCGGATACGGCATCTCGGCCATCTCACACGTCGCCGAGACCAGCCGCATCCAGGGGCAGGATCTCTACGGCACCGACGTCGGTGAGCGCCTGCGGCAGGCACTCGGCTTCCAGTCCAAGTACGAACTGGGCACCGCCGTCCCGAGCTGGCTGTGCGGCGGGTCGGTCAACCGGGGGCTGGGCCCGGTCACCGAGGTCGGCTACAACGCCCTGCACAACCGCCTGGGCATCGCCATGACCAACACCCAGGCCCTGACCGAACAGAACCGCCCGGCCGGCAGCAACAACCTCTTCGTCGCCTGGGAGACCCTCACCCACGGAGACAACCCGAACTGAGCACACCGGTTCCCGCCGGCATGACCACCCGTACCCCCTCACAGCCTGACGACGGCCAGCCACAGGTCCAGGTCGGAGATCATCAGGCGGCCGGGGCGTTGAGCGATGGTGTCCGGGACGGTCGTCCGTACCAGCGGCCGCTCGCCCTGCCGCACGGTGACCTTCGCGCCGTCGAACCGCGGGGACTTGGCCCGGATCACCGAGCGCAGCCTGGCCGACAGGCGTCGGGCGGTCGCCTCGTCCTTCACCACGACGCAGAGCACCTCGGTGTTCTTCCCCGCGGAGTCGGCGCGTTGACCGAGCGCGGACAGGCGTACCGGCTTCGTGGCGGTGAGCGGGTTGAAGTCGGCGCGGTAGACGTCGCCCAGACATCCGGCCGCGCGCTGGTACTCCTCGATGTCGGCCAGCGAGGCACCCTTCTTCGGGTGGACGGCCGACCGGGGTGTGGTGCCCGGCGCGGCGTAGGAGTAGGAGATCGTGTCCTTCGAGACTTGCAGCGCCAGGCCCTTGCCGTGGGGGCGAGTCCAGGTCTCCCCGCCGTCCTGCTCGCTGCGGGTGTAGCCGTTCGCCTTCAACGAGGCGGTGATGGCGGCCGCGTCGAAGGAACCCTCCCAGTGGCCCGCCGCCTTGGCGTCGACCGCGGTGTCGATCTGGTCCGGCTTGAGGTGCCCTGCCCACGGACCGGGGTCGTAAGCGTTCAACAGGCCGCTGGCCGGCTGCCCGGCGACGGCGAACCGCTTCCCCGCGCTCTTGACCAGGCCACGCGCCTCGGCGGCGTCGAGATACGTCACCTGGCCGCTCCTGCCGCTGTCGTCGGCCAGCGTGCGCAGCCCCTTCAACAGCGGGGAATCACCACCGGACTCGTCCTGGCCGGAGCCGGAGGAACAGCCGGTCGCCCCGAGCAGGCAGACGACAGAGAGAGCGATGGTGCCGACGACGGATCCAGCGGTTGCTGTGGACATGCCCGAAAGCCTAGCGGGGCCGTCCTGCGGGGCGGAGGGGTCCCCGAACATGCCGTCGGCCGGACGCCGCGTGCCGGCGCCGTCTGTCTCAACGGGACCGCGAGCCCCGGCCGTTCCCCTGGGCGGGGGTCCGGCGTGTCATCAGCGGCCCGGACGCGGTGCGCTGCCCTGGCTCGATCTGCTCGGTGAACGCCTGGAGCGCGGCCGAGCTGTTCGGCGGCAGGACCGCCATCAGCCCCCGGTCCTGTGCCTCGGCCAGCGTGTCCGCGGCCTGGCTGCCCTCCGAGGTGAGCACCAGGCGCACATGCCCGTCACCGGCCCCCCGCCGGTCCACCGGCGCCACGGCGCCGTGCGTGCCGTCGGGCAAGGTGACCCACAGCTGGAAGTCTTCGTACCGGAAGAAGTCCGCACCCTTCACGGGCCACGGGTAGTGATGCTCACCGGGCACCTTCGGCAGGATTCCCTGGTGGTCCGCGCGGCCCATGGGCACACAGGCGTTGAAGACGGAGTCGGTCCACGCCTCGACGCCGTCGGCGTCCGTGATCGGCGTGCGCAGCAGTTCCTCGGCCTCCTCGTAGCCCAGTTCCGCCAGGGCGGGGAGGGTCTCGGGGAAGCCGGCCACGAGGGCGGCCGCGTCCTGGCGCAGCCGGTCGACCTTGGCCGGCTCGGCGCAGAACTGCATGCTCCACTCGATGCCCGCGCGGGCCCGGTACATCCGCCAGCCGCTCGCGGTCTTCACCCACAGGCTGCCCCCGTGGTGCATCTCCCAGTGCTCGGGCGCCACGGGCCGGGGCCCGTAGGGCAGGTCGGCGTCGTCGATCTGGTCCAGGATCTTGCGTGCCGTGCGCTTCGCGGCCCTGAAGAAGGACGACTCGAAGCGCTCCGGATGCTTGACCAGCCGGATCCTCCAGGGATGGTTCTCCGATTCGACGCCGCCCGGCTGGATCGTGTCGGGTGTCCGGGATGCGGCGACGGTGTCGGCGCGGGCCATGATGACCTCCTCGTGCCGACCACGGCCCCGAGCACGGACCGTGGTCCGAGTGCCCCCTGTGACAATCGTGCGCTGTGGGGCTGGTGTGTGCGAGCCGGAGCGCGCCGCGCACCGTCACGCGCCCCGCGTACCGTCACCGACACCGACACCGACACCGACACCGCGTACGGTACGCGGGCCCGCGGACCGTCACGGGCCCGCGTACGCGCACCCGGCCCCGCACACCGGCCCGGACCGGCCAGGAACCGCCGGCCGCTGCCGTCCGTCCGGCGCTACGGCCTGGTGCGGATGAAGCGCAGGATCGCGTAGCTCTCACCGGGCGCCGGCGGCCGGTTCCAGGGTCTGGTCCGGAAGGTGTGCAGCCGTCCCCGGGTGAGGGCGAACCGAGGCAGCCGGACGCCGTACGCGGCGGCGAGCGCCTCCAGGGCCCGGCGCTCGCCCAGCCGCCCGATGTGCGGGTCGTCCGGCCGGAAGAACCGCTCCGGACGCAGTGCGGCCGGCACGGATCCCCGTATGCCGACCGCCGTCCCCCGCACGGTGAACGCGTATCGCTCCTCGCCGTCCTCCGCGACGGACAGATGGAACACACCATGGCCGTGCCCGTCGGACGGCTCGCTCCACACCGTCACCGCCCGGGTGCCCCGGGACGCGGCGATGCCCGGAGAGACGAACCACTTCTCCACGAAGCCTTTGCCGGGCGACGGTTCCAGGGCGAAGCTCCAGCCGGTGCCCGCCCGGCCGACGGCGGTCAGCGCCCTGTCCTCCCACACCGAGCCGTCCGCCCCGCCGCGCTGCCGCATACGCGCGTCCCACAAGGTCATCGGCTCGTGCAGCACGGTGTCGTCCGCGCCGATACGGCCGGGCAGCTCGGCCGGTTCCACCCCCTCCACGAGGACGAAGCGGTACGACGCCAGGACATGACCGCGGTCCGTCTCGGCCAGCCACGCCAGTCCCGGCGGATCCAGGTCGGCCACCGGGGCCGGGGCCTCACCCCGCTGCCCGGCCCGGGGCGTGGCCAGCAACTCCCGGCCCCGCTCCGCAGTGAGCGGGGGGCCGAGGAGCGGGTCGGCGCACAGGCCGACCGGGGCGATGTGCTCCGGGCCCACGGGCCGCCACTCGGGCAGCGCGGCGCGCAGGGTCCGCCACGCCGCGTCCGTGTCGCCCCACCGCGCCTGCTCCCGCGCCTCCTCCACGGCACGGCCGAAGGGGCCTACGGCGGTGTAGCGGAAGGTGCCTTCCCGGACGTCGCGGAGAATCGCGTCCGCCGTCTCGGCCACCGTCCCGGAGGCGCTCCTCAGGTGATAGGTCCAGGAGGCGTCGTCCCGCCGGTTGCTCACATGCTCGGCCGCCAGCACGGGCAGGACTTCCGGTGCGTACAGCGGATCGGCCGCGAGCCCGGGGAACGATCCCGTGTAGGTGTGCCCGAGCACCCTCCGTATCTGGTCGCGCAGGCCTGCCGCCCGTGGTCTGCCGTACTCGATCGCCTCCGTCAGCAAGGCCTCGGCCCGTTCGTACCGTCCCCGCAGCGCCTCCAGGCGGGCGTCCTCCACGGACGCGTCCAGCGCGCGCGTCGTCGCGTTGACGAACTCCACCCCCGCCCGGTGCGACCGGTCCACCTGGAGGCTGTGGAACTCCCGGTACATGGCCTCCATGAACGCCCGGAACGACGCGTACCGCTCCGGCGGGCTCGCGCGCCACGAGGCGTAGCTGTACACGGCCCACTCACCGTCGGCGGCCACGTCCCCGGGGTCCATCAGGACGTACACGGCGTCCGACTCCACGTCGAGCTGGAGGGCCCGGTGCCACATCCCGGCCAGCAGCTTCTCCTCGGGCGCCGGGTCGTCGCCCAGCTCCCCGGGGAAGTACTCGGCCAGCCCCGCCGCGTCCTGGTGCCACCGGACCTGGTCGGTGCCGGCGAGCCGCCAGACGAAGCCGCCCGCGTGCCGCCAGCCGTCGCTGACCGCCACAAAAGCCCGGTAGGAGGGAGGCAGCCGGTGTCCGAGCCGCTCCTCCAGGGCGCGGATCCGGTCCTCGGACGCGGGCGGGAACCCCAGCCACCGGGCCCGCAGAGGCTCCTCGTCGCTCGCGAGCCGCTCCTCCGCCGGCACGTCGAGGTGCTGCGCGTCCGCCCACTCCTGGCTCCAGCGCGCCAGAAAGGCCCGCCAGTCGTCGATGTCCGTCATGCCACCGATCGTGCCAGGCACCACTGACAACGCCCCGGCCCGCGACGGCGGTTGGACCGACGGACGGGGGTTGGACCGACGGACGGCTGTTGAACCTGCGGACGGCTCTTGGACTTACGGGACGGTGATCGGACCCCCACGGGACGGCGATCGGACCTCCGGAGGGCAGGCCTCCGGTCCGGACGGCGGCGGGGAGAGGCGAGGGCGAGGGCGATCAGGCCCCGCCCGGACGGACTGGCCGCCCCCCGGGGGACAGCAGACGGCCGCCGAGCCCGCATGCCCGGCCGGGCAGCAGACAGCCGCCGAGCCGTGTGCCCGGCGGCGTATGTCTCACGGCTGTGTCCGGTCAGAGGGGCGAACCGCTGTCTCCGGGCCGGATCCGGCCGCGCCAGGCACCGGACTCCCCGCCGTGTTCCTCGATGTACTGCTTGAACCGCTTCATGTCTCCCTTGACACGCCGGTCGATCGTGCCGATGAGATCCGCGGCCTTCTCCACGGCTCCGCTGGGTTCGATATCCATGACCAGCTCCACCTTGGTGTGCATGTCGTCCAGGCGCTCGAAGCGGACGCTGCCCTTCTGGCTGGTGTCGCCGCTGGTGGTGCGCCAGGTGATGCGCTCGTCGGGCAGCTGGTCGACGATCTCTGTGTCGAACTCGCGCCGTACTCCGCCGATCTTCGTGGTCCAGTGATTGTGCCGGTCGTCCAGCTGCCTGACCTCCTCGACGCCTTCCATGAAGTTCGGGAAGTCCTCGAACTGCGTCCACTGGTTGTAGGCGGTATGCAGCGGAACCTCGACCTCCACCGCTTCCCTGACCGTGCTCATCTTTGTACCTCCGTTGTCCTTGCTCGACTGGCGGCAGCCCCGGGCCGTTGCCGGGACCTGGACCCGGCGAGTACCCGGGGAGCCGGTGGTTATGAGCGGCGGCTCCGGCAAGGGGGCCGGTACCGGCGCTGCCGTTCCGCAGCGTGAGAGGCTGACTACCTACCGCGTCAACGGTGGAGACCCCGCGCGCGGGCGCTCACGCGCACGGTACGGAACCAGCCAGCGAGCCCCATTCCGGCCACCGGCCTGACGTGGTGTTTTACAGTGACTCCACCAGTTCCGGCGACAGGACGTGTGAGGTATTCGCGAACATGCCGACTGAGACCTTCGAGTTTCAGGTAGAGGCCCGTCAGCTGCTCCAGCTGATGATCCACTCGGTCTACTCGAACAAGGACGTCTTCCTGCGGGAGCTCGTCTCCAACGCCTCCGACGCGCTGGACAAGCTGCGCCTGGAGAAGCTCTGGGACGACTCGCTCGACGCCGACGTGTCCGACCCGCACATCGAGATCGACATCGACAAGGACGCCCGTACGCTCACCGTGCGGGACAACGGCATCGGGATGTCGTACGACGAGGTCGGGCAGCTGATCGGCACGATCGCCAACTCGGGCACCGCGAAGTTCCTGCGGGAGCTGCGGGAGGCCAAGGACGCGGCCGGGGAGGAGGGACTCATCGGCCAGTTCGGCGTCGGGTTCTACTCCGGCTTCATGGTGGCCGACGAGGTCACCCTGCTGACCCGGCGCGCCGGCGAGAGCCAGGGCACCCGCTGGACGTCGCGCGGCGAGGGCACGTACACGCTGGAGAAGGTGGACGACGCCCCGCAAGGCACCTCGGTCACGCTCCACCTCAAGCCGGCCGACCCGGAGAACCAGCTCCACGACTACACCTCGCCCTGGAAGATCCGGGAGATCATCAAGCGGTACTCGGACTTCATCACCTGGCCCATCCGGATGGTGCCCGAGCGTCCCGCCACGACGGACGAGAGCGACGAGGCGCCCGAGCCCGAGACGCTCAACTCGATGAAGGCGCTGTGGGCGCGGCCACGCGACGAGGTGTCCGACGACGAGTACCACGAGCTGTACAAGCACATCGCCCACGACTGGCGCGACCCGCTGGAGACGATCCGGCTCCAGGCGGAGGGCACCTTCGAGTACCAGGCCCTGCTGTTCCTGCCCGAGCACGCCCCGCACGACCTGTTCACGCGGGACTCCAAGCGCGGTGTGCAGCTGTACGTCAAGCGCGTGTTCATCATGGACGACTGCGAGGCGCTGCTGCCGCCGTACCTCCGCTTCGTCAAGGGCGTCGTCGACGCGGCGGACCTCTCGCTCAACGTGTCCCGCGAGATCCTCCAGCAGGACCGCCACATCGAGATGATGCGGCGACGGCTGACGAAGAAGGTCCTGTCCACGGTCAAGGAGATGATGACCAAGGACCAGGAGCGGTACGCCACGTTCTGGCGGGAGTTCGGCACGGTCCTGAAGGAAGGACTGGTCACCGACCCGGAGAACCGCGACGCCATCCTCGCCGTCGCGTCGTTCGCGAGCACGCACCACGACACCGAGCCGACCACGCTCAAGAGCTATGTGGAGCGGATGAAGGACGGTCAGGAGGACATCTACTACCTGACCGGCGAGTCCCGGCAGAGCATCGAGAACTCCCCGCACATGGAGGCGTTCCGGGAACGCGGCATCGAGGTGCTGCTCCTCACCGACCCGGTGGACGAGGTGTGGGCGGACGCCGTCGGCGAGTACGAGGGCAAGAAGCTGCGCTCCGTCGCCAAGGGCCAGATCGACCTCGACGCGAAGGACGAGGAGACGTCCGACGAGGAGCGGGAGAAGCAGACCGAGGACTACGCCGGGCTGCTCGGCTGGATGAAGGAGCAGCTGGACGAGGACATCAAGGAGGTCCGCCTGTCCTCCCGGCTCACCGTCTCACCGGCCTGCGTCGTCTCCGACGCGCACGACCTGACCCCGGCCCTGGAGAACATGTACCGCGCCATGGGCCAGGAGGTGCCCCGCGCCAAGCGGATTCTGGAACTCAACCCGGAGCACCAGTTGGTGAAGGGCCTCAACCAGGCGTTCAAGGAGCGCGAGGACCGCACCGAGCTGGCCGAGACCGCCGAGCTGCTGCACGGCTTGGCGGTGCTCGCCGAGGGCGGCCAGCCGAAGGAGCCGGCCCGCTTCGTGAAGCTGATGGCGGACCGTCTGGAACGCGCGCTGTAACCCGACTCCGCCGGAATCCGGCGGCCTGCGCCGGCCCAGGCCACGCGCGGGCCGCCGAAGCCCGCGCTGCTCCTCCTCCACGCGGAACGGGACAGCGGCGCGCAGACGCGGACCGACCTCGACCGCGCCCTCCACCACGCGCGCACTGCCCGCACGGTTGCGCTCCCCGCGTCCGCAATCCCCGACACGGCCACCGCCAAGGCTCGCGCCGGCCACGTCAGCAGAACGCCGAGTGCTTCGATGTGAGGGTGGAGAGCATCAAGCACCGGCTCCTGACCAAGGGCTTGGGCCGGCCCCGTGGCCTGCTCGGCCGTATCGGCGGACGGCTCATGGCGCACGCCAACGCCGCCACCGAACGCCATGTCGTCACCCTCGCCGCGCCCGCCGAACAGGACGTCGTCCTCGTCATCGGCCCCGGTCCCGGCGTCGGCCTCGCAGCCGCCGCCGAGCGCTCGGCCCATGTCATCGGCGTCGACCCGTCCGACGTCATGCTCGCCATGGCCCGCCGACGCTGCGCACCGCTGATCACCCGTGGCCGCGTCCGCCTCGCCGCCGGCACCGCCGCGCGAACCGGCGAACCCGACGCTTCCGTCGACGTGGTGATCTCCGTGAACAATCTCCAGCTGTGGCCCGACATCCCGGCCGCCCTCGCCGAACTCCGCCGCGTCCTGTGCCCGGGCGGTCGCCTCCTCCTCTCCACCCACGAGAGGTGGCTCCCCACCGACCTCCCCACCCTCGCCACCACGGTCCACACGGCGGGCTTCACCTCCGTGCACACCTGGACCTGGCAGCCCCCGACCCGCGGAACGCCGACAGCGGCCCAACTGAGCGCGGTACGCGGCTAGGCGTTCATCGAAGCGGACCGAAGCCGCAGCGGAACATGCCGGCCTCTCCCAATCCCCACCTACCTCTCGCGTTGGCATGGACCTGACGCGCTGGGAGGGCTAGGCTCTGCCCCGCCACACATGAGAGCGCTCTCAGAAATCGGCTGTTCCACCCCACCACTGGAACGACGAAGGGCAAGTCCCATGAGACGCACGCGACTTACGCATGCCGTACTGGCCGCACTCCTGATCCTCGGCGGGTCGGGAGCGGCGGGAGCGGTCCCGGCGGCGGCGAGCGGCGCCACCGCCGAACCCGGCGGACGTACCACGGCTCCCCAAGCCACGACGTCCCCGAAGCCCGCGTCCGACGGAGTCGTGACCGCCATGCAGCGCGATCTCGGCCTCACGCGGAAGCAGGCCGAGGCACGGATCGCCGCCGAGCGGTCCGCCGCGGCCCTCGATCCGAAGCTGCGCCGGGCGGCCGGTGACGCCTACGCCGGCTCCTGGTTCGACCCGGCGAAGGAGCGCCTGACGGTGGCCCTCACCCCGGACGCCTCGCCGGGCGCACGCCACGCCATCGAGGCGGCCGGGGCCGAGATCCGTACCGCCGCGCACACGGCCCGGCAGCTCAACGCGGTCAAGGCACGCGTCGACCGGCTCTCCGCCCCCTCCGGGGTGAGCGGCTGGCATGTCGATCCGATGGCCAACACGGTCGTCGTCGACATCGTCCGGAAGGACCGCTCCGACAACGATGTCCGGCGCTTCGTGTCCCGCGCTCGCGCGGCCGGTCCCGTCACCGTCCGGACCGTCTCCGCGGCCCCGCGCACCTTCGCCGCGGGGACGGTCGGCGGAGACCCCTACTACACGGGCAACGTCCGCTGCTCCATAGGCTTTTCCGTGTACGGCGGTTTCGTCACCGCCGGACACTGCGGCTCGCCCGGCGCCGGAGTCAGCGGCTGGGACGGCTCCTACATCGGGACGTTCCAGGACTCCTCGTTCCCGGACAACGACTACGCGTGGGTCAGCGTGGGCAGCGGCTGGTGGACGGTTCCGGTGGTGCTGGGCTGGGGCACGGTGCCCGACCAGTTGGTGCGCGGCTCGGCCGTGGCGCCGGTCGGCTCCTCCGTCTGCCGCTCGGGATCGACGTCGCACTGGCACTGCGGCACGGTCCTGGCGACGAACGAGACCGTCAACTACAGCCAGGGCGCGGTGCACCAGCTGACGAAGACGAGCGTCTGCGCCGAGCCCGGCGACTCCGGGGGCTCCTTCATCACCGGAGACCAGGCACAGGGCGTCACCTCGGGCGGCTGGGGCAACTGCTCCGGCGGAGGCGAGACCTGGTTCCAGCCCGTCAACGAGATCCTCAACCGGTACGGCCTGACCCTGCACACCTACACCGGCTGACCACGGACCCGGCCAGAACACACATGGAGCAGACCCCGTGCTGAGACTCCCACCCCGCAGGGCCCTCCCCCCGTCCGGACCCAGACAGGCCTTACGGCACCTCCTGACCGCCCTCGTGGTGACGACACTGGCCGTCACCACCCTCCTCGCCGCGGGGGCCTCCCCCTCGCGGGCCGCCGTGCCCTGGACGCCCAGACCCGCGCCGATGTCCACCCCCTGGACCGACCGGGTGCCGGTGGACCACCCCCTGCCGGAGTATCCCCGCCCACAGCTCACCCGGCCCGACTGGGCCAACCTGAACGGCATCTGGGACTTCGCCGTCACCGCCCGCGACGCCGCGCAGCCGGCGACGTTCGGTGAGCGGATCCGCGTCCCGTTCGTGCCCGAGTCCGCGCTCTCCGGCATCCAGCGCAAGATCACCGGAAACGACAGGCTCTGGTACAAGCGCGCCTTCACCGTGCCCGCCGACTGGGGCGGCCGGCGCGTGCAGCTCAACTTCGGTGCCTCCGACTGGGAGACGACCGTCTGGATCAACGGCCGGCAGGCGGGCGCCGCGCACCGCGGCGGGTACGACGCGTTCTCGTACGACATCACGCCCCTGCTGAGGAGCGGCGGGACCAACACCGTCGTCGTCTCCGTGTACGACCCGACGGAGACCGGCGGCCAGGCCATCGGCAAGCAGCGCGTCCAGGACGTCACCCCGCACGCCGGCCGGAGCATCGTCTACACCGCCTCGTCCGGCATCTGGCAGACCGTCTGGCTGGAGCCGACCGCGGCGGCGCACATCACCCGCCTCGACCTGGTCCCGCACCTGGAGGACAGCACCCTGCGCGTGACCGTGCGCGGCACCGGAGCCACCGGTGCCGGCGTCAAGGTCACCGTCTCCAGCGGCGGTACGCCGGTCGCGAGCGCCACCGGCACGGTCGGCACCGAGTTCTCCGTCCCGGTGCCGAACGCCCACCTCTGGTCGCCGGACGACCCGTTCCTGTACGACGTCACCGCCCAGCTGACCGGGAGCCCGGGCGGCGACAAGGTCGGCGGTTACACCGGCATGCGCTCGATCGCGGTGAAGGACGTGGACGGCGTGCGCCGACCGGTCCTGAACGGGCGGTTCGTCTTCCAGACCGGCACCCTGGACCAGGGCTACTGGCCGGACGGCATCTCCACCGCCCCCACCGACGCGGCGCTCAAGTACGACCTCCAGAAACACAAGGACCTCGGCTTCAACATGGTCCGCAAGCACATCAAGGTGGAGTCGCAGCGCTGGTTCTACTGGGCGGACCGGCTCGGGCTGCTGGTGTGGCAGGACATGCCGTCCATGGACAGCGGCAAGGCACCGGACAGCGCGGCCCGCACCCAGTGGGAGAGCGAGTACCGCGCCGTCATCGACCAGCACCGCAGCTCGCCCGCGCTCATCCAGTGGGTCGACCAGAACGAGGGCTGGGGCCAGTACGACCAGGCGCGCATCGCGGACATGGTCAAGGCGTACGACCCCTCGCGCCTCGTGGACAACATGAGCGGCGTCAACTGCTGCGGCGCCCAGGACGGCGGCAACGGCGACGTGGTCGACAACCACAACTACGTCGGGCCGGGCAACACGCCGACCGAACCGGTGCGCGCCTCGGTGCTGGGGGAGTACGGCGGCCTCGGCTACCGGATCTCCGGCCACGAGTGGTACCCGGGCGGCGGGTTCAGCTACGAGGACCAGCCGAGCCTGTCCGCGCTCGACGACCGGTTCGTGGGGCTGCTCGACGGCATCCGGGAGAACGCCATGCCCGCCGGCGGTCTCTCGGCGTCCGTCTACACTCAGATCACCGACGTCGAGAACGAGACCAACGGGCTGATGACCTACGACCGCCGGGTCGTCAAGGTCGACGAGTCCCGCGTCCGCGCCGCCAACCAGGCGCTCATCGCCGCCTCGCGCACCGTCGGCCCGCCGGTGAAGCTGCCGCTGGAGCAGTACGTGTCGATCCGCGTCACGACACCCGGCCACACCGACCGCTACGTCCGTCACTACGACGGGCTCGGCTACACCGAGGTGGTCGACTCCGGCAGCAGCGACCTGCTGAAGCAGGACGCCACCTGGAAGGTGAGGCCCGGCCTGGCGAACAAGCTCTGCTACTCCTTCGAGTCGCGCAACTACCCCGGTGAATACCTGCGCCACCGCGACTTCCGGATCCGTCGGGAGGCGGGAGACGACTCCGCCCTGTACAAGGCCGACGCGACGTGGTGCCCCGTCCAGGGCAGCGGCGGCATCCGGCTGTCGGCGGCCAACTTCCCCGGCCAGTACCTGCGGCACATCAACGCCGAACTGTGGCTGGCCCGGTCGGGCGGGACCCACGCCTGGGACGACCCGGGGACGTTCACCGAGGACACCACCTGGTCCGTCGAGGCACCCTGGGCGCCCTGAGCGCCGTACCGCCCAGGCACCGGGCGTGCGGTGTACTCCCCGCCGAGTACACCGCATTGCTCTCCCCGCCGGACGGCACGGACGGGCTTTTCCGGCACCGTGTCGCACATGAAGTTGAGCCGACCCGCGCGCCGGGCCTCCCTCGTCGTCCATGTGGCCGTCTCCGCGAGCTGGCTCGGGCTCACGCTCGGGCTGCTCGCCCTCGCGGTCACCGCCACCACCACCGGATCGGCGGTGACCGCCGAGGCGTCCGTGCGGGCCATGAAGCTCTTCGCGGACTGGCTGCTGCTTCCCCTCGCGTTCCTGACGCTCCTCAGCGGTGTCCTGCTCTCCGTGGGCACCCCGTGGGGACTGGCCCGGCACCGGTGGGTCTTCACGAAGTTCTGGCTGACCCTCGTCACGACCGCCGCCACGGCGTTCGCGCTGCGCCCGGGCGTGAACTCCGCGCTCGCCGGCATCGCGGCGGGCGGACCACCGCCGGGCCCCGGCGACCTCCTGCCCGGCCCGATCGTGTCGCTGTGCGCCTACGTCTTCATGACGGCGATCTCGGTCCTCAAGCCCTGGGGACTCACCAGGTGGGGCAGGAACCACCGAGCCGCCGCCGGTGGCGGCGGCCGACGCCAAGGGGCAGGCACCGGCCGGCGGCCTAGTCCGGTGCGGGGCGTGCCGACCGGACGATGAGCGAGCGGAGTTCTTCCACGGCCCGGACGCGGGCTCCGGACAGTTCGGGCGAGGACAGCGTGGCCGGGGTGACGGGGACGGGGCGCGGTGTGCGCCGGAAGTGCTTCTCGACGGCGGTGATCATGGCCGGATCCGGCCCCCAGGCGCCGCCGATGACGATCATCCGCGGGTCGGCGAGGGAGACGGCCGCGGACAGGACCCCGCAGACGGCGCGGGCCAGCGCGGCGCGGATGCGCTGGGCCCGCTCGTCGTGCCCGGCGAGCAGTTCCTGGAGGGCCGGGACGTCGATGGCGGTGGAGGAGGGCCGGCGCAGGCCGAGGGCGGCGAACACGTCGGTGAAGGCCATGGCCTCACCGTCCGGGCCGTAGGTGCACAGGTGCGCGATCTCGCCGACGAGCCCCCTGTGCCCGCGCCGGACGGTGCCGTCGTTGACCACGGCGCAGCCGAGGCCCTCACCGAGGTGGAGGTAGACGAAGTCGTCGACGCCCCGGGCGCAGCCGGCCTGGTGTTCGGCGCGGGCGGCCCAGTTGACGTCGTTGTCCACCAGCACGGCGCCGGTCACGTGGTCCGCGAGGACGGCGGGCGGGTCCAGGTCGCCGACCAGGAAGGGGGCGTCGGGCAGATGCACGAGCCGGCCGGTCTCGCGGTCCACCGGGTCGGCGGCGCTGATCACCGCGAGGCGCAGCGGGCCGGTGATCCGCTCGGCCAGCTGTCCGGCGGCCTCGGTGAGGGCGCCGGCCGCCGCCTCGGGTCCCGCGTTCGCCTCCAGTGCGGTGCGGACCTGTCCGTGGACGTGGCCGAGGGCGTCGACCGCTTCGGCCGTCACACCGTGCGGGGTGATGCTCGCCACCAGCGCGGCGCCGAGCTGCGGGGTGAGCGCGTAGTAGGAGCCGACCCGCCCGCGTCCGGTCGTGCGTTCGCCGGTGTCGACGACCAGGCCGGCGCCGGTGAGGCGCTGGACGCTGTCGGAGATCGTGGGCTTGGAGATCCCGGTGTGAGCGGAGATCTCCGCCCTGGTCAGGCGGGGACGGTCCATGAGCGCGCGCAGCACGTTCTCGTCGGTCAGCGCGCGCAGCATCTCCAGTGACGGCTTCGGCTGGGTCATGCGGACATTCTAGTAAGGACTCTTGCCTAAATGGCTTGCCTAAATACGGCGGACGTGTTTACCGTCGTTCTAGTAAGGAGTCCTCACCAAAGGAGTCGGGCGATGCCACTCACCGCAGAACCCCGCCACCCCGCCGCCCTGCCGCACTGGGAGGAGACCCCGGCCGACCTCTCGGCCGCCGTCCGCGCGATCAAGCCCGCCCTGCGCGCCCGGATCGAAGCCTCCGGCCGCAGCGTCCAGGAGGTGTTCGCCGCCGTCGAGCAGCGCATCGAGGCCCGTATCGCCGAGATCGAGGCCGACCGGGCGCACGGCGAGGAGGTGTGGCCCGTCCTGGACTACGACGCGATCGCCGGCGGAACGGTCACACCGGCCGAGACGGCCAAGCTCAGGAAGCGCGGCTGTCTCGTCGTACGCGGCCACTTCCCGCGCGAGCAGGCGCTGGCCTGGGACGCCGGCATCGTCGACTACGTCGAACGGAACAGGTTCTTCGAGAACTACACCGGCCCCGGCGACGACTTCTTCGGCAGCGTCGGCTCCACGCCGGAGATCTACCCCGTCTACTGGTCACAGGCCCAGATGCAGGCCCGCCAGTGCGAGCGCATGGCCACCGTGCAGTCCTTCCTCAACTCGTTCTGGAAGCACACCGCCGACGACGGCACGCGGTGGTTCGACCCGGACCGCGACGCGCTGTACCCCGACCGCATCCGCCGCCGCCCGCCGGGCACCGACTCCGCCGGCCTCGGCACCCACTGCGACCCCGGCACGCTCGACCTGTGGATGACGCGCGAGTACCAGAAGGCCTTCCGCCACCTCTTCGACGGCAGCGCCGAGCAGTACGACCCCTGGGACGCGGCCCACCGCACCACCGGCCCCCAGTACCCCGGCTCCACCATGTGCTCCGCCTTCCGCACCTTCCAGGGCTGGACCGCGCTGTCCGACATGGACGCCGACCAGGGCGTGCTGCACACCGTGCCGATCCCGGAGATCATGGCTTACCTGCTGCTGCGCCCCCTGCTGCCGGACGTCCCCGAGGACTCCCTGTGCGGCGTGCGCACCAGCCAGGTCTTCCCCGTCACCAAACGCTGGCACCCGATGCTCTACCGGGCCCTGACCCCCATCCCCGACGTCCGGGCCGGCGACTCCGTCTGGTGGCACTGCGACATGGTCCACAGCGTCGCCCCGGTGGAGAACCAGAAGGGCTGGGGCAACGTCATGTACATCCCCGCCGCCCCCTGGTGCCCCCGCAACGAGACGTACGCGGCCTCCGTCCGGGAGGCGTTCGTCACCGGTTCCAGCCCGAGCGACTTCCCCGAAGAGCACTACGAGCGTTCCTGGAGCGGCCGGTTCACCCCCGACCAGCTCAACGACACCGGCCGCCGGGGTCTGGGCCTGGACTGACTCCGGGGCACCGAGCGGGCGGCCTCGGCTCGGAGCCGTGCCGTGCCGTCAGACGGCTCCGAGGTCGGCGGAGACCCAGTGTTCGGGCCGCATGTAGATGAGGAAGTGCTCGCCGAGCTGAGCCTGGTCGTACTCCACGAACGCGGCGACCTTCGCCTCCGGCAGGTACCGCGCGGCCATCTCCCAGGAGTGCTCGCGGCTGTCCGGGGCGGTTCTGGTGACCGGTCCCTCGACCGACACATAGCGCACGGTGGGCTCCGTGCGCTGCGCCATCAGGCTGAAGCGCCTCGCGCTGCGGATCGCCCGCGCCTTCCGGGAATCGGCCCCGGTACGCACCCACAGCTCGCCACCCGGCGTGTACTGGTACCAGATGGGAACCGTCAGCGGGGCGCGGTCCGGCCGCTCGACGACCGACAGCGCGCCGATGTGAGGCTCCGCCAGAAACTGCTCTCGTTCTTCGATGGAGAGTGTCACGTGGCCGACCCTAACGCCGATGGCGCAGGGTCGGTCGCAAGGATTGCGCCGAGTCGGTCGGCTGACCGCGTGCTGGGTGTTGGGTGCCGGGTTTTGGGTGCTTGGTGCTGGCTGCTGGGCACGCTGGGCGCGTACTAGTAGTCGGCGCCGCGGTCCATGACGCGGCGGGCCGCCTCGGCCTCCGCCGCCGGCGGGGACAACTCGTCGAGCGTGTCCAGCTCGTCGTCCGACTCCAGTTCCCGCTCCCAGGCCGCCGCGAGGCGCTCCTGCTCGTCGCGCGGCTTCGCGCCGACGGCCTCCCGGTGGTGGGGGTCCAGCGCCGCCAGGAATCGTTCGACCGGGTCCGTCGGCATGCTGTGCTCCTTGTCGCCACTAGGTGCCGCTCCGGCCCAGCATGGCCAACCCCACCCGCGCCGGCCGCTCGACACGGCCCGGCACCACCCTGATGGCCCTGCGGGCGCGGTGGCGGCGTGGTGGCCGCGGCGGGCGGTCAGGGGCGCGGCGTCCGTGGATGAGGGGAAGCCGTAACGGTTGATGACGGTGGACGGCTTTCCCGGTCGGCAGGGAGCCGTGGCCGGTGGTGGCGAGTGGACGGCGGTCCCGGCCGGCACAGGAGCCGCGACCCGTGGTGGCGTGTGGACGGATCGGGTGGGCCGTGCCGCGTGGCGCTGATCGGCGGTCGGCCGCGAGGCGATCGGTCAGGTCTGCCGGGCGTGTACCGGGTCGTGGGCGACCTCGTCCGGGCACTTCCGGTGCGGGGGGCTCAGCCGTCGGTCGCGTTGCCAGTCGAACGTCGCCAGCGCCAGGGACGCCGCCATGCCGACGAGGCCGGCGCACAGCGCGGTGACGAGGGCGCCCCGGTAGTCGTGGCTCCGGCCGAGCACCAGGTAGAAGAGGCCGGGCAGGGCGGCGGTCCCCAGCGTGGCACCCAGCCGCTGCCCGGTCTGGAGGGCGCCGCCCGCCGCGCCCGCCATCCGCACGGGCACGTCCCGCAAGGTCATCGTGATGTTGGGGGCGACCACGAAGCCACCGCCGATGCCGCCGAGGAACAGCACCGGGGCGGCGACCCAGGGAGCGATGTGCAGGGGCACGAAGCGGAGCAGCAGCGCGGTGCCGCCCAGACCGACGATCACCCCCGTCAGACCGCACACGGTGAGCAGCCGGCCGAACCTGTCCACCAGCCGCCCGGACACCACGGCCGCGCTCGCCGAGCCGAGGGCGAACGGAGTCACGGCGAGGCCGGACCGGAGCGGGGAGAAGCCAAGACCGTGCTGGTAGAAGAGGGCGAACACCAGCCAGACCCCACTGAAGCCGATGAAGTACAGCGTGCCGATGCCGGCGCCGACGGCATAGCCGCGCACGGTGCTGAACAGGCGCGGGTCCAGCAGCGGCTGGGCGTGCCGGGCGACGAGGAGGCGCTGCCACCGAGTGAACACGGCGAGCACCGCCGCACCGACGAGGAACAGCCACCACAGGTGCTCGAGGCCGCCGGAGTCCGCCTGGACCAGCGGATACATGAGCGCGAGGACGCCGAGGCCGAGGAGCAGGACACCGGGCACGTCCACCTGGCCCCGCCCGGAGCGCCGGGTACGGGGCAGCAGGCGGCGCCCGATCAGGACGGCGAGGATGCCGATGGGCACGTTGACGTAGAAGATCCACCGCCAGCCCTGGGCGCCGGAGGCGAGCGCGAGGATGACACCGCCGGTGATGGGGCCGGCGGCGGAGGAGATGCCGACGGTGGCGCCGAAGAAGCCGAATGCACGGCCGCGTTCGGCGCCGCGGAACATCTGCTGGATGAGCGCGGAGTTCTGCGGGGCCATGAAGCCGGCCGCCAGGCCCTGGGCGAGGCGGGCCGCCACCAGCAGCATGATGTCGGGGGCCGCCCCGCAGGCCGCGCTGAAGATCACGAAACCGCCGAGGGCCAGCAGGAAGATACGGCGCCGGTCCAGCGCGTCGCCGAGACGGCCGGCGGTGACGAGGGCGAGGGCGAAGGTCAGGGCGTATCCGGAGACCACCCACTGCACCTGCGCCGGGGAGGCACCCAGTTCGCGCTGGATGGTGGGCAGGGCGACCGCCACGATCGTCACGTCGAGCAGGCTCATGAAGCCCGCCACCAGCGTGACCCACAGGGCGCGCCACCGGCGCGGATCAGGCTCGTGTTCGGCCTCCTGAGCACCCGGGTCCCGACCGCCTGCCGCCGACGTCGACGCTGTCACCTGGGACTCCTCTCACCAGGGCCGCACCCGGGCGAACCAGGTTCCCGGGCCGGGCACGGGCACACATACCCCAGCCTGCGCCATCACGACATACCGCCCCGCATGAGCCGTCCGCTCGCCTACCCGCGCCGCCCGTGCGCTCACGCGTCGCCGTCCCTCGCTCACCCGGTCCCGGCCCCGCTCAGGACCAGTTCGCGGAACGACGGCACGACCGGTCGGAGGTCCGTGTGGTGCCAGGCCGCCCAGAGCCGTACGGACGCCTGGTGCCAGGGCAGCTCCCGTACCGTGATGCTCTCGCCGGCGCCCCGCAGCATGCTCTTCTGGATCAGTGCGAGGCCCAGCCCGGAGGCGACGAGTCCGAGGGCGGTCTGCGGTTCGGCGGCGTCCAGCCGCACGTCCGGCGTGAACCCGGAGGCCGCGCAGGCGGCGATGAAGACGTCGCGCCAGGCCGGATGCTGGGAGTCCGCCACGGCGATCCACGGCTGCCCGTCGAGATCGGCGGCGGCGATGACCTCCTGCGCGGCGAGCGGATGCCCGTGGGGGAGCGCGAGCAGCAGCGGGTCCTCCAGCAGCAGCGCGGAGCGCAGGTCCGGGTCGTCGTCGGCGGGCGGCTCGTGGACGAGCGCGATGTCCAGGCTCCGCTGCCGCAGACCCTCGAACTGCTCGGCGGGGCTCAGGCGGTACAGGGCGACGTGGATGTCGGGGCTGCGCTGCTGGAGGGCGCGCAGCGCGCCGGGCAGGATGCCGGTGTGCAGGGCGTGCGGGACGTACCCGATGCACAGTCCGCCCTCCTCACCCCGGCCGAGCCGCCGGCCGAGGTTCTCCAGCCGCTCGGCGTGCCGTAGCAGCGCGCGGGCCTCGCTGAGGAAGACCCGGCCGTCCGCGGTGAGCCGGATGCGCTGCTGGCTGCGCTCGAAGAGCGTCAGACCGAGCTTCTGCTCCAGCTGGGCGATCTGTCGGCTGAGCGGCGACTGGGAGATGTGCAGGGCCTCCGCGGCCCGGCCGACGTGTTCGGCCTCGGCGACGGCGACGAAGTAGGTGAGCTGGCGCAGATCAAGCATGTAAGACCTCTGGGGACTGAAGTCTGTCCAACTATGTCTTGGACAGTCTCAACTCCTCGATCCTAGCCTCGGTGACACAAGGACGACGGTCCGCCGGACGCCCCGCGCGGTACTCGTCACCTCCCCTCACCGAAAGAACCCTCCATGAGCATCAAGAACCTGCTTCCCGGACGTCTCGGCTTCGGCACCGCCCCGCTGGGCAACATGTTCCGCGCCATCCCGGACGAGGAGGCCGCGGCCACCGTCCAGGCCGCCTGGGACCACGGCATCCGCTACTTCGACACCGCCCCGTTCTACGGCGCGGGCCTGAGCGAGATCCGCCTGGGCGAGGTGCTGTCCGGCATGCCCCGCGACGCCTACGTCCTGAGCACCAAGGTCGGCCGCGTCATCCTGGACGAGGCCGAGGACCCGGCCGCCCGCGACCTGGGCGAGAAGGGCGGCCTGTTCGAACACGGACGCCCCAACAAGATGGTCAACGACTACTCGGCGGACGCCACCCTGCGGTCCGTCGAGGACAGCCTGAAGCGACTGCGGACGGACCGCCTCGACATCGTCTGGGTGCACGACGTCGCCCAGGACTTCTACGGCGACGAGTGGCTGGCCATGTACGAGAGCGCGCGGACCGGAGCCTTCCGCGTCCTGGACCGGCTGCGGGACGAAGGCGTCATCAAGGCCTGGGGGCTCGGCGTCAACCGGGTCGAACCCCTGGAGGTGACCCTCGACCTGGACGAGCCCAGGCCGGACGCGTTCCTCCTCGCCGGCCGCTACACCCTGCTCGACCACGAGCGCGCCCTTCAGCGGCTGCTGCCCGCCGCGGCCGCGCAGGACGTCGACATCGTCGTCGGCGGCCCCTACAGCTCGGGCATCCTCGCGGGCGGCACGCACTTCGAGTACCAGAAGGCCCCCGCCGAGATCGTGGCCAAGGTCGAGCGGATCAAGGCGCTCGCCGCGCGGCACGGCGTCGGCATCAAGGCCGCCGCGTTGCAGTTCTCCCTCGCCCACCCGGCGACCGCCGCGGCCATCCCCGGCGCCACCCGCCCCAGCCGCGTCGCCGAGGACGTCGCCGCGCTCGCCGAGACGGTCCCGGCCGCGTTCTGGGCCGCGCTCCGCGAGGAGGGCCTGATCGCCGAGAACGCGCCGCTGCCCGCCTGATCATCTCCCGAACCACATCGATCCACCCCAGGAGACACCCATGGCCACCACCGCCGCGTCCCTAGACATCCCCGTGCCCGCCGACCGCGTATGGCAGCTCATCGGAGGTTTCGACTCGCTGCCCGACTGGCTGCCGTACATCCCCGGCAGCGAACTCAGCGAGGGCGGCCGGGTGCGCACGCTGACGAACGAGGAGGGCGGCGTCATCGTCGAACGGCTGGAGGCGTTCGACGACAGGGCGCGCACCTACACCTACTCCATCGTCCAGGCCCCCTTCCCGGTCACCGACTACCGGTCCACCCTCACCGTGCGCGAGACGCCCGACGGCCACGGCGCCCGCGTCGAGTGGTCCGGTACCTTCACCCCCGTCGGCGTGCCGGACGAGGAGGCCGTCGGCCTCTTCCACGGCATCTACACCGACGGACTGGCCGCCCTGCGCCGGACCCTCACCGGCTGACCGGACAGGCGCCGCGCACACCGTGCGGCGCCCGGTCAGGCCGAGGTGAGCCCGTGGGCTTTCGCGTACGCCTGGGCCACCCGGTCGGGGTCCTTCTTCTCCTTGTCGACCTGGCGGTTGAGTTCCGTGAGATCGGCCGTGGTGAGCACGTTGCCGAGCCGGGCGAGTGCCTTGCGCACGGTGTCGTCGGCCTTGCGGTCGGCGATGAGCGGCACGATGTGCTGGCCGGGGACGAGGTTCTCGGGGTCGGTCAGGACCACCCAGTGGTTGGCCTGGATGTCGGTGTCGGTGGTGAAGAGGTTGGCCACGTCGACATCGCCCTTCTTCAGGGCACCCTTGACGAGCGGCCCGGAGGAGTCGAGCGACTTGAACTCCTTGAACTCGACCCCGTACACCCTCTTGAGGCCGACCGCTCCCACCTCCCGCGTCTTCACCTCGGGCGCGGCGCCGATGACGAGCCGGCCGTTCTGCTTCCGCAGGTCGGCCAGGGAGGTCAGACCGTACTTGTCGGCCGTCTCACGGGTGACGACGAAGGCGTCGGAGTCCTCGGCCCGGCCGTACGGCAGGATCTGGAGCCCGCGGGGCAGGGCCATGGCGAGGGCGTTCTGCATCTCGCCCTCCTCGGTCGCGGTGGACCTGGGGTCGACATAGTGCAGGAGCGCGCCCTGGTACTCGGGGAGCAGGTCGATGTCCCCGCTCTTCATGGCCGGGATGAGGATCTCCCGCGTGCCGAGGTTGGCCCGGACGGTCGTCTTCACACCCGCCGCCTCCAGGACACAGGCGTACAGGTGGCCGAGGATCTGGTTCTCGGTGAAGTTGGCCGTGCCGATGGTGAGGCCGTCCGAGCCGGCCCCGCCACCGCTGCCGAGGCCGGAGCCCTGGCTGTCGAGCGAGGTGACACCGCCGCCGCAGGCGGCGAGCGCGGGGAGGGACGCTGCGGCCAGCAGGCCGCCGAGGACGGTACGGCGATTCATGACGAAGCTCCTAGGCGGTGCGGGTGGACGTCTTGCCGCCCGGCCGGGGCCGGGAGCGGGACGGAAGGACGAGCCGCTGAAGGGCGGACAGCGCGAGGTCGAGGACGACGGCGAGCAGGGCGACGAGGACCGCCCCGCCGAGCACCTGCACCAGGTCGCGCTGGGCGAGGCCGTCGAAGACATAGCGGCCCAGGCCGCCGAAGCTCACATAGGCGGCGATGGTGGCCGTCGCGACGACCTGGATCAGCGCCAGGCGCAGCCCGGTCATGATCAGCCCGGCGGCGAGCGGAATCTCGACCTGGAGGAGCACCTGGTGCCCGCGCATGCCCTGGCCGCGCGCCGCGTCCCGGACGTCCGGGTCGACGGCGGCCATGCCGGCGTAGGTGTTCGTGACGATCGCCGGCACGGCCAGCGCGACGAGCGCGACGTACACCGGCCACATGGACAGGCCGCTGGCCAGGAAGACCAGCACGACCAGGCCGACGGTGGGCAGTGCGCGGCCGAACGACGCGAGGTTGACGGCGAGGAACGCGCCCTTGCCGGTGTGCCCGATGAGCAGGCCGAGCGGGAGGCCGATGGCGGCCGCGACCAGCGTGGCGACCAGCGAGTACTGGACGTGCTCGGCGAGTCGGTGCGCGATGCCGTCCGGGCCGGACCACTGGGCGCCGCTGAGGAGCCACTTCACGAGGTTGTGCAGGAGTTCGTACATCAGGCTCGCCGCCTCGTCCACGGGGTCAGCACGTACTGGAGGGCCACGAGCAGCGCGTCCGCCACGACGGCCAGCAGCAGGGTCAGCGCCACACCGACGATGACCGGAGTGGGGAAGTTGCGCTGGAACCCGTCGGTGAAGAGCTGGCCGAGGCCGCCGTCGCCGATGTACGTGGCCACGGAGACGAGCGAGATCGACATGACGGTCGCGATCCGGACGCCTGCGATGACGACCGGGAGTGCCAGCGGGAGTTCGACGGTGAGCAGCGTCCGCAGCGGGCGGGTGCCCATGGCCCGCGCGGCCTCCTTCACCCGGGCCGGTACGGCGTCCAGGCCCTCGACCGTGTTCCGCAGCAGGACCACCAGCGTGTAGATCGTCAGGCCCACCACCGTGGTCGTACGGGACAGGCCGGAGACCGGGAGCAGCAGCACGAAGACCGCGATCGACGGGATCGTGAACAGGACGTTGGACATGCCCAGCAGGACACCGCGCAGGGCGCGCACCCGGTGGGCCAGCACGGCCAGCGGGAGGGAGATCAACAGGCCGAAGAAGACGGCGGAGAGGGCGGCCTGGAGGTGGGAGAGGGAGAGCCCGGCCAGGTCGCTCGCGTGGTCGGCGATCCACGCCCGGTCGATCGTCATGCCGCCACCCTCGCCGCGGAGTGGGCCCGGCTCGCGTGGCGGTGGATGTCGTCGTGGGAGGTCACCCCGGTCACCGCGCCGTCCGCACCGACCCGCACCACGAGGCCGTTGGGCGAGGCGACGGACTCGTCGAGGGCGGCCAGCAGGGAGTCGCCGTCGCGCAGCGGCCGTACCGGCACCCGCTCCTCACCGTTGCGCCACACGACGGGCCGGCCGGCCTCGTCCGGCACGAGTTCCCACGGGCCTCCCGCGGGCACCGGGCTCTGCGCGACGTCGGCGAGGGTGGCCAGGGACAACAGCTTGAGGCCGCGCTCGGACCCGAGGAAGCTCTGAACGAACTCGTCGGCCGGGCGGGCGAGGAGTTCGCCGGGAGGGGCGCACTGCACGAGGTGGCCGCCGGAGCGGAAGACGGCGATGCGGTCGCCGATCCGGACCGCCTCGTCGATGTCATGGGTGACGAAGACGATGGTCTTGCTCAACTCACGTTGCAGCCGCAGGAGTTCGTCCTGCAACTGGGTCCGCACAACGGGGTCGACGGCGCCGAACGGCTCGTCCATGAGCAGGACCGGCGGATCGGCGGCGAGCGCGCGGGCGACGCCGACGCGCTGCTGCTGGCCGCCGGAGAGCTGGTGCGGGTAGCGCTTTCCCGTCTCGGCGGGCAGGCCGACCGTCTCCAGCAACTCGGCCGCACGGGCCCGCGCTTTGCGGCGGCCCCAGCCGAGCAGCAGCGGCACCGTGGCGATGTTGTCGAGGATCGTGCGGTGCGGGAAGAGGCCGCCCTGCTGGATGACGTAGCCGATGGAGCGCCGCAACTCGGCGGCGTCCTGGTCGCGGACGTCACGGCCGCCGACGAGGATCGTCCCGGAGGTCGGCTCGACCATCCGGTTGATCATGCGAAGCGTCGTCGTCTTGCCGCAACCGGAAGACCCGACCAGCACGGTGACCCCGCCGTCCGGGATCTCCAGGCTGAGATCGTGCACGGCGGTGGAGCCGTTCGGGAAACGCTTGTGGACCGACCTGAACTGGATCATGTGATGGCCCCTTGCCTGGGCTGCATAGTGTCATGCAGAGTTCTCGGTGCCTGAATAAGTTGTCAATGGTCTGGCGGGAATCGCTCGCGGTAAATGACCAACAGGCAAGAAGAACTGTCCGGTTCAGGGAGGGTTTGCACTCTATGTCGTCTCGGATAGTGGATGGTGTGGCGGATGGTGAAGCACCGTCCGCACCCGCGAAGTCCGACGCCCTCGTCCTCGACGGCTCCACGCTCTCCGTCGACGCGGTCGAGAAACTCGCCGACGGCCTGGCGCGTCCGCTCCCGGACACCCGGGCGATGGAGCGCGTGACGGCCTCCTGGGACGCCGCGCGGCGGATCGCCGCGACGGGCCGCGTCTACGGCCGCTCGACCGGAGTCGGCGCCAACCGGAACCAGCCGGTGCCCACCGGCGCCGCCGCGGACCACGGGCTGCGGCTGCTGCGCAGCCACGCCGGTGCCATCGGCGAGGAGCTTCCCGCCCGGCAGGTCCGCGCCATGCTGGCCGTGCGGGCCAACCAACTCCTGGCGGGCGGGGCCGGACTGCGCCCGGCCGTCGTCACCGCCCTGTGCGACGCGCTGTCCATCGGTGCCCGTCCGGCCGTCAACGAGTTCGGCTCCGTCGGCACGGGGGACATCGCCGCCCTCGCCCAGGTCGGTCTCACCCTGGCCGGGGAGCGCCCGTGGCACGAGCGGCCCGGCCCCGCCCCGCTCGCGCTGGACAACAACGACGCCCTCGCCCTCATCAGCAGCAACGCCCTGACCCTCGGACAGTCCGCCCTCGCCCTCGCCGAACTGCGCAGACTCCTCACGGCCACCCAGGCCGTCGCGGCCCTCTCCCTGCTCGCCGTCGACGGCTCCCACGAGGCATACGCCGCCCCCGTCCATGCCGCGCGCCCGCACCGCGGCAGCGTGCGGGTCGCTCAGGCCATGCGGGAGCTGATCGGAGCGGCGGACCGGCCCGCCCCGCCGGCCGGCCGCATCCAGGACCCCTACGGCTTCCGGTGTCTGCCCCAGGTCCACGGACCCGCGCTGGAGGCGGCCGACGCGCTGGAGGACGTCCTCACCGTCGAGATCAACGCCGCCGCCGAGAACCCGCTGATCGCACCCGACGACATGGCCGCCTACCATCACGGCGGCTTCTACCAGGCCCAACTGGCCATCGCCCTCGACCACTTCCGGCTGGCCCTGATGCAGGTGGCCCGGTTGTCCACCTCGCGGCTCTCCGCGCTCAACGAGCCGGCCTGCACCGGCCTGCGGCCCTTCCTCGCGAACGGCGAGCCCGCCTCCTCCGGCGTGATGATCCTCGAATACGCGGCCGGAGCGGCCCTCGGGGACCTGAGGTCGTTCTGCGCGCCCGCCTCGCTCGGACACGCCGTGCTCTCGCGTGGCGTCGAGGAACAGGCCAGCTTCGCCTCGCTCGCCGCGCGCCAGGCGCTGCGCGCCTGTGGCGCGTACCGGCTCGTCGTCGCCTGCGAACTCGTCGCGGCGGTACGGGCGTTGCGGCAGCGCGGCCTGCGTCCCCCCGCCCTGCTGCCGGTCGGCCGTGTCTTCGCGCTCGCCGCGGAGAGCCTCGACGCGCAGGACGCCGACCGCCCTCTCACCGACGATGTCACGATCGCCGGCGCACTGCTGGAACGGCTGGCCGAGTCGGTGCCGGAGCGTGTTTCCGGGCGCCGGGCCCCGTGACGACCCGTACCGCCGCCCCTGGCGCGTCTCACCGGAGCCCACGGATGCGGGCCGGGCTCGGGGCCGCGCCGACTCCGTGACGGTGCTGCCGTTCGACCACGCGCTCGGCCTCCCGGACGCGTTCGCGCGCCGGATCGCCCGCAACACCTCCTCCGTCCTGATCGAGGAGTCCCATCCGGCCCGGGTCATCGACCCGGCGGGCGGATCCTGGTACGTCGAGCGGCTGACGGCCGAACTCGCCCAGGCCGCCTGGCAGTTCTTCCGGTCGATCGAGCGCGTGGCGGCCGGGCGGCCGTGCTGCGCTCCGGCCCGGTGCGCACCGACCTGGCGACGACCTGGGCGGAGCGCTCCAAGCGGCTCGCCAAGCGACGCTCAGGTGGTCGCCGGGGACTCCACGCCGAGCCCGGTGAGATAGGCGGTGAGGACGCGGGTCAGGCGGGGTTCCACCTCGACGACGGCATGGCCGAGCCGGGGGTCGTTCGCGTACAGCTCCCGCAGGCGCGGCCCCGGGGTGGCCATCTGCCACAGCGCTCCGGCCATGCTGGTCGCCGTGGCGATCGTGTCGACGGCCTGGAGTTCGGTCAGTCCGAGCAGCCGGTGCAGCTCGCCGCCGATCCGCTCGACCTCCCCGAGCGTCACCAGCTTGAAGGACCGCACCGACTCGATCGACACGTTCCGTTCCAGGTTCAGGGGCGCCTGGGCGAGCAGGTCGCAGAACATGGGGCGCGCCGCGAGTGTGCCGGTGATGACCTCGGCGACCTCGGCGGGCGTGGCCTGTGCCCGGCCGGCGAGGTCGCCGCACAGGTCGGCGGACCACTGCCGCCACCCCTCCGCGGTCAGTTCGAGGAAGATCTGCTCCCTCGTCTCGAAGTAGCGCAGCAGGGCTGATTTGTGCATGCCCACGGCCGCCGCGATGTCGGTGAGGGTGACGTCCCTCACCCCATGCCGGCGACCGAGCGCGCGGGCCGCGTCCAGGATCGCCTGTTCGCGGGCCTGTTTGGCCTCGGCACTGCGCGCACGCTGAAAGGCAGGCTCACTCATGGAGGACATCATAGGAATCCATAGCGCAACGGTGTTGCGTTATTAAGAGAACGGTGTTGTACTAAGGCCATGAGTCAACAGCACCCACAGGTCTGGTTCATCACCGGTTCGTCGCGCGGCCTCGGCCGGGCCCTCGTCGCCGCCGCCCTGGAGGCCGGCCATCACGTCGTCGCCACCGCCCGCCGCCCCGAGGCACTCGCGGAGGCGTTCGGCGAGTACGGCGACCGCGTCCTTCCCCTCGCCCTGGACGTCACCAGCCCCGACGCGGCCCGCGCGGCCGTCGACGCGGCGGTCGAGCGCTTCGGACGCATCGACGTCCTCGTGAACAACGCGGGCTACGCGAACGTGTCGCCCATCGAGACGGCGGACGACGACGACTTCCGCGCCCAGTTCGAGACGAACTTCTGGGGCGTCTACCACGTCACGAAGGCCGCGCTCCCCACCCTGCGCCGGCAGGGGTCGGGCACCGTCGTGCAGTTCTCCTCGATCGGGGGCCGGGTCGGCGGCTCCCCGGGCATCGCCTCCTACCAGGCGGCCAAGTTCGCGGTCGACGGCTTCAGCCGTGTGCTGGCCACGGAGACCGCACCGTTCGGCGTGCGGGTCATGGTGGTCGAGCCGAGCGGCTTCGCCACCGACTGGGCCGGCTCCTCCATGACGGTCCACGCCATCCCCGACGCCTACGACGCGACCGTGGGCGAGATGAACCGGCGGGTGCGGCAGAGCACCGACGGCGCGGCCGGGGACCCCCGCCGCGCGGCCGAGATCATCGTGCGGACCGTGGGGCGCGAGCAGATCCCCAGCCACCTCCCCCTCGGCGTGAACGCCGTGACCATGGCGCTGGACTACTCCCGCCGCCAGGTCGCGGAGGCGACCGCCTGGGAGAAGGTGAGCAGGTCGGCGGACTTCAGCGAGCCCTACCCCGTGGAGCTCCCGCCCGAAGAGCGTCCGTGACGACCCCCTGAGCACGGCGGCCTCTGGTTCCGCGTGCGTCCTCCCCCTCCGTTTCCCCGGTCGGCCCACGGGAACCCGGCGGTGTCGACCGATGGATCGGAGGATGGCCATGACGGGACACACCGACGAGCCCGCCGACCGGTTCGCCCGGGCCCGCGACGACGAGGAGCCCGGAGCGCACTCGGGCAGCGAGAGCCAGGCCCGCGACCGGACGATCCCGGGCACCGCGAGCGCGAAGGAGGGCTACCAGCCCCAGCAGGGCACAGCCGCCGACGAGCCGCTGCGAGGCGTGAGCGCCGAGGAGCAGCCGGGGGAGCGCCGGCAAGGAGACGAGGAGACGGGTCCCGACCGGTAGGGACCGCGTCAGTCGGCGGGGCTGCCGACGGTGGCGGCCTCGCTGCCCTCCCCGCCCTCGTCTCCGTCGTCTCCGTCGTCCGCTGCGGGACGCCGTACGACGAGACTGCTCACCTCGAAGCTCATCTCGGCCGTGCCGGCCTCGGGCGGCGGGTGGTAACGCCCGGCGCTCACCGAGAGGTTGACGATGAGATAGGCGTGCCAGGCGCGGCCCACACCCCGCCTGTCCGAGAACACCCGCGTCCCGTTCAGCCACCAGACCACCGAGCGGCGTCCGAACTCGGTGCGCAGGTCCACCCAGGCACCGGGGCGGACGGCGTCGTCGTGCACGGAGTGCTCGGCGCCCCGCACATGGTTGGTCAGCTCCAGCAGGTCCGGGTGGTCCGGGTGGTATTCGAAGACGTCGATCTCCTGGTCGCCGTCCCGCCAGGTCCAGATGGCCGGCCAGGCGCCGATCTCCAGCGGCAGCCGTACCCGGGCCTCCAGCACATCACCCGACCGGACCGTGAAGCCCTCCTGGCTCCCCTCCGTGGTCAGCAGACCCGTGTTCCATCTGCCGTCCGGCCGGCGTGTGGCCCGGAAGACCCCCGAGCGGCTGTGGTCGGCGTCGGGTACCAGGTAGTCCAGTTTGTCGTCGTCCGGATTGACCGGGCCGCCGTCCGGATAGGCCCACGAGCGACCCGCGACCCACTGTGTTTCCGAAGCGAAGTCCGCCGTGAACACGACGTCGGGTCCGGTCGGGCGGCGCGGAGCGGGCAGCCGGCCGCCCGGTGCGAGTTCCTCCATGCCCGATGTCTCACCGGTGGTGGCCCGGTCATGCGCCCGGGCCCCGATCCGGCGCCGAGATTGGGCCGTCCGGGTGAACGGCGGGCGGTTCAGCGCAGACTGGCGCCCTGGGCGCGCAGTTCTCGCTGGACCGCGCTCACCTGGACGTCCCGTGGCTGCCGGCCCTGCGTCGCGGCCAGGGCCGCGCAGACACCCGCCGCCTGTCCGGTGGCCATGGAGATCGGCATGACGCGGTAGGAGGAGTGGGCCACGTGGTCCCCGGAGATGCAGCGGCCCGCGACCAGGACCCGCTCCACGCCCCGGGGAAAGAGGCAGCGCAACGGAATGTCGTACGACTCCCCGCGCGGCAGCCGTCTCAGCGTGGTGCCGCGTCCGCTGGGGTTGTGGATGTCCACCGGGTAGGCACCGCGGGCGATCGCGTCCTGGAAGGTACGGGCCGTGAGCACGTCCTCGCCCGTCAGCTGGTACTCGCCCACGATCCGACGCGTCTCCCGGACACCGACCTGGACGCCGCTCTGCGCGACGTAGGAGTCCGCGAACCCCGGCACCCGCTCCCGCAGGAACCGCGCGATCTGCGCCATCTGCCGGTGAGCGGTGAACTCCGCCCGGGTGAGGTCCCACACGCTGGTGCCGAGCACTTCGGTGATCCGGGTGGAGTTGACCGCCACCTCACCCGTGTTCGGGGTGGCGAAGAAGAGCACGTCCTCGCGGGGCAGGTCCAGCTCCCCGGCGTCCGTGGCGGCCCGCACCAGGTCCCACAGCCCGTGCACGCCCCGCCACTGGTCCGGGTGGGCGCGGGTGTAGGCGGTGAAGGCGTCGTGGTCGAAGCGGACCATGCGGAACATCAGCGACATGGGCTGGGTCCAGCCGTCCTCCGGCCGGCCGATCTCGTACGCGGCCCCCGCCGCCGCGGCGATGTCGCCGTCCCCGGTGCAGTCGACGACCACGTCCGCGTCCATGACGAGGGGCCCGGACTTCGTCTCGAACACCGCACGCGCCCGGTCCGGCATGCTGAGGACGTCGGAGGCGAAGGCGTGCAGGAGCGTACGGACCTCGTGCATCTCCAGCAGCTCGTACAGCACCAGTTTGAACAGCTCCGGATCGAAGGGCACGGTGTAGCCCGTCTCCAGTGAGGGCCGGATCGCCGCTCCCGCGCGCACGAGGTGGTCGAGCAGCACCCACAGCACCCCGCCGACGACCGGCTCGCCCTCGCCGTGATCCGGCGGCAGCAGACGCGCGGTGTCGCCGGCCACGGCCTGCTTGACCTCGTTGTGGAAACTCATCAGCGGCATCACCAGCGCCGCGGTGGCATTGCCGCCGAGGAACCCGTAGCGCTCCACGAGGACCACCTCGGCGCCCGCGTTGGCGGCACCGAGAGCCGCGCCGATGCCGGCCGGCCCGCCGCCGATCACCAGCACCTGCGTCGACCCCGCGTGCAGAGCCTGACGCGGCGGAAGTTCCACCGTCCGGGGAACGCGGGGCGGCATCAGGTAGGACACGTTTCACTCCCTCGGGAAACCGGTGGTCGCGGCCTCAGCCCGCGGTGGAGGCCGCCACGGGCGTGCCGCCGCGTACGACGTCGTGCCCGGCGGCACTGTCCAGATAGGCGAGGAGCCGATCGGCCGTCTGGGCCGCCCGCAGCCGCATCGCCGCCGTACGCACAGCCGTGTCCGCCACCCGGGCGCGCCGCTCGTCCCACAGGCGGTCCACCTCCGCCAGCAGCAGCCCCGCCGTCTCCCTGACCACCCCGCGCAGGGCCGGCGCGCCGATCTGCTGCGCGAAGTCGAAGACCTTGCCCGCGTAGGGCAGGGGGAGCAGAGGGATTCCGGCCAGCGCGGCGAAGATCAGGAAGTGGAGCCGCATGCCGACGGCCAGATCCAGCTGCTTGACGATGTCGAGGACCTGCTGCGGCCCGTGATCGCCGTGCAGCACCGTGCAGCGGTCCGCCTCCGCCATGCGGGACGCCACCGCGTGGGCGTGCCGGATGTCGCCGCGTTCCATGGAGACGAAGACGATGTGAGCGTCCAGGCGGTGGACGAGGAAGTCGCCCATGCTGGCGAGGAGCTGGTGGTATCCCTCCTCGTCCAGGTGCTCCGCCGCGTGCCCGGGCTCCCGCACGCTCATGCCCACCAGCCGCACGCCGCGCGGCACGGCCTCCGCCCGCAGCAGCGCCGCACCCCGGCCGCCGGGCTCCAGCAGCAGCGCCGGATCGGCGGTGACCAGGACGGGCCGGTCGAGGCCGGCCTCTTCCAGCACGAGCTTCGACTCCTCGTCACGGACCGTCACCTCGACCGCGTCCGAGAGCACCGCACGGACCCACGCGCAGTCCGACTCCTCGGTGAGCGGCCCCGCCCCCACCGCGTAGGTGAAGACGGGCACGCCGAGACTCTGGGCGGTGCGGGCCGTCCGCAGATAGCGCCGCGCCTCGGTGTCGTAGAGGATCCCGCCGCCGCCGAGCACCAGGACGCTCAGCCGGCGCAGATGCGCGGAGATGCCCTCCCGGCAGACGCCCTCCCACCCGACGACCTCGACATCCGGATGGACGCTGCGGGTGTGCTGGGGATTGCGGGAGAAGACCACGAAGCGAGTGTCCGGCCGACCCGCCCGGACACGGTCCAGCAGGGCGGTGAGGATCGCCTCGTCGCCCACGTTCCGGCCGCCGTAGGAACCCAGCACGCCTACGGTCATGCTCTGCGCACCATCCACGACCGCTCCCTGCCGTACGACCCTTATGAGCATGTCTGTACCAGCTTGCCGTCAGCCGCGGGGAACGCGCGACCGCGTCGCCGCGCACTTGGCGGACCAGCCGGTCGCGGCTCCCCGCGGGGGGCGTGACCGGCCGGGAAACCGCCGTGACCGTGCCTGACGCGGCCGGTCAGCGGACGAGGCGGTGCCTCCTGCCTCCCCGGCGGAAGCGCACCGCGGCGTAGACGAGGTCGGCGACGAGAACGACGGCGCCGATGACCAGGAGATACATCAGACCGTGGACGACGAATCCGATGATGCCCAGGACGACGGCCACGAGGATCAGGAACAGGAACAGACTCATCGGATCTCCCGGCGGTCTTCGGCGCGTCAACGGCGGGCCAGGCGCCGCTCGCCGCCGGCTCCTGGCGTATAGGTCAGCTCGTAGTGGGCGAAGACGCCCGGCTCCTCGGCGACGGGCAGTTCGCCGTCGGTGTCGATCGCCGGAGCCTTCTTGACCTGGTCCTTGCTGTGGGCGACCTTCAGGTAGCCGGGACCCACCGTCGCGCCGGGGAGCGGCACGAACACCAGACGGCGACGGGTGGGCAGGCCCACGGTCACCGTGACGAAGAAGGGCTGGTCGGTGGACGTGTCCACATAGACCGACTCCATGACGCCGATCTTGTGACCTTTGGGGTCGACGACGTCGTGACCCCGCCACTCACGGATATCGGTTGCCTCGAACATCAGAACCTCCTCTGCGGGAGTACCCACCATCAGGCCGGCGATGTGGTGTCCGGCACCGAAGGCCCCGGACGGCGTACCGGATGCGCGGCCAGAGGGGTGGAGGCTTCACTCCACTGTAGGCATGTGACGTCGAAGCGGTTCCTCGGCGGTGCGGCCGACCCGCCGAGGAACGGCGCCGTACCGGAGGTCAGGAGAGCTTGTCGACCGCCGTTCGGGTGGTCGTCTTGAAGGCCTTGACCGGGGCGTCGCGGAACGAGCCCATCTGGGACCACTTCACGACCGTCACGGTCCTGCCGTCGCGGCCGACCGAGAACAGGGCGATGTCGGAGGCGCCCCAGGACGCGGTGGTGTGAATGCCGTAGACGTGGGCGCCCTCCGCCACCTCGACCTTGCCGTAGTACTTCTTCGCCGCCGTGATGTCCGAGGACTGCGACTCCAGCTTCTTCGCGCAGCCCGAGAGGTCCTTGCGCAGCAGGGCGGCGAAGTCGGCGGCGCGCTGCTCGTCGCGCTCGACGACGGTGACCTGAAGGGCGTTGGTGTCGAGGTCCGTCCAGTAGGCGCGGTGCACGGAGATCGACGGCAGGGCGTCGCCGACGCACATCGGCAGCGGGTCCGGCTGGCCGGCGGTGACCGGGCCGGCGTACCAGGGCGACGAGGGGTGGGGCGGCAGCTCCGCCGGGTCGAGGAAGGCGGGTGTACCGGCGGTGCCGGCGGCAGCCGTCGCCGGCACCGCCGCCAACGCGAGGGCGGTGCCGGTGGCCAGGGCCGTCAGAGCGCTGCGGATGCCCCGCGTCCGGATCTTCATGGTGTCCCCCTGTGCGGTGTGATGCGCTGGATGCCGGGAGGACGGGTTCCTTCCCGGCCGTCATGTGGAGTACGACCCGTCCCGGGGGCGGTGCGTTGTGCCCCCGTGTGCCACAGAACGGTCACAGACGTCACCGGTCGGCTGCTCCGTCCGGTTGTCGCCCGGGTCCAGCCGCACGCGCAGGCTCTGCACACTGCGGGCCACGCGAGCGGGGCCGTACGACACCGGGTGACCGTCCGGCCGGGGCCGGCGGGCGAGCAGGTGTCTGAGGGCCGCGGTGGCTTCGAGCCGGGCCAGCGCGGCGCCGAGACAGTAATGGCTGCCCAGCCCGAAGGCGAGATGCTTCGGCTGCCGGTCGAGCCGGAGCCGGTGCGGATCGGGGAAGACACGCGGATCACGGTTGGCCGCGCCCAGCAGCACGGAGACGACGGCGCCGCGCGAAACGGGCGTACCCGCGATGTCGGCGTCCACCAGGGCGGTGCGGGGCGCCAGTTGAATGGGCGGATCGAAGCGGAGCAGTTCCTCCACGGCCGCCGCCAGCGCCTCCTCCGCGTGGCCGGCGGCCGCGAGCCACGCCAATTGGTCGGGGTGCTGGAGCAGCGCGTGCAGGCCGTTGCCGATCAGACCGACGGTCGTCTCGTACCCGGCCGCCACGAGCTGCGCGCACGTCGTCACGGTCTCCGCCCGGGCCGGCCGGTCGTCGGCGTCGTGGGCGAGCACGCCCAGAATCCCGGAGGCTTCCGGGCGCCGCAGGGCGACGCCGATGTCCCGCGCCAGCCCGACCCCCGCCCGCGCGATGCGCTCGCGCGTGCCGGGGGTGAGCAGACCGGGCGGATCCATGCCGCGCACCAGGAGCGCGGCCGCCTGCGCGAAGCGGTCGCGGAGGTCTTCCGGCACGCCGATCAGATCCGCGACCACCCGGGCGGACAGGGGCCGCGCGACCTCCGCGACGACCTCCGCCGTACCCGACCGCGCCGCCGCCTCGACCAGACCCGCCGCCACGTCGTCGATCCTCCGGCGCAGCGCCAGCACCTCGCGCGCGGTGAAGGCGCGCCGTACGCGCTCGCGTTGGCGGGTGTGGCCGGGCGGATCGGTCAGCAGGAAGGTGCGGGCGGGTACGCCGTAACCGGTCCGGTCCTGTGCCGTCTGGGCGCCGTGCCCGAAGCGCGGATCGCGCAGGACGGCCTGGGCCTCTACGTAGCCGAGGACCACGACGTCACCCGAGGGCGTGCGGTGCACCGGGCCGCTCGCACGGCGCACCTCCTCGTAGAAGCGGTACGGATTCTGTACGAATTCGTCGGCGCCGATGTCGAAGGGGAACTGTCTCATCAGAGAGTCGGTCAGCGTATCGGATGCTTCCATTCAGACCTCGCCCGTGATTCCTCTGTCCCCGCACTCTGGTAAAGAGTGCACATGACGGGTGAACGCGGAACGGAATTCGTCGCTTTTCACGCGGCTGCGGGAAAAACGCGGAGACGCTGGGTGAGCGCCGGGGCCGTCTGCTCGGGGCTGTTCCTGCTGGGCATGGACCTCACCGTGCTCAACGTCGCCCTTCCCGATCTCCAGACCGCGCTCGGCTCGTCGGCGGGGCAGACGCAGTGGATCGTCGACGCCTACGCACTCGTCCTGGGCGGCCTCGTGCTGACGGCCGGGGGCGTCACCGACCGGATCGGCCGCAGACGAGCGTTCCTCGCCGGCCTCGCCCTCTGCGGGTGCGCCTCCTGGGCCGGCGCGGTGGCCGCCGTACCGTGGCAGCTGATCGCGGCGCGCGGTGCCATGGGCGCGGGCGCGTCGCTCATCATGCCCGCCACGCTGTCGCTGCTCACCGGCCTGTTTCCGGAGCCCGTGCCGCGGCGGCGGGCCATCGCGCTGTGGGCCGCGGTGGGCGGGCTGGGCGGCGCCCTGGGGCCGGTGATCGGCGGCTGGCTGGTCGGTCAGCACTCGTGGCGGGCGGTGTTCTGGCTGAACGTCCCCTTCGCCGCGGGGGTCATCGCGCTGACGCTCCTCGTGGTCCCCTCGCCGCCGCGCTCCCGCACCGGGCCCGTCGACGTACCGGGCACCCTGCTGTCCGCGACGGGGCTGCTGGCGCTGGTCTGGGCGATCACCGAAGGCCCCGGCCGGGGATGGACCAGTGGGCCGGTCCTCGCCGCGTCCGCCCTCGCCGCCGGGCTGTTGACCGCGTTCGGCGTGTGGCTGCGGCGGGCTCCGGCGCCCATGCTGCCCCGGCACGTGAGGCGACGTGCGGTCACCGTCCCGGCGGCGGCCCTGGCCATGATGTCGTTCGGGATGTTCGGCGCGCTCTTCGTCATCTCCCTGTATCTGCAAGGCGTGCTGGGCTGCACCCCCTGGCAGGCCGGTGTGCGCACGCTGCCGCTGCCCGCCGCTCTCGTCGCCGGCGCCGCGCTGGCCGCCGCGCTCACCGCGCGGCTGACCCACCGGCCCGTCATGGTGAGCGGCCTCGTCGTGGTCGCCGGCTCCTTCGTGCTGCTGGCCCGTACGACGTCGGAGTCCGGTTATCCGCACCTGGCCCTGGTGCAGATCGTCGCGGGTGTGGGGGCGGGGCTGACGGCGGCGGCGGGCACCGCCGCGGTGATGGAGAGCGTGGGCGAGCCGCACGCCGGGGTCGGGTCCGCCGTCAACGACGCCACCCGCCAGGTCGGCGCCACCCTCGGGGTCGCCGTCCAGGGCTCCGTCCTCGCCACCGTCTACCGGGACCGGATCGGCGACGCACTCGCCCACGCCGGCCTGCGCGGCCTGCCGTCCGCCGCCAAGGACAGCGTCGTCGCCGCCGCGCTGGCGGGCCGGCACGCGACCCCGGCCGTGCGGAGCCAGCTGCTCACCGCGGCGGCGGACGCCTTCGTCGCCGGGCTCACCCGCAGCGCGTGGGTGGCGGCCGCGGTCGCCGTCACCGGGGCGGTGGCCGCATGGCGCGGGCTGCCGCGCCGGACCACCGCCCTCGCGTCGCCCTGTTCGGAGATGAGCGGTTCTCCGTAGACCACTCTGGTCATTGTTCTCCGACACGCGCCCGTCTCATGATCGGGCCCGCCGCAGGTGCGCTTTGCTGGCTTTCCGTCGATCACACACCCTTTCCTGCCCAGGGGGAATTCTTGGCCGACCAGCTGATCGTCGACACGCTTGTCCGTCTCATCGTCCGCCATTTCGAAATGGACCCGGCGCAACTGCACGCCGACAGCAATCTGCAACACCTCGGTCTCGACTCGATCGCCCTCGCGGAACTGCTCGTCGTGGTCGAGGAGGAGACCGGCATCGAGGTGCCGCTCACCGACGAGACGATGCCGACGGGTCCCGGTGTCACCATCGCCGCGGTGGCCGACTACGTGGCCCGGTTCGCCGACGAGTCCACCCGCGCCGTCCTGCACACCCTGGCCGCCGCCCCGGCGGACGTCGACGCATGAGTCGATCACAGACCGTCGTCACGGGCATCGGACTGGCCACCCCCGCCGGAGTCGGCGCCGACGCGACCTGGCGACGGCTGTGCGCGGCGGAGCCCACGGCGTCCACCGACCCGGAACTCGCGGGCCTGCCCGTCGACTTCAGCTGCCGGGTCCCGGACGAGCAGCTCGCCGCCGCCCTCGGGCGCGGGCTGCGCTGGCGCACCGACCGCTTCATCCACCTCGCCGTCACCGCCGCCCGCGAAGCGATCCGGGACGCCGGTCTGGAGCCGGGGGAGTGGGACGGCGACCGGGTCGGCGTGGTCATCGGCGTGGGCGGCAGCGGCCGGGACACCGATCTGCATGTCGCGCGATGCCTGATCTCGGGCACCCACCGGAAGATCTCGCCGACCACGGTCCCGCGGGCCCTGCCCAACATGGCCGCCGGAGAGATCGCCGCCGACCTGGGCGCCAAGGGACCCGGCCTCGGTGTCAGCACCGCCTGCGCCTCCGGCGCGACCGCCATCGGCATCGGCCGGCAGCTCCTGAACGGCGGCATGTGCGACATCGCGCTGGTCGGCGGGGCGGAGAGCGCCTGCGGGCCGCTGTCCAGCATGGGCTTCTGGCGGCTGGGCGCGCTGTCCACCCGCTGCCGCGACCCGCTGGGCGCCTCGCGCCCCTTCGACACGGAACGCGACGGCTTCGTCCTGGCGGAGGGCGCCGGCGTCCTGGTCCTGGAGCGGAGGGAACACGCCCGCGCCCGTGGGGTCAGGGGGAAAGCGGTGCTGTCCGGATTCGGTGCCACCAGCGACGCCCATCACCCCACCAGCCCGCACCCCGAGGGCGAGGGCGCCGAACGCGCGGTGCGGCAGGCACTGGCGGAGGCCGGCCTGACGCCCGGCGACGTCGACCACGTCAACGCGCACGCCACCTCGACGCCGTTGAACGACCGCATGGAATCCGCCGTGCTGCACCGGGTCTTCCGCCGACCGCCGCCCGTCACGGCCACCAAGAGCGTCCTGGGGCACTCCCTGGGAGCCGCGGGTGCCGTCGAGGCCGCCGTGTGCGTGCTGACGCTGCACCACCAGACCATCCACCCGACGGCCAACCTCGACACGCCCGAACCCGGACTCGACCTCGACATCGTCACCAAAGCCGCCCGCACCTGTCGGATGGACACCGTCCTGAGCACATCGTTCGGCTTCGGCGGCCAGAACGCGGTCCTCGTCTTCCAGGCCGTCTGACCACCAACGGCCGGTACGCGCCCCCCTGGTGAGCATTTCATCCTCGTACGAGCCCGATCGCCCGCGAAGGGTTCAGCGCCCCGTTCGACTGCTCGCCGCGGACCGCGAGAGGGCGCCGCGCGGACACCCCCTTCACCTCCGGTCGTCACGCCGCCCCCGAGCAGATCGTCACCGAGGCCATCCGGCACCGGCGGATCGTCGCCCCCGACTACGAGCGGCGGTACGGACCGCGGGTCGGCGACTCCGCGGTCCGTACCGGGGTGAGACGGCTGGGCTGTGTGGGGGATCAGCCGGTCCGGTTCACCTTCGCGAGGGCCTTGGCGAGGCCGTTGGCCCACAGCTGGTCGACCCGCGAGCGCTCGGTTGCGTTCGGGTACCGGTTGGTGCAGGACGGGCCGGGGCCGCCGCCCGACATCAGTTCGCTGCACGGGCCGCTGTAGTGGTCGGGCAGGCCCAGCACGTGGCCGGTCTCGTGCGCGGCGACGCGAATGGAGTCGTACTGCTGGTTCTGCGCGTAGTCCAGGAAGATGTAGCCGCGGCCGTGGCCGTTGGTGGAGGCGTAGGACCCGCGCGAGTCGTTGCCCTCGTAGTAGGCGAAGTCGCCGGTGCCCGAGGTCGCCTGGAGCTTGACGTTCGACACGGAGCTGTTCCAGATGGAGGCGGCGCTCGATATCTGGGAGCGGAAGCTCGGGGCCTGGGAGGCGTTGTAGTAGACGGTCACCACCTTCAGCGAGGGCTGGTCGGCCTGCCGCTCGGCGACCGACTTCAGCACCGCGTCGAAGAACGCCTTGCTGCCGGCGCTGTCGGCCGCGCCCACGTATCCGGCGGCGACGGTGGTGGTGCGGGCCGGTGCCTCGGCGGTGTTCTGGGCGCTCGCCGGGCTCGCGGTACCCAGCGCGGCGGAGGCCAGACCGAGACCGAGCGCCAGGGCCACAAGTCTTCTGGTGTGCTTCGACCCGGTGCTGGTACGGAACGACGCCATGGGGGGCTCCTTCTCGTCCTGTGGGGTGGAACGATCGGTTGCCAGTGAGTCTCGGGCAGGCCAACGGGGCCAGGGATGATGGCAATCGGGGATAGCGCGGGGCTATCGCGGGCCGACTCGTCCCTGTTCGTTGGGACTTGAACATCTGGTGCGGTGCCGCGCGCCGCCCTACGCTCCCCCCATGGAGCTGGAGGTGAGGCACCTGCGCGTCCTGTGCGCCATCGCCGACACCGGCAGTCTGCACAAAGCGGCACGGCAACTCGGCCTGGCGCAGCCCTCGTTGAGCACTCAGCTGCGGCGCATCGAGCGCGCCCTCGGTGCTCAGCTCTTCGTACGCGGCCGCACCGGCTGCCACCCCACCCCGCTGGGCCTGGCCGTGCTGAGCCGTGCCCGGCCCCTGGTCACGGAGTTCGCGGCGATCGTCACCGAGACCAGGGCGGCGGCCGCCCGCGCCGCCGGCGGGTTCCAGCTGCGCATCGGCGCCACCGCGAGCCGGGCCATCCCGGGCTGGCTACGCCTGCTGAGGGCACGAGGCGCCGGACCCGGACCGACGCTCCAGATGAACGTGTCCGCCAACGCCCTGCTGGCCATGGTCGCCGCCGGCCGGCTCGACATGGCGTTCGTGCACGAGGTCGAGGGCAGCCCGCTGCGCATTCCGCCCGGCCTGTGCCTGCGCGTGCTCGTCGAGCGCGAACCGCAGTTCGTCACGCTCGCCGCGGATCATCCGGCCGCGTCGCAGCAGGAGGTGAGCCTTGCCGACCTGGCCGGTGACCGCTGGATGGTCGACTCCACGGTCGACGGCGAGTGGGACGGCCTGAGCCGGGTACTGCGCGCCGCGGGTCTGAACCCCGAGATGCTGCACGGTGACTACCTCACCGCGTACTCTCTGGCGGCCACCGGCGAGGTCGTCACGGTCAGCCAGCCGACCGCCCACCCGCGCCCCGACCTCGCGATCCGCCCGCTGAAGGGCGACCCGATAGGGGTACGCCTGCTGCTGGCGGCCCGCACCGAGGACGAACTGGACGAGGCGTACCCGGAGTTGGAGCAGGCGTACTGGACAGCGGCCCGGGAGGCGCCGGCCTACCGGGAGTGGCTGAAACGAGCGGGTGCGCTTGGCGCTCGGCCGAACACACCTGTCACCGCGTGATCGTCGCACTGCGCGAACCTCTTCCACTTCGCCTGCGCCGAGGACGGCGAGCAGCGGTACGCCTTCACGGTCCCCGGCGCCGACCGCCACCAGACGGGCCCGCTCCCGGCCGCTCTCCGCCCGGACGGCCTGTTCCCGGACGCCACCAGGTCCGCCACCGATGGCTCGGACCAGGACCGTGTGCGCCGGGGCCGGCGGAGTCGTACGTGACGCTCACGCTCACGCGCGGACAAGTTGCCCGGCGTTCGTCGTAGCGCACTGCGACGACCGTCGGAACATCGACTGGCAGGCCCCGACCCGACCGTGGGAATCGGGGACGTCGTCCTCGCCGCACAGCCATCACGGGCCGCTCGCTCAAGGGCAGTTGACGGACAGCTCTAAGGTGATCAAGTGACAGAACTCCGCATCCTTGATGACCACAGCGCATGGCGGCAGGACTTCGAACGTCGGCTGCACGCCTCCTACACGGCGGCCGGGCTCGGCGCGGGCGCGGCCGAGCGCATGCTCGAGGACATACGCGCCCGCATCGATGACTGGACCGTCGCCGAGATCACGGACTCCGGGACCCGAGTGGGGCACGTCGCCGTGGACGTGACCGACGACAAGGGCGTGCTCGTGGGCAGTATCGGCGACCTCCGCGTCGACACGCCCCACGCCGGCCGAGGGTACGAGCAGGCCGCCCGGGACTGGGCCGAGGCGTGGTGCGCGCAACGCGGCGCGCGCCGGCTGCGCGTACGGCTCACCGAGCCCGCCGGCGAACTGTTCGCCGGTTACGGCATCCGTGGCCAGCTCAGAGCGCGGCGCATCAGCTCCACGCCAGAACCGCTCGACGGCGTCACCGCACGGCCGATGACCCCGGGCGAGTACCCCGAGTGGCATGCCTCGGAGAAGGCCGCCTACATCGCCGACATCGTCAGGTCGGGAGCCATGAGCCCGGAGGAGGCCGCGCGCAAGTCCGACCAGGACTTCGAGAAGCTGCTTCCCCAGGGCCTGGCGACGCCCGACAACACGGTCCTGGTGCTCGAAGCGGCGGGCGAGCGGATCGGCACCGGCTGGTTGAGGCACAGGCATCTGCCGGGGGTGACGTACGGCTATTCGCTGTACGTCCAGGAGCGGCATCGCGGCAAGGGGTACGGCCGGGCCGCGATGGCGGCCGGTGAACAGGCCACGCTCGCGGCCGGTGACTCGATGCTGATGTTCACCGTGTGGGGCGGCAACGAGGTGGCCATGAACCTGTACACGAGCGCCGGGTACCGCGTCGTGGAGGAGTGGCGCTCCACCGACCTTCCTCACACCCTTCCCGGCACCGCGGCCTGACGCGACTCACCCCGGCCATGACCCCGGGGTGCTACTAAATTAGTAATTAATATTGACAGGGTTTCGGCCACGGGCCACAGTCTTCGCCGTGAAGCCCGGGCCTCCCCAGGGACGCGCCCGGCTCACACCTTCCCGCTTCCCAACCCCCGGGAGAGGCCCGTGACTTCCCAGTCGCCCACGCACAGCCCCCCACGCCACCGGTCCACCAAGCTGGCCCTCGCCGCCGCGATCACGGTCGTCCTCACCGCGTCCGCGGTCCCACCGGCCACGGCGGACACCGCGGTCGACCAAGGGGCGCCCGACTACTACGACAGCGGTCTCGCCCCGACGCCCTACATGGGCTGGAACACGTACTACGGACTCGGCGCGCCCACCGAGAAGGAGGTGCGCGCGGTCGCCGACGAAATCGTGCGCAGCGGTCTGCGCGACAGCGGCTACGACATCGTCTGGCTCGACGGCGGCTGGCAGGCGGACAACCCCCGTGACGCGCAAGGCCGGTTGGTGGCCAACCCGGACCGCTCCCCGTCCGGCATCCCGGCCCTGGTCTCCTACCTCCACCAGCGTGGCCTGCGCGCCGGCATCTACACCGACGCCGGTACCTACGACGGCGGCAAGAGCTGCGGACTCGGCAGCCGGGGCCACTACGCCGAGGACGCACGGCAGTTCGCCGGCTGGAAGATCGACGCGATCAAGGTCGACTTCCTGTGCGGCATCGGCGAGAAGCTCGATCCTGGGCCGGCCTTCAAGGAGTTCAGCGACGCCGTCGCCAAGTCGGGCCGGAAGATGCTGCTGAACCTGTGCAATCCGCTCACCGACGACTGGGGCCTGCCGCACACGCCCGAGCAGGACGCGCACAACACCTACGCCTACGCCCCGACGATCGCGGACTCCTGGCGCACCGGCACCGACATAGCCTGGGGCACCCCGAGTCCGGGGGAGTGGCCCAACATCCTGCGCAACATGGACGCCAACGCCTGGCACCCGGAGGCCCAGGGGCCCGGCCACTACAACGACCCGGACTACCTCATCCCGATGCGCCGCATGGCCGACGGCTCCCTGGAGCTGACGCAGGAGGAGTCCACCACCCAGTTCGTGATGTGGGCCGAGATGGCCTCCCCGCTCGTCCTCGGTTCCGATCCGCGCACCCTGACGCCGTCGATGATCGAGACGCTCCGCAACCCGGAGATCATCGCCGTCGACCAGGACCCGCTCGGCATCCAGGGGGTCCGGGTCGCCACGGACTCCGTCGGTGACGTGTACAGCAAGGTCCTGGCCGGTCACGGCGAGCGCGCGGTCGTCCTGCTCAACCGCTCCGACCAGCCGGCCGAGCGCACCGTGCACTTCGCGGACGTCGCCCTCGGCGGGTCCGTCGAGGTGCGCGACCTGCGGGCACGCGCCGATCGCGGCACGCACACCGGGTCGTACACCGTCGAGGTCCCCGCCCACGGCACCGCGTTCCTCCGGCTCACCGGGCAGGACGCGCCGCCCGGCACGAGCCTCGGGCAGAAGGCCTCGGCGAGCCCGGCCGTGGTGCGCGACGGCGACACGCTGACCACCTTCTTCCGGGGACCGCGCGGAACGCTCGTCCAGCACACGGCGGACGGCACGCGTCCGGCGCGGACCAGGGACCTCGCGGGCCCGGTCGGCGGACGGATTCTCGGCCAGCCCGCCGCCCACGCCTCCGCCGGCGGCCGTATCGACGTCTTCGTCCGTGGGACCGACCACCACGCCTACCGTCGGGTCTTCTCCGGCGGGCGCTGGGGCGACTGGCAGGATCTGGGCGGGCGGCTGACCGACGCGCCGACCGTGGCCTTCACCGATCCCGCGCACTGGACCCTCGTCGCGCGCGGTGCCGACGGCAGCGTCGTGCGGCGCGGCCCCTCGGCCGGCTGGTCGTCGCTCGGCGCGCCCGGTGGCCGGCCGGCGTACGGCAGGCCGTCCGCGGTCGTCGACGCCGACGGGCGCGTCCATGTCGCCGTACGCACCGCCTCGGACGACGTGTGGACCAGCTCGCGGGACCAGTCGGGACAGTGGTCGGCGTGGAGTTCGCTCGGCGGCACGGTGAGCGGCAGCCCGACGCTCGTCGCCGTGGGGGACGCCGTGGTGCTGTACGCGCGGGCGGCCGACTACACCCTGTGGCAGCAGCGGTACGACGACGGCGCGTGGCGGGGCTGGACCAAGCGCCAGGAGTTCCCCAGCGCGGCCTTCGACGGCGCGCTCGGAGCGGTCGCCGGACCGGACGGCTCGGTCGACGCGGTGTTCCGCGGTGTCGACGGCTACGTCCACAGAACCCAGTTCAAATAAATTAGTAATTAATATTGACGTGGTGAGATCGCCACGCGACTCTGGATCCGCCGCGAACGGGGCCCGGCCGTCAGAGGGCCGGCCCCGCCGCGCGGATCCACAGGGAGCCTCCATGACGAACCACCTGTCCGGCCGCCGGCACTTCCTCGCCGGACTCGGAGCCGCCGGAGCGACCGCGCTGCTCAGCGGCTGCGTCACCTCCACCTCCTCCGCCAAGTCCTCCTCCAAGGGCCCGGTGACCCTCCAGTCCAACCTGTCCGCACCGCAGGCCAAGGCCGCGATGGAGGACCTCGTCGCCGCCTACGCCACGAAGGGCAAGGGCCACGCCAGCCTGAACACCGTGGCCGCGGAGACCTTCCGCACCCAGCTGCCGACCTACCTGACCTCCGCCAACCCGCCGGACGTGTACACCTGGTACCCCGGCTCCGTGTCGGACGCCTACGCGAAGAAGAACCTCCTCCTCGACCTCGACGACGTCTGGAACGCGTCGCCCGACCTCAAGCGGTACTCGAAGGCGCTGAACAGCCTGTGCACCGCCGGCTCCGGCAAGAAGGTCTTCGTGCCCGCCACCTACTACTGGTGGGGCATGTTCTACCGGAAGTCGAACTTCGCCAAGTGGGGCGTGAGCGCGCCCACCTCCTGGGACGAGTTCCTCGACCTGTGCGACAAGCTCAAGTCCAAGGGCGTGGCGCCGATCGGGCTCGGCGCCGGCGGCAACACCCCGTGGGTCGCCTCGGCCTGGTTCGACTACCTCGACATCCGCATCAACGGCGCCGCATACCACCGCCAACTCCTCGCGGGCAAGCACCGCTTCGACGACCCCGAGGTGCGCAAGGTCTTCGACCGCTGGCAGGAGGTGCTGCCGTACTTCGACCCCGACGGCACCGCCGTGGCCTTCCAGGACGCCACGACCGCCCTGCTCAACGGCCGCACCGGCATGATGCTCATCGGCACCTTCTTCGCCGACGCCGCCCCCAAGAACGCCCTCGACGACATCGACTTCTTCCGCTTCCCCGTCATCGACCCAAAGGTCCCGCTCGCCGAAGAGGCCCCGACCGACGGCTACTTCGCGAGCGCCCGCACCGGACACCGCGACCAGGTCTTCGACCTGATGAAGTACCTCGCCACCGCCGAGGCGCAGGAGATCTACATCAAGGGCTCGTCCGGCACCGTCCTGCCCTGCAACCCCGACGCGAAGGACGCGGGCACGCCGCTGGTGAAGAAGGGCCGCGAGCACATCGAGCAGGCGGCCGAGCTGACGCAGTTCTTCAACCGCGACTCCAGCGACGCCCTCCAGCCCACCGCCGACACCGCGCTCACGAAGTTCATCGCCAGGCCGAAGGACATCGGCGGCATCCTCAGGGACTGGCAGCGCGACGCCGAGAAGATCTGGAACGCCTGACATGGCCGTCCTGACCGCCCCGCACCGGAAGTCCCCGGTCCCGGCGCCGCCCCGAGGCCGCCGGGCCCGGGGCCCCCGGCGCACACCCCCGCTGGTCCTCGCCTTCGTCCTCGTGCCCCTGCTCGCCGAGGCCGTCTGGGTCTTCTGGCCCGCGCTGCAAGGCTTCTACCTCGCCCTGACCAGCTGGGACGGCGTCTCCGCGCCGAAGTTCGTCGGCCTGGGCAACTTCCGGGAGATGGCGGGCGACACCGTCTTCCGCAGCGCCGCCGGCCACACCGTCCTGTGGCTGCTCCTCTTCGGCGGCCTGTCCGCCGTCCTGGGCCTGGCCGCCGCCCTGCTGCTCCAGCAGGAGCGCCGGGGCGTCGGCTTCTACCGCGCGGCCCTGTTCCTGCCCGTCGTCTTCTCCCTGGTGGCCACCGCCCTGGTCTGGCAGGCCATCTACCAGCCCGACGGCGTGCTCAACCGCCTCCTGGAGTCGGTCGGCCTGGACAGCCTGCGGCATGCCTGGCTCGCCGACCAGGACACCGCCCTGTACGCGGTGATCGTGCCCGCCCTGTGGCGGCAGATCGGCTATGTGATGGTCCTCTACCTGGCGGGCCTGAAGGGCATCGACCCGGCCCTGTACGAGGCGGCCAAGGTGGACGGCGCCGGCCGCTGGCAGCGCTTCCGCCATGTGACGCTGCCTCAGCTGCGCGGTGTCAACGCCGTCGTGCTGTCCGTCATCATCATCGACTCGCTGCGCTCCTTCGACGTGGTGTGGTCGCTGACCCGCGGCGGCCCCTACCACTCCTCCGAACTGCTGAGCACCTACATGTACTCCACCGCCTTCCAGTCCCTGCGCCTCGGATACGGCTCCGCCCTCGCCGTCGTGATCTTCCTGCTGGCCTTCGGAGTCATCGCCTCCTACCTGGTCCGGGCCTTCCGGGAGGCCGACTGATGTCCGCCGCGCACCCGCACACGTCCGCCCGCGCGCTGCGCCGCCGGCGGGCCGCCACCGCCGGCTTCCACCTCGGCGCCGGAGCGCTGGCCGTCCTGTGGCTGCTGCCGATCCTCCTGGTCGTGGTGACCAGCCTGCGGTCCTTCAACGACATCGCCGCGCACGGCCTGGGCAGTTGGCCCCGCTCCTTCACGCTGGACAGCTTCCGCCAGGCCTGGGTCGACGGCGGCCAGCAACGCGCCCTGATCAACAGCCTGATCGTCAGCGTCCCCTGCGTCCTGGTGACCCTCGCGCTGGCGGCCATGGCGGCGTTCGCCCTCAGCCGCTACGAGATGCCCTTCCGCCGCTCCCTGCTGCTGCTCATGCTCGGCGGCAACCTGCTGCCGCCGCAGATCCTGCTCATCCCGGTCTCCAAGCTCAGCGAGATGATGGGCGTCTACGACACCCTGCCCGCCCTGATCGGCGTACAGATCGGATTCGGCGTCGGCTTCTACGTGTTCGTCCTGCACGGCTTCATGCGCGCGATCCCCGCCGAGATCCAGCAGGCCGCCGTCGTCGACGGCGCCGGCCCCTGGCAGATCTTCTGGCGCGTCATCCTCCCGCTCACCCGGCCCGCGCTCGCCGCGCTCAGCGCGCTGTCCTTCACCTGGATCTTCAACGACCTGCTGTGGGCGATCACCGTGCTGCGCAGCGACAGCAGGATGCCGATCACCGCGGCGCTCATCGGTCTCCAGGGCCAGTACGTGTCCATGTGGAACGTGATCGCCGCCGGCTCCGTCATCGCGGCCGCCCCCACCGTGGCCGTCTTCCTCCGCTTCCAGCGCCACTTCGTGGCCGGCCTCAACCTCGGAGCAGTGAAGTGACCCCGCACCAGCGCTGGACGCTGCGCACCGAGCACACCAGCTACACCGTCCGGCTCTCACCGGACGGCCCCTGGGCGGAACTCGACGCGTGGGGACCGCACGGCGTGGAGGACGGTCCCTCGGCGCTGGACTGGTCCCACCGCACCCACTTCATCACCCCGGCGGACGCCGCCCCCGCGGAATACGTGCCGCACGGGCTGCGCCCGTTCACCGGCGCCGACCTCGTCGCCGCCCGGCCCGGCTCCGACCGAGGCGTGTGGTGGAGCTTCGAGGACGCCCGAGAGGGTCCCGGCACGCTCCGGCTCACCTTCACCGACGACGTCCTCGGCCTGCGCACCACCCTGTGCTACGCGACCGTTCCGGGCACCGACGTCCTGCACCGCTGGACCGAACTCACCTGCACGGGCGAGGAAGACGTACGGCTGGAGCGGCTGGACTCCGCCGCCGTGAACATCCCGGTCACCGCCGCCGCCCGGCTGACGTATCTGACCGGCCAGTGGTCGCAGGAGTTCCAGCACACCGAACTCGACCTGGCCCGGGGAACGTTCACCATGAGCAGCACCCAGGGAGTGCCCGGTCACGCGTACGCCCCCTGGCTCGCCGTCCAGGACGCGACGGCACCCCGCGACGCCCCCGCCCCCGCCTACGGCATCGCCCTGGAATGGCCCGGCAACTGGCACATCACCGCGCAGGCCGAACCCGGCGGCGCCGTACGGGTGCGCGCCGGACGCGTGCCGCACGAGGGCGCGGTGCGCCTGGCACCCGGCGACACCCTGACCACCCCCCGCCTCGCCTGCGCCTTCAGCCCGGACGGGCTCGACGGACTGTCCCGCGTCTGGCACCGCTACGAGCGCCGGCTCGCCGGTGAGCGCCTGCACCGCCCCCGCAAGGTCCTGTACAACTCCTGGGAGGCCACCGGCTTCGACGTCGACGCCGAGAGCCAGCTGGAGCTGGCGAAGGCGGCGGCCGACCTCGGCGCGGAGCTGTTCGTGGTGGACGACGGCTGGTTCACCGGCCGGGCCGACGACACCGGGGGACTGGGCGACTGGTACCCGGACCCGGCTGCCTTCCCGCACGGCTTCGACCGGTTCGTCGACGACGTCCGCGCCCTCGGCCTGGACTTCGGCCTGTGGATCGAACCCGAGGCCGTCAGCCCCGGCAGCCGCCTGCACGCCGAGCACCCGGAGTGGGTGTACCGCATCGACGGCCGCCCGGCGCGCCGCGTCCGCAACCAGCTCCTGCTCGACCTCGGCCGCACCGACGTGCAGGACTTCGTCCTCGCCACCCTCGACCGGCTGCTGACCGGCCACGCCATCGGCTACCTGAAGTGGGACATGAACCGCCCGCCGACCGAGCGGGGCCGTCCGGGCGCCGGCCCCGCGGACCTGCTGGACCTCGACGCCGAGCACGTCCACGGCTATCTCCGCGTCCTGGACCATCTGCGCGCCGCGCACCCCCACGTCACCATCGAGGGCTGCGCGGGCGGCGGCGGCCGGATCGACCACGCCACCCTGGCGCGCACCGACGTCGTCTGGCCCAGCGACAACACCGCACCCCTGGACCGGCTCCGCATCCAGTACGGCTTCCTGCACGCGCACGCCCCGCACGTCATGAGCTCCTGGGTCACCGACGCCCCCGGCGTGTTCGACCCCCGCCCGCGCAGTCTCGCCTTCCGGTTCGTCACCGCCATGTGCGGCGTCCTCGGCATCGGCGCCGACCTGCGGGCCTGGACGCCCGAGCAGCGCGCCGAGGCAGCCGGCTGGATCACCCGGTACAAGGAGGTGCGGGACGTCATCCACCACGGCGACGCCCGCCTGCTCGGCTCTCCCGGGGACGCCACCTGCGGAGTGCAGTACGACGCCCCCGACGCGCGCCGTACCGTCGTCGCCGCCTTCAGCACCGGCCGGCTCGACGGCGCCCCCCTCGTGCCGGGCCGCCCCGCCCGGCTGCGACTGCGCGGCCTGGACCCCGCCGCGGCCTACCGGGACGCCGCGACCGCGACCACGTACAGCGGCGCCCATCTGCTGCACTACGGGCTGCCCTGCGCGTGGACGGCCGATCACGACGCCGACCTGGTGGTACTGACACGGCAGTAGCCCGCACCCGCAGGCGACCAGCCACCCAGACGAGAAGGAGCCCCGCCCCATGGATTCCGCACGACGGCACGGCGCCCGCTTCACCGGCCGCACAGCCGTGATCACCGGAGCCGCCTCCGGCATCGGGGCCGCCACCGCCGAACGCCTCGCCCAGGAGGGCGCCGCAGTGGTCCTCGCCGACATCGCCGAGGAACCAGGCGAGGCCGTGGCCGCACGCATCACCAAGGACGGCGGCCGGGCCCGCTTCGTGCCCGCCGACGTCTCGGCAGAGCAGGACTGGCAGCGGATCGTCTCCGCCGCCCACGCCTACGGGCCCGTCGACGTGCTGGTCAGCAACGCCTACACCGTCGACGTGACCCCGGCCCACGAGATGTCCCTCGCCTCCTGGCAGCGGCAGCTGTCCGTCAACCTCACCGCCGCCTTCCTGGGCTTCCGGGCGGTCCTGCCCGACCTGCGCTCCCGCCGGGGAGCGGTCGTGCTCACCTCCTCCGTCCACGCCCACGCCGGCATCCCCGGCCATCCCGCCTACGCCGCCTCCAAGGGCGCGCTGCTCTCCCTGTGCGGCCAACTCGCCGTCGAGTACGGGCCCGAGGTGCGCGTCAACGCCGTCCTGCCGGGACCGGTGCTCACCGCGGCCTGGGAACGGGTGCCGCCCGAGGAACGCGAGCGCAGCGTCGTCGCCACCGCGGTTCGCCGCTTCGGCACCCCCGACGAGGTCGCCGCGGCCATCGCCTTCCTCGGCGCCGAGGAGGCCTCGTTCATCACCGGCGCGCACCTCGTCGTCGACGGAGGCTGGAGCGTCACGAAGGCCTCCGCGTGACGACCGCCGCCCGCACACGCGACCCGTGCGCACCCGGTCCATACTCGTCCGACACGTGCGCATCCGAACCCGTCCGACACGTGCGCATCCGAAGAGAAAGGCTGTACGACATGACGCCCTACGCCCGCCGCGGCGTGCACGGCCAGACGGTGGAGGCGCTGGCCCGCCGCATCCTGGGCGGCGAGATCCCCGAGGGGGCCACGCTCGACCTGGTGGCGTTGCAGAGCGAACTGGACGTCAGCCTCACGGCCCTGCGCGAGTCCCTGAAGGTCCTGGCCGCCAAGGGCATGGTCGACGCCCGCCAGAAACGGGGCACCTTCGTCCGGGCGCGCGCCGACTGGAACCTCCTCGACGCCGACGTCCTGCGCTGGCAGTTCGAGGGCGGCGGCGCCGACGAGGCCGACCGGGCGCTGCTGCGCAACCTGGCCGAGGTGCGGGCCATCATCGAGCCGGCCGCCGTCCGCCTCGCCGCCGAGCGCCGTACCGACGACGACCTCGTGGCCCTGGACGCCGCCCTCGCGGAGATGGGAGAGCACGACACCGACCCCGCCCACGCCGTCGACGCCGACCTCGCCTTCCACCGCGCCCTGCTCGCCGCCACCCACAACGAACTGCTGGAACGCATGGAGATGGTGATCGAGTCCGGCCTCGCCCACCGCGACCGCCTGGTCCACAGCTCCCCGCACAGCGAGGACCCGGTTCCGGCCCACCGCGCCGTCCTGGACGCCGTACGCGACCAGGACCCGCGGGCCGCCGAGGCCGCCATGCACGCCCTCCTCGAGCAGGCCGGGCGCGACCTGGACCGGATCGACGGCCCCGACGACACGAAAGGCACCGGCGGCAAGTGAAGATCGCCCGCATTGAGACGTTCCTGGTACCGCCGCGCTGGCTGTTCTGCCGGATCGAGACCGACGACGGCGTGGTCGGCTGGGGCGAACCCGTCGTGGAGGGACGCGCCGAAGTGGTCCGCGCCGCCGTCGACGTCCTCGCCGAACAGCTCCTCGGACAGGACCCGCTGCGCATCCAGGACCACTGGCAGGTGCTCACCAAGGGCAGCTTCTACCGTGGCGGCCCCGTGCTCTCCAGCGCGGTCGCCGGCCTCGACCAGGCCCTGTGGGACATCGCCGGAAAGACCTACGGCGCTCCGGTGCACGCCCTGCTCGGCGGTTCCGTGCGCGAACGCGTCCGGGTCTACGCCTGGGTCGGCGGCGACGAGCCCGCCGAGCTGACCGACCAGATAGCGGCCCAGGTGGAGGCCGGCTTCACGGCGGTGAAGATGAACGCCGCCGGGGCCACCTCGCCGATCACCACCCAGGCCGAGACGGCAGCCGTCGTCGCCCGGGTGGCGGCGGCCCGCGAGGTGCTCGGCCCCGACCGGGACGTCGCCGTCGACTTCCACGGCCGCTTCACCGCCGCCAGCGCCCGCCGCGCCCTCACCGAAGTGGCCCCTCTGCACCCGCTGTTCGTGGAGGAGCCGGTCCTCCCCGAGCACAGCCACCTGCTGCCCGGCCTGGTCACCGCCAGCCCGGTTCCCCTGGCCACCGGCGAACGGCTGTACTCCCGCGGCGAGTTCCTGCCCGTCCTCACCGCCGGGATCGCCGTCGCCCAGCCCGACCTCTCCCACGCGGGCGGCATCTCCGAGGTGCACCGGATCGCCTCGCTCGCCGACACCTTCGGCGCCCAGCTGGCCCCGCACTGCCCCCTCGGCCCCATCGCCCTCGCGGCCAGCCTCCAGATCGCTTTCGCCACCCCGAACTTCCTGATCCAGGAGCAGAGCCGCGGCATCCACTACAACAAGGACGCCGACCTGCTCTCCTATCTCGCCGACCCCGAACCGTTCCGGTTCGTCGACGGCCACGCCCGCCGCAACGACGCCCCCGGCCTCGGCATCACCCTCGACGAGGCCGCCGTACGCGCGGCCGACCGGCGCGGACACGCCTGGCGCAACCCCGTGTGGCGGCACCCCGACGGCTCGTTCGCGGAATGGTGACCCGCGTGCTCGACGTCGTCACCGACCCCGCCCACGGCGGCCGTTGGACCTCGCTGCGCGCGGACGGCCGCGAATGGCTCTGGCACCGCCCGGCACCGGAGCGGGACAAGGCCGTCCCCGGTGACGCGTTCATCGACGCGGGCGGACTCGAAGAGTGCGTGCCCACCATTCGTGGCCGCCCCGACCACGGCGACGCCTGGTCCCGCCCGTGGACCCGGGACGGCGACACCGAGCGCGTCGACTGCGACGCCTTCACCCTGACCCGCACCCTCCGCGCCACGCCCGACGGGGCCGAGGCCGACTACACGCTGACCGCCGAACCGGGCTTCCGCTTCCTCTGGGCGGCCCACGCCCTGCTCGACCTCTCGGAGCACGCCACCCTCCACATGACCGGCGGCGCGACCACCCGCCTGTTCCCGGAAGCCGCCCCCCTCCTGAAGGAGCCGTGGCCCGACGGCGCACCCTGGCTCGCGGGCTCCTGGCCCGCCCCGCGCGGACTGGCCCTCGACCGGCTCGGCCCCGACGACGGCACCGCGGTGGGAGCGGTCGTGGACACACCTGTGTGCTGCGTGCACGACGGCCGCGACCGGCTGTCCTTGAGCGTGCGGGTGACCGGACCCCGTGGGACCGAACAGCGTGCGGTCGCTCAACCGGTGGGCCGGCCCTGTGGAGTCGAGCAACCCGTGTCGATCGCCCTGTGGCGCAACCTCGGCGGCTTCCCCGAGGCGAACCCCTACCGCAGCACGGGCGTCGAGCCGATGCTCGGCCGCGTCTTCGATCTCGCCGACGCCGGCCCCGGGGATGCCGCCGAGGTGCCCGCCACGGGAGAGGCGCGCTGGCGCCTGACGCTCACCACCGCCTGCCGCTGCCCCTGAACCCCCAGCAAGGAGACCGGTCCGTGGACCTACCCGCCGCCCTGGCAGCCCACCGTCTGCTGGCCATCGTCCGTGGCCGCGACGCCGACGCCGCGCTGCGCACCGTACTCACCCTGACCGAGGAGGGCATCGACCTCATAGAGGTGTCACTCTCCGGCACAGACGCCCTCACCGTCATCGCGCGGGCCCGCGAACTCCTCGGTCCCGACCGCCCGTTGGGCGCCGGTACGGTCCTGACCGCCGACGACGCGCGTGCCGCCCACCGCGCGGGCGCGTCGTTCGTGGTCACACCCGGCCTGGGCGAAGCCATACCCGTGGCTCACGAGCTGGGCCTGCCGGTGCTCGCCGGGGTGTTCACCCCGACCGACGTGATCGCCGCCCGCAGGATGGGCGCGGCGGCACTGAAGATCTTCCCGATCGCGCAGGCCGGGGGAGCGGCGTACCTGAAGGCCCTGCGCGGCCCGTTCCCCGACGCCGCGTTCGTCCCCGTGGGCGGAGTGGACGAGGCCGTCGCCCGCGCCTGCCTCGCCGCCGGCGCGGCAGCGGTCGGCGTCGGTTCCCCGCTCGTCGGCGACGCCGCCGACGGCGGCAGCGTCGAGGCGCTCAGGACCCGCGCCCGCGCCCTCCGTACCGTCGTACGAGAGGTGGGACCGTGACCGCAGAGCCCCTCCCCGCCCGCCCTGACCGCCTCGAACTCGGTGAGGGCATCCGCTGGACCGGCACCGGGATCGTCCTCGTGGACCTCCTCGCCGGACGCCTCCTCACGGCCCCCGCCGATCCCACGGCCCCGCTGCTGTCCGTCGCGCGACTCCCTGTTCCGCTCGGGGCCGTCGCCCCCGTGGCCGGTCACCCGGGCACCTGGATCGCCGCCGCCGGAACCGGCATCTGCCTCCTGCACCCCGACGGCGCGACCAGCTGGCTGGCCCGCCCGGAGGACGGCTCCGCGCCCCGCATGCGCATGAACGACGCCGTGGCCGACCCCTCGGGCCGGTTCTGGGCGGGCAGCATGAGCTACGACGCCGACGAGGACGCCGGTTCCCTCTACCGTGTCGACCACGACGGCACCGTGCAACGCGTCCTGGACGGCATCACGGTGCCCAACGGCCCGGTCTTCACCCCGGACGGGCGCTCGATGTACCTGGCCGACAGCGCCCGAGGCGTCGTCCGCCGCTATCCGGTCGACCCCACGACCGCCCGGCTCGGCACGCCCGAGGTCTTCGTCACCGTGGACGACGGCAGCCCCGACGGGATGGCCATCGACGCGGAAGGCGCCGTGTGGATCGCCGTCTGGGGCAGCGGAACGGTACGCCGTCACCTTCCCGACGGCACGCTGGACCGCACCCTGCGGCTGCCCGCGAGCCGGCCGGCCGGTGTGTGCCTCGAAGGCGACGTCCTGCACGTCACCACGGCTCGGCTGGGCCTGAACCCGCCCGGGCCGTACGACGGCGCTGTGTTCAGCGTCCGGGTCGACGTGCCGGGCAGCCCCGCCGCGCCGTACCGGCCGGCTGCCTTGACCGTCCCGGCGTCGCCGGGGGCGGTCCGGGACGAGAGGCCCGGGAGGGGACCCGCATGACCGGGGCCGGGACCCAACCCCTGACGACACAACCTTGGCGCCCCGCCGCCGGGCGCGTGGTGTGCGTCGGCGAGACGATGGCGGCCCTGGTACCCGACCCGCCGGAACCGCTGGAGCGGGCCGGGCAGTTGAGCCTGTCGGTGGCGGGCGCGGAGTCGAACGTGGCCATGTACCTGGCCGACCACGGCATCCCGGTCGCCTGGCTCTCGGCCCTGGGAGACGACGCGCTGGGCAGACGCGTCCGCGCCACGGTGTCCGCCGCCGGAGTCGACGTCTCGCACGTACGCACCGACGCCCACCGTCCCACGGGTCTCCTGGTGAAGAACCCGGCCTCCTCCACCGGCACGCGCGTGCACTACTACAGGACCGGCTCGGCGGCTTCCGCACTCGGCCCCGAACTGCTGGACGCGGAGCCGGTGCGCTCGGCGGTTCTGCTGCACTTCACCGGCATCACCCCGGCCCTGTCGCCCTCGTGCCGGGAACTGGTGACCAAGGCCCTGACGACTCCCGCGCACGAGCGCTCCCACGCGGTCAGTTTCGACGTCAACCACCGCCCCGCCCTGTGGCCGGACGGCACCGCGGCCACCGTGCTGCGCCGGCTGGCCGACCGGGCGGACATCGTCTTCGTCGGCCTCGACGAGGCGCAGGGCCTGTGGGGCGAGGACCTGACGGTGACCGACGTACGGCACCTGCTCCCGCACCCCCGCATCCTCGTCGTCAAGGACGGCGCCCGCGCCGCCACCGCCCTCACCGAGCACGGCGCGTACACCGTGCCGGCGCTGCGGGCGACGGTGGTCGAACCCGTGGGCGCCGGCGACGCCTTCGCCGCGGGCTTCCTGGCGGGCCTGCTGAGGGGCCTCACGACGCCGCAGGCGCTCAGGCTGGGCCACGTCACGGCGGTGTCGGCGCTCCGAGTGGCAGGAGACCACGGCCCCCTGCCCGCCCCGCCCCGGATCGAACGACTCCTCACCTTGCCGGCCTCGGAGTGGGAGGCACTCGGCCGGGTGCGGGAGCGGACTCCTCCGGGCCCGGAGTGCTAGCCAGGCGGAACCGGCCACCGCCACCAGATGTCCGCCGACGAGGGTACGGGGCACACACCGCGAGGCCCCACGCAAGGGGCGGGCCATGCCGTCCGGGCAGTGAATCTGGGTATACACCTCTCAATGGAGACAAAACACGCATACTGTCGCCGCGTGTTCCGGGAGGCACGATGAGCCAGCAGCCAGTCCTTCTCCCTTACGCCGACCCGGCCTTCGTGGCGGACCCCTTCCCCCTCTACCGGCGACTCCGCGAGGACGGCCCGGTCCGCCGCGCGGTCATCGCCGGCGGCCTGGACGCCTGGCTGGTCACCCGCTACGAGGACGGGCTCGCCGCGCTGTCCGATCCCAGGCTGAGCAGCGATGTCCGTGACGCCTCCGATCCCCGCCTCATCGAACAGCTGCCCGAGTTCGAGCGTGAGTCGATGATGAGCACCATGCTGCGCTCCGACCCGCCCGACCACACCCGGCTGCGCCGCCTGGTGTCGAAGGCGTTCACCGCGCGCCGGGTCGCCGAGCTGCGGCCCCGGATCCAGGAGGTCACCGACCGCCTCCTCGACGCGGTCGTCCCGACCGGCCGAGCCGAACTCGTGGCGGACTTCGCGCTGCCCCTGCCGGTCACCGTCATCAGCGAACTGCTCGGCGTGCCGGTGGACGACCGGTACGACTTCCAGCGGTGGACCGACGCCATGCTCGTACGAGGGGAGAAGATGCCCGACCCGGTCGTCGTCGATGAGGCGTGGCAGCAGATGCGCGCCTATGTGACGAAGCACCTCGAATCCAAGCGTGCCCGGCCGGGGGACGATCTTCTCAGCGCCCTGATCGACGCCCACGACCAGGAGCGGCGGCTGAGCCACGACGAGCTGATCGCCATGACGTTCCTGCTGCTGGTGGCCGGATACATCACGACGGTCAACCTGATCGCCGGCGGCATCGCCGCGCTCCTCACCCACCCCGACCAGCTGACCCTCCTGCGGGACCATCCGGAACTGCTGCCCGACGCGATCGAGGAGTTCCTCCGCTACGACGGCCCGGTCAGCCCGGGCATCGCCCGTTTCGCGCGCGAGGACGTCGAGATCGCGGGTGTGACCGTCCCGCGCGGCGCAACCGTACTCATCGCGTCCGCGATCGCCGACCGCGACCCGGCACGGTTCCCCGAGCCCGACCGGCTGGACATCACCCGGCGGGACAACGGCCACCTGGCCTTCGGCCACGGCATCCATTACTGCCTGGGCGCGCCGCTGGCCCGGCTGGAGGGCCGGATCGCCGTCGGGACGGCCCTGCGCCGCCTGCCGGACCTGGCCCTGGCCGTGCCGCCGACGGAGCTGACCTGGCGGCCCGGCGGCCTCCGCGGCCCGGCGCGGCTGCCCGTCACGTTCACCCCCGGCGGCCGGGCGGGCTGAACACCGCCTGCCGCCCCTCTGGCCACCGCGGTCACCCTGGGGCCGAGGGGGCAGCTGTATGGCCCCTCGGCCTCACCCCCCATGGTCATCCCGACCTACGGTGGAGACGAGATCACCCGAACCGACGGGAGAAGAGCAGGTGGAGATCGTTGCGTACGGCGTCCTCGCGGACGAGGAGCCCCTGCTGCGAGAGACGTTCGACCAGGCGTTCGCGGACCGTCACGAGCTGCGCTGCCTGGGCCTCTTCCTGGACCGGGACACCGTGCCCACCGCACGCGGCCACGAGGTGGTGGTCAGCAGCGTCAACGACACCCTGGACGCCGAGGTGCTGCGTGCCCTGGCCGAGGGCGGGACCCGGATGATCGCCCAGCGGTCCACCGGCTACAACAACATCGACCTCGGTGTCGCCGAGGACATCGGCATGTCGGTGGCCCGGGTCTCGTACTACTCGCCGTACTCGGTGGCCGAGTTCGCCTGGACCCTGGCGCTCGCGGTCAACCGCCGGATCGTCCGGGCCGTGCAGCGCACCCGGGAGTTCGACTTCGGCTCGACGGCCTGATGGGCCGGGATCTGCGTGGCCGTACGGCCGGCGTGGTGGGCACCGGCAAGATCGGGACCGCGTTCGCGCGGATCGCCCACGGCTTCGGCATGCGGCTGCTCGGCTGGGACATCGCCGAGAGTGCCGACTGCCTCGCCCTCGGCATGGAGTACGTCCCGAGGGAACGGCTGTTCGCCGAGGCGGACCTGGTCAGTCTGCACGTGCCTCTGCTGCCCGACACCCATCACCTCATCGACACCAAGGCCCTGGCGCTGATGAAGGACGACGCCATCCTGATCAACTCCAGCCGGGGCGGCCTCGTGGACACCGACGCCCTCCTGGAGGCGCTGCGCGCGGGGCGGCTGAGCGGCGTCGGGCTCGACGTGTACGAGGAGGAGGCGGGCGTCTTCTTCCTGGACAAGTCGCTGGAGGTCATGACAGACGAACGCCTCGCGAGGCTGATGACCTTCAGCAACGTGCTGGTCACCTCACATCAGGCGTACTTCACCAGGGATGCCGTCGGCCAGATCGCGCAGACCACGGTCGCCAACATCGAGGACTACTTCGCGGGCCGCACCAGCGACAACACGCTGGTCGGGCCCGGGACGGCGTGACACGCGGTCTCGGCTGTATGCAGATTTGGCCCCCGCTGGTCCGCCGTCCCGGGAGTGGCGGACCAGCGCCTGCGAAGGCACCGTCGCGGGGTAAACGGAACCTACGCTTCCAGTGGTCGCCGACGGAAGACCTGAGGATGTGGTCCACCTCACATGGGCCCGATGGGTCCGTCGGCACTCCGCTGACCTGCGGAAACGTACGAGATCACGGCAGACCGGCGCACAGGGGAACCCGTTCGTCCCACTATCTGGGCGAGCCCTCCGACACGGACGTGGACAGGGTGAGGACCGCACAGAAAGCGGCCCCGGCGCCGAGCAGGGCGCTGGGGCAGGTGGCGCCGTCCAGACGGGCGAGCCCGTCCGGTGCTCGCCGCCGAACGTTCCGGCTGATCACGGCATCCTCCCGTTCGTCCAGGGAAGACCCGACATCCCGAGGAGTGCGAACACTATGAACGCAACGCCCGCGACCATGGCTCCACTTGAGGCTGATTCATAACATCCCGGCTGACGCCGGAGTTGAATGCCGACCGACGTGGGAGCCGCACCGTGGACAGACCAAGAACCCCCGCTCACCTCCTTCGCAGTCTCCGCTGCCGCCGGCGCCCGCGCCGCGGGCTGGTGGCCGGCCTCGCCGCCGTAGCGGTCGGAGCCCTCCTGAACGTCCCCTCCGCGCGGGCGGACACAGGACAACCGACGCCCGCGGACTGCCCGGCCGGCCTGACAGGCAAGGCCACGTGCTACACGGGCCAGGACGCGAATGGCGCGTACTTCGCCATGGCGGTCCCGAAGAGATGGAACGGGTCACTCGTCGTCCACGCACACGGCGGGCCCGATCTGGGTGAGGGCTCCGATCCCGAACGCGGTATCGGGGACCTCGACCGCTGGTCGGTCATGGTCGACGAGGGCTACGCCTGGGCCGGCTCGTCCTATAGGCGCGGCGGATACGGCACCCGCATGGCCGCCGCCGACACCGAGAACGTGCGCCGCCTGTTCGTGTCGACGTTCGGCAAACCCAGGCGTACTTACATACACGGCCAGTCGTGGGGCGGCGATGTGGCCGCCAAAGCGGTGGAGACGTACGGCGGTCCCAACGGGCCGTACGACGGGGCCCTGCTCACCGACGGCGTGCTCGCCGGCGGCTCTCGCGGCTACGACTACCGCGTCGACCTGCGGGTGGTCTACCAGTACTACTGCAAGAACCTGCCCCGTCCGTCCGAGCCCCCGTACCCCCTGTGGCAGGGCCTGCGCCCCGGCTCCACCCTGACGACGGCGGGGCTGCGCGCACGCCTACAGGAATGCACCGGCTACGCCTCCGCCCCGCAGGACCGCACGCCACAGCAGCAACGCAATCTCGACGACATCCTCGCCGTCACCAAGATCCCGGAACGCACACTCGAGTCCCACCTGCGCTTCGCCGTCTTCACCTTCCGGGACATCGTCCACAACCGTCTCGGCGACCGGAACCCGTTCAGCAACCAGGGCGTGCGGTACTCGGGATCGCACGACGACACGGCCCTGAACGCCGGAGTGGAACGCTTCACCGCCGATCCGGCCGCCGCGCGCGACCTCTCCTACGACAGTGATCTCACGGGCAAGGTCGCCCTTCCCGTGCTCACCCTCCACGCGATCGACGACCCCACCGCGTTCGTCGAGCACGAGGCGGCCTACCGCGCCACGCTCCAGGGTGCCCACCGGGACAGGTACCTGGTGCAGACGTTCACCGAGGAACACGAGCACAGTCAACTGAGCAACTCGGAGTACGCCAACTCCGTCACCGCGCTGGACACATGGGCGCGCACGGGAGAGAAGCCGACTCCCCGGACGATCGCGGCCTCATGTGCGGCATTCGACCGTGTCTATGCCACCGGATGCTTCTACGACGCGCGGTTCCGCCCCTCCGCCTACGCCTCTCGCGTCGCCGCCCGCCCGGGCGGCCTCGACTGGCCGGCCATGACGGCACGCCAGGAGAAGGCGTGGAGCCGTGTCCCCGGCGTCGGCATCTCGTGATACACGTAGGCTCTTGGTGCGGCAGGGCCGGTCAGGGGTGCGTCGGGCCTGTGCGCGAGGGGTCGGACGAGGGGAGCGTTCCGCGGTGACGCAGGCTCATGAGGAAGAGGTGCTGGCCCGGATCGCCAAGGGCCTGGTCTACACCGAGTCGGAAGCGGCCTTCCAGGCGCCTCTGCGCCGCACCGAGGAGATCTTCGAGTACAACCACACACCACCGGGCGAGACGGAGAAACGCCGTGCGCTGCTCCTCGCGATCTTCGGCTCGGTCGGTGAACGCACGGTGCTGCTGCCGCCGTTCCACGCCGGGTTCGGCAGCAACGTCCACATAGGCGATGACTTCTTCGGGAACGTGAACCTCACGTTCGTCGACGACGTGGACATCCGTATAGGCGACGGTGTCATGATCGCGCCCAGCGTGACCCTGACGACGACGGGACACCCGGTGCACCCCTCGCGGCGCGCCGACTTCGGCCGCTTCTCGGAACCGATCGTGATCGAGGACAAGGTGTGGATCGGCAGCAACGCGGTGGTCCTGCCGGGCGTCCGCATCGGATACGGCTCGGTCATCGGCGCCGGCAGCGTCGTCAGCCGCGACATCCCCCCGATGACCGTCGCCGTCGGAACCCCGTGCCGGGTGGTCCGCCCCATCACGGAGGACGACCTCAGCACACGCACAGCCGGGAACTAGGTCGCCGTGTTCAGCCTGGGGCAAGGCTGACGAACGGCCTCGCAGAACGACTGCTCGGCCGACCGCACCTGCCGTGTCACTTCTCTTCCGCCCAGGCGAGCCCGATCCGCATCCCGCTGAATCGCCGGCCCGCCGAGGTCCGCAGCGCGGTGCGGGCGACGCGCGGGCCGCTCGTCCGGTAGGGCGGTTCGTCGTCGCGGTGGAAGTACGTCAGCTCGGTGCTCGTCCAGCAGGTTGGCCAGGCGGGCGAACAGCTCGGCGATCGGGGAGCGACGGCCGCCAGACCGAACGTCCGGGTGACCCGCCTCCCCTCAGCGAGCCTCCAGCAGGGCACGCAACGCCGCCTTGTCCGGCTTGCCGCTCGCCGCCACCGGAACCTCGGTGATGCTGACGACACCGACCGGGACGCCGGCCTCGCCGAGTTCCCGCGCCACCAGCTTGCGCAGCGCGTCCGCGTCCGGCACGGCTCCGGGCTGGGGGACGACGAAGGCGTGGATCGCCTCGCCGGTCCGCTCGTCCGGAACCCCGACGACGTACGCCTGGTCGACGTCGGGATGGGAGGCCAGGACCCGCTCGATGGGGCCCGCGTAGTGGATGATGGCGTTGACGATGACGATGTCGCGCGTGCGTCCGGACAGCCGCAGATACCCCCGCGCGTCGAGTCGGCCGAGGTCCCGGGTGCGGACCCAGCCGTCCCGCAGGACGTCCGCGGTCTCCTGAGGGTCCTCCCAGTAGCCGCAGAACGCGTCCGCCAGCCGGACCCACACCTCGCCCGTCCGGTCCGCGGGGAGGTCGCGTCCCTCGGGGTCCCGCACGGCCAACTCGACGGTGTCGATCGGGCGTCCGACGCTGTCCGCGAGAGCGGGATCGGCCGCCAGCTCCTCGGGTTCCAGGACGGTGAGCATGCCCGTCTCCGTTTGGCCGTAGGCGTGGTGGACCACCGGTCCGAGCAGCTCGGCCGCCTCGGTCAGCCGGTGCGGAGCGAGCGGGGACCCGGCCACGACGAGGGCGCGCAGACTGCTCGTGTCCACGGTCCGGTCGCGCACGGCGTCGAGGATGCCGTACAGGCGCGGCACCGTCGTCATGCAGGCGGTGATGCGATGGTCGGCGAAGACCTCGGGGAATTGCGGGGGCTGGTCCGGGATGACGGCGGTGCCTCCGCCCAGCAGCGACAGAGACGCGTGTTCGAACATGACGGCGCTGCTGAGCGTGCCGAAGAGCAGGAAGCGTGCGTACCGCGCGGCGAGGCGCCGGGTGCGGTCGGTCCAGCGGGCGGGTTGCAGGGCCCAGTCCTCCGACAGGGCGCCGTAGGTCACCATCGTGCCCTTGGGGCGGCCGGTGCTGCCGCTGGTGAGGTGGATGACGCCGATGCCGTCGCGGTCGCCCCGCGCGGTGAGGTCGTCGGGGCCGGGCGTGACGGGGGCCGGGGGCCGTAACGCGCCGCCGGTTTCCAGCAGCGGGATGTCGCCCGCCTCGGCGGCCAGTTCGGGCCGGCTCGCGGCGTCGTCCGTCACCACGGCGTCGACGTCGCGGGCGAGGATGTCGCGCAGATGCTCGCGGGTCAGCCCGGGGCGCAACCCGATCACCTGGCAGCCGACGACATGGGCGGCGACGCGGACGGCGAACGCCTCCGGCGTGACACCGGTGTCGAGGACCACGCGGGACCCGGCGGTCAGGCCCGCACCGCGCAGGCCTCTGACGAACCCGGCGATCAGTACGAGCACCTCCCCCCTGGTGACCGCGCGTCCCCGGTACTCGAAAGCGGGCAGGTCGGGAGCGTCGCGGAACGCGTCGACGAGCGCTTGCGGAAAGACTTCCCCGGGCTTTTCGTCCACTTCGTCTCCACTCTGGGCCGGAAATCGACGTAAAGGCAGTGTGAATGACTGGAAAACGACCATGCGGGGTGTGCTCGGCGCACTCGACCCGCCAATCACGCCTTCACGTTAACCGACCGGGGAAATCCGCCACCCCGAGAGGTGTGTGACCTACATCACGCGGGGTTGGGGTGGCTCCGTGCTTTAACCGTCAAGTACCGTCTTTCCCGCCCCCACGGAAGGCAGGAGAAGGCCATGTCTGATTTAGGACAGGTTGACTATCTCGTCATCGGCGGCGGCCCTGCGGGCCTCCAGGCCGGGTACTTCCTCCAGAAAAGCGGCAGAGATTACCTCATCGTGGAGGAGAGCGACGCTCCGGGCGCTTTCTTCACGCGTTTCCCCAGACACCGGACCCTTATTTCGTCCAACAAGGTGCACACCGGCTGGAGCGATCCGGAGATGCGCCTGCGTGTCGACTGGAACTCCTTGCTCTCGGACGAGGGTCCACTCTTCACCGCCTACTCCCCGCGCTATTTCCCGCCGGCTGACGACATGGTCCGCTACCTGGCGGACTTCGCGCGGACGCAGGACTTGCGCATCCGCTTCAACACCCGCGTCGCTCGCATCGCTCGGCCCGACGGCGGCCTCTTCACCGCGACGGACCAGAATGGCAACGTTGTCCGGGCCCGGCGCGTCATCGTCGCCACCGGCGTCTCGCGGCCGTACGTGCCACCCATCGAGGGCGCCGACGAGGCCGAGCACTACGACCAGGTGTCCGTCGACCCCGCCGAATTCACCGACAAGCGGGTACTGATCATCGGGCGGGGCAATTCCGCGTTCGAGACGGCCGACAACCTCATCGAGACCGCCGCCGTCATCCACGTCGCCGGACCCGGCTCGCTCAAGCTCGCCTGGCGGACGCATTTCGTCGGGCACCTCCGGGCCGTCAACAACAACTTCCTGGACACCTACCAGCTCAAGTCCCAGAACGCCATACTGGACGGCGACATCCTGCGCATAGCGCGGAACCCGGACGGCACCTATGTCGTGAGCGTGAAATTCTCACGCGTCGAAGAAGTGGTCAAGGACATCCCGTACGACCGGGTCATCCTGGCCACCGGATTCCGTTTCGACGCCTCGATCTTCGACGACGACTGCCGTCCCGACCTCGTCATCAAGGACCGTTTCCCGCAGCTCACCGACGCCTGGGAATCCGTGAACGTGCCCGATCTGTATTTCGCCGGCACGATCACCCAGTCCCTCGACTTCAAGAAGTCCACCAGCGGCTTCATCCACGGGTTCCGGTACGGCGTGAAGGCGCTGCACCGCATACTCGAACGCCGCTACCACGACCAGGAATGGCCGCACACCACCCTGCCCGCCGCCGCGGACCCCGTGACCGACGCGGTCATCGAGCGGGTCAACCGCACCTCGGCCCTGTGGCAGATGTTCGGGTTCCTCGGCGACGCGGTCCTCGTCGGCACCGACGGTGAGGTGCGCTACTGCGAGGAGGTGCCGGTGGCGCATCTCCACGAGGCCGCCACCCGGGGCGAGCTCGGGAACCTGACCTCCTACTTCGCCGTCACGCTGGAGTACGGCGCCGACCACGACCAGGTCGACCCCTTCGACATCACCGTCAGCAGGACGCCCCAGCAGGACACCAGCGGCCTCGACGCGCGCTATCTGCACCCCGTGGTACGGCAGTTCCTGCCCGACGGCACCGGCAAGCCGGTCGCCGAGCACCACCTCACGGAGAACCTGGAGAACGAGTGGGACAACGCCGACGTCCACGTCGGCCCGCTGCGCTCCTTCCTCGCCTCCCGGCTGTCCACCGGGGACGACCTCCCGGCCGGCGAGGAACTCGCCGCGCCCCGGGCATGACCGGCCCGCACGCCGGCCCGCCGCACGATCCAGCCGAGTCGGCACGCGAGAAGCTCAGCCCCGAGCACTACGACTACTTCGCCGGCGGCGCGGGCGAGGAGAAGGCGCTCAGGGAGAACGAGGACGCCTTCGGCCGGCTGGCCCTGCTTCCCCGGGTACTGCGCGGCGGCGCCGACCGCGACACCCGGGTGAGCGTGCTGGGCCGGGAGTGGCCGGCGCCGCTCTTCGTCTCGCCCACCGCCTTCCACCGCCTCGCCCATCCGGACGGCGAACTGGCGACCGCGCGCGCCGCCGCCGTGACCGGCATCCCGCTGGTGACCGGCATGGCCGCCACCACGGCCGTCGCGGACGTGGTCGCCGCGGCCCGCGACGCGGACCCGGAGGCCGTGGTCTGGTTCCAGCTGTATCTGCAACCGGAGCACGAGGTCACCGCCGAGCTGGTGCTCCGGGCCGAACGGGCGGGATGTTCCGCCCTCGTCGTCACCGTCGACTCGCCCGTCTTCGGCACGCGCACCAGGGACCTGCGCAACGGCTTCCACGACCTGCCGCCCGGCCTCGCGGCCGAGAACATGCGGGACCTGCCCGGTACGGCACCCGGCACCACCCGCGACATCGCGATGTGGCCGGCCGGCTGGGACGACCTGGGGCGGCTGCGCGAGCTGACCGACCTGCCCCTCGTCCTCAAGGGCGTGCTGCATCCCGAGGACGCGCGTGTCGCCGTCGGGCAGGGCGTGGACGCGCTGCTCGTGTCCAACCACGGGGGACGGCAACTCGACGCCGCCCCGGCATCCGTCGAGGCACTCCCGGCCGTGGCCGAGGCCGTCGCCGGACAGGTGCCGGTCCTCATGGACGGCGGAGTACGCCGGGGCACCGACATCGCACTGGCCCTCGCCCTCGGAGCACGGGCCGTCGGCGTGGGACGGCCCGTGCTGTGGGCCCTGGCCACGGGCGGCGAGGACGGCGTACGGGACATGCTGACGGCACTGCGCGAGGACTTCGACCAGGCGCTCGCCCTCTGCGGCGGCCACCGGCCCGAGAACCTTTCGGCCGACCAGGTGGTCCCGCGCGGCCTTCCGTACGGGCTCCAGGGCCTCGCGGCGGACAACGTGGCCGCGCGCGGTTTCCCGTACCGGCCCCAGGGCCTCGCGGGCGACCAGGTGGTCCCGCGCGGTCTCCCGTACGGGACCCAGGGCCTCGCGGGCGACCAGGTGGCCGCGCGCGGTCTCCCGTGCGGGCCCCGGAGAGGAGAACGCGCATGGTGAGCAGGAGAACGGCGGCGGCGCTGGCCGCGGGCGGCGCGCTGCTGCTGTCCTCACCGGCCTGGCTGCCCGGCAAGGTCGTCGCCCTCCGCACGAAGGTCTTCGCCCGCGTCAACGGTGACGAGGGCATGCTCCTCCCCAACGCCACCTACGGCCCCGACCGTTTCCAGGAGGTCTACGGCCACCCGGCCGCCGGGGGCCGCAGCAAGGGCGCGGCGCTGTCCGACCTGTTCTGGTACTGGCTCGCGCCCGGCGCCGACGTCCACCAGGAGCACCTGGAGGCGGGCCCCCGCTACGACGAGGTCGCCCGCCGGACACTCGCCATCCTCTCCGGCCCGTCGGCGGAGCTGTACGACGCCGCCGCACGGCACACCCGGCAGGCCCTGGAGTCCGCCGCCACCGGAGGCGTGCGCGCGGTACGGCTGCGCGATCTGATGATGCCGGTGTGGGCCGAGTTCTTCTACGGCCTGGTCTTCCAGGAACCCTGCCCGGCCGAGGCCCGACGGCTGATCGTCGCCCACGCCGAGGACGTCGTCAACGCCCTCAAATGCACCCGTCCACGCCACATGCGCCGCAGGAACCGGCTGACCCGCTACCTGCTGCGCCGCTTGGCGGCCGGTGACGTACCGCACGCGCTGCCCGCCGGCCTGACTCGCCGTCAGCAGGCGTTCTACCTCCAGGGCACCTTCTTCAACACCGCCGTCGTGCAGATGTCGGAGGCGATGGCCCACCTCCTGCTGGTCCTGGCCCAGCACCCGGACATACAGGAACGGGTGGCGGCCGCACCTGACGACGACCGCTACCTGACCCACGTCATGAACGAGACGTTCCGCCTCTACCCGCTGTTCGGGGTGGCCCACCGGATCACCACCGCGGACATCGCCCTCGACGGCCTGCCCACGATCCCGGCGGGCTCCGTCCTCACCTTCAGCTATCCCGACTACCACGCCACCGGCTACGCCGACCCCGAACGCTTCGACCCCGAACGCTGGGCGGCGCTCTCCGCGAAGAACGCCCACCACATACCGTTCGGCGTCGCCACCAACCGGCCCTGCCCCGCCTGGCGCCTCGCACCCGTCGTCATGCGCGCCGCGACCCGTGAGGTGCTGGCCCGGTACGTGCTCGACTCGCCCGTCAGCCACACCCGCTCCATCCCGCACCGTGCTCCCTGTCTGCTCCTGCCCCGGGACCGGCCGGCCCCGGACCGTCTGCGACGCGTCCTGCGCACGGCACTGACCGCCCGCGACCGGGCCGAGGACGTCGGACGCAGCCTGCTGCAACTCCTCTTCGGCACCTGGATGGTGCTCGACGCCCGCCGCACCAGACCCGCCGCGACGTACTTCGCCCGGCACGACACCGAGGGCCGCCCACTGGACGGCGAACACGGCTCGGCGGGCACGGCGGCGGGACGGGAACAGGCCGCGGCCACCTGCCCCTACACCGGCCAAAGCGCCTGACAGCGGCATCACCCCCCATACGTCTCCTCACCAAGGAGTCACCGTTGTCGACCACCGAGATGGGTCCGGCGTTCTTCCTCGCCGTGGCCGTCATCCTCACCGCGTGCCGCCTCGTCAGCCGGCTGCTCCGCCCGCTCGGCCAGCCACCCGTCGTCGGCGAGATGGTCGCCGGCGTGGCCCTCGGCCCCTCCGTTCTCGGCCTCCTCTCGCCCGGCCTGGAGAAGGCCGTGTTCCCGGACGAGATCCGTCCCGTGCTGTACGTGGCGGGGCAGGTCGGCCTCGTCGTGTTCATGTTCCTGTCCGGATACGAGTTCCGTACCGACCGGCTGCGGTCGGTGGGCCGCACGGCGGTGCCCGTCTCGGCGGCCGGCATCGCCGTTCCGCTCCTGCTGGGCACCGGACTGGCCTGGGCGGCGCACGACGCGGTGGACCTCTACCCGGACGGGATCTCACCCACGGTGGGCGCGCTGTTCGTCGGTGTCACCGTGGCCATCACGGCCTTCCCGATGATGGCCCGGATCATCACCGAACGCGGCCTGACGAACACCCGCTTCGGCGCGGTCTCCCTGACCGCGGGAGCGCTGGACGACGCCGTGGCGTGGGTCCTGCTGGCCGGGGTGCTCAGCATGGCGGGCAGCGGTGCGGACACCTTCCTGCGCGCTGTGCTCGGCACGGCCGGGCTCGCCGTGTTCCTCGGGATCTTCCTCCGCGTCCGGCCCCGGGCCCTCGAACGCGCCCGGCGGCTGACCGAGGAGCACATGCTGCTGGTCACCGTCCTCCTCCTTTTCCTCGCCGCGTGGTACACCGACCGCATCGGCCTGTACGCCGTGTTCGGTGCCTTCAGCCTCGGCGTCGCCTTCCCCCGAGACCCGGTCGTGACCCGCGCGGTGGAGGCCGTCGCACCGGTGAGCCGGATCGTGTTCCTGCCCCTGTTCTTCGCCTACTCCGGGCTCAACACGGACTTCACCCTGCTGTCCGACGGCACGCTGCTGCTGTTCACCGTGGTCTGTGTGGTGGTGGCGATCGTCAGCAAGTTCGGCGCCTGCTGGGCCACGGCACGCCTGCTGGGCGAACCCCAGTCCGTCGCCGTCCGCGTCGGCGCGCTGATGAACGCGCGCGGCCTGATGCAGCTCATCGCCATCAACGTGGGCCTGGCCGCGGGCATCGCCTCACCCGCCCTCTTCGGTGTCCTCGTGATCGTCGCCCTGGTGACGACGATCATGACGACCCCGCTGCTGGCCCTGCTCGACCACCGCGATCACAGCCGGCAGCCGGAAGAGACTCCCCTGACCGAGATGACCCCGACTACGAGCGAACCGTGACGCCGTCCACGCCCCCCGGGTCCCACGGCGGCGCGACGCGCGCCACGCACCCCACAGATGACGCCGTTCTCATCGTCCGTAGGCGCTTCCTCGGCGGAGGGGGCCGACGTCGGCGTGGCGGCCGGGGCGGAGGGCGGCGTGGCGTTGCCCCGGACCGGGACCGTCGCGGGCCGCGAGCCGGTCGGCGACGGCTCCGGTGACCAGGGCGTAGACGGCCTTGTGCAGGACGTCGAGGACGAGTTCCGTGCGGGGCCAGGTGGAGGGCGGAGCGCCCACACCGGTGGCGTTCTCCAGGATCTGGTCGTTCGTGAGGCGGACGACGGCGAACTTGGCGGAGGCGAGCGGCCCGCGCAGGCCGGCCTGGGCCATGACCGAGCGCAGTACGCCGAGCGCGGCGGCCTGGCCGTAGTGCATGGCCCAGTTCACCGGCAACGGCTGCGTACCGGGGCGTTCGGGCAGGCCCGTCAGGCGCTGGAGCACGCGGGCCGGCACGTGGGAATCGGGCCGGCCGGTGAGGGCCTGCTCGGCCTTCTCCCCGAGAGTCATCACGACGCCGCCGGCGATACCAGCGATCGAGCCCTGCCACAGCGCACGCCTGATCACGTTCGGCCGAGTACCCGACAGGGCTGCCGTCACTCGCCCGGAGGCCGGCCGCACCACGCTCACCCCGCTCGGAAACCGGATCGTCCTGACGTCGGCCACCGGTTCCGCCCCACCGCCTGCTCAGCGGAGGACGGCTGTCAGGTGGCGTCTGGGCTGGCGTCCGCTCCCGCCCGGTTCCCGCGGGCTCAGCGCGGCGGGAGTTGGAACAGGTCGTACGCGGCGATCGTCTCGAAGCCCATGCGCCGGTAGACGCCGACGCCCAGGCCGCTGGCCCGGAGCGTGCCGGTTCGCAGGCCGCGTTCCCGGCCGGCTCGCACGGCTGCGGAGGTGAGGGCCGCTCCGATGCCCTGGCGGCGGTGGGCTTCGGCGGTGGTGACCACGTAGACGCCCGCGACGCCGTGTGCGGCGAATGAGGGCGGTGCCCACGGGCTGTCCGTGGAGGCGTCCTGTGAAGCGGGCGGGATCCGGGGTGTCCGGCCTGGTGGCCTCGCACCGCACGATGCTGTCCAGCAGGTGGGGAGCGAAGCCGAAGGCAGGCTCCTGCTCGCCGCCCGCCCACCGGCGCGGGCCGAGCGGCAACTGCGCGCGCAGCCGCTGCGCACCCCCACCGTCGCTCAGCATCAGCGCCCCGATGCGCCGATTCACCCGGCACGAGTCGGCCTTCGTCGTGGCGGTGCGGGGAACTGCGACGCGGGTGGCGGAGCGGCTACGTGCCGCTGAGCACCCCGCCGGGCGATAGGCGGACCGTGGCGGCCTGAACGACCATCGCCCCCGCGGTCCCGACGGCGCGCCCAGCTCCGGCGTCCTGCCGCGATCCGTCCTCCGCGCGAGCCGCGTTTCCCGCACTGCCGGAAACGCGCCCGCGTGCCGGCTCTGCTCTCGACCGGCTCTGTTTCCCTTTCGGGGCGCACCCCTCTACGGTGGGTCCACAATCCAAACTTACTCATCAAGGGGTCGGCATGCCCGATTCGGTTCGCCACAGCGTCAACACCCCCTCGGACACCGGAGCCGCCACGGGTCCAGTCCCGGGAGAGTGGCCCCCGACCGACGGCACCGTGACCATCGACCGCTCCTGGAGATCCTGGTCCGGCGCCCACGGCGGATACGTGGCCGCGCTGGCGCTCGCCGCCATGCACGACTGCCTCGCCGGACGGACCGGGCACCCCGTTCCGGTCCGCACCGTGGGCGCGCACTTCCTGGCCCCCGTGAACCAGCAGCCGCTGCGCTTCGCGGCCCGGGTCCTGCGCGAGGGCCGCCGCACATCCATGTCCTCGGTCACCGCGGTGCAGGGCGAGGCCCCGGTCCTCACCGGTTCCGCCGTGTTCGGACGGGGCGGCAGCGGGCCCGCCTACACCGACCTGCCCGCGCCCGCCGTACCGGGCCCCGGGGACTGCCCGTCGTTCACCCTCCCCCCTGACCTGGCGCTTTTCGCCGCCCACCTGGAGATCCGTCCGGCCACCGACGCGCGCCCCCTCGGCGGCGGAGAGCGCGCCGAACTCCTGGCCTGGATACGCTTCGCCGACCGCAGGCCGCTGGACGCCCGCACCCTGGTGGTCCTCGCCGACGCCCTCCCGCCCGCGCTCTTCGCCCTGTGGACCGTGCCCCGGCCGGTGCCGACCGCCGAACTGACCGTGCACTTCACCGACGCCCTGGACAACCGCCCCGCCTCCGACTGGGCCCTGGTCCGCATCCGCACCGAGCATGCCGGCAGCGGCTGGGCCATCGAGAACAGCGCGATCTGGTCCACCGACGGCCGCCTCCTCGCCCTTGCCCGCCAGGCACGCGCCATCCGTGAGGAGTAGGGGCCCCAAGGGAAAGGGCGGACTGACCTCGGCCGGGGGTGGACCGATCGCTTCGACGGAGCAGTGCCGAACCCATGGCATCGCGCGCGGTGCCGCCGGAAGGTGTGTGAGCTGCGGCATTGCCATCGTGGGCGACACGTCATCACGATGACGTGACGACGGACGTCAAGGAAAGCGGTTCCTCATGGGCGAACATGTGCACGTGCGGCTCAGTCAGGGACTGAGCGTGTCGGAACAAGGAGAACTGATCGAGCACTCCCGCTGCCGGTGCGGGGCCACATGGACCAAGGTGTTCGACGTGGACGGCGAGGACCCGGACCGCACTGACTCTTCCTGACCCAGGGCGGCTGTCTCGGCTCCGCGCCGAGTGTCCGGTGAGCGATGCGGCCGGGCCCGGGATGCCGGCCGCGTCCGGCGGCACCCCTCGACCGGCTGATCAGATCACCGGCGGCCCCGCCTCGACGCGGCGCAGTACAGGGGGCAGACGGTCCAGGTCGGGGCCGGTCTGGATCTGTCGCTCGTCCCACCAGGTGGCGCCGGCGTCGTACAGCGGACCGATCAGGTCCTTCGCCTTCGCCGCGTCCGGGGGCGTGGCACCGCCGAGCACCAACTCGAAGGGGCGCACGGCCCCGGACGCGCGCTGCTCGCGTACGTAGCCGACCAGTTCCCGTACCTCCGCCACATCGGGCACATGCCCATGCCGTGCCGTCTCGAAGAGCGGCACCGCGCCGTCCCACCGCGGCGCCCGCCGCAGGGGGGGGGGGGGGGGCCAGAACCCGCCGACCCCCACCGGCGGAAGGGGGCGCTGCACACTGGGGGGGGGAAGGGTCCCATCCCGGAACCCGTGGTGGCCACAGTGGTTGG